>PBZM01000076.1 GCA_002731015.1 Gammaproteobacteria bacterium
AGGCTTACCATTCAAACGCCGAAAGCTGTCCGGGGACTTATATCCGAGCTCTACATTCGCGACATCCGATAACTTAACGTTGAATATCCTGCCGTCACGAACCTCAGTTCGAACAACCAGTTCTTTAGCGGTATCGGGGGTATAACTTATGGCCTCTGTACGTAACGTAAAGCTCCGATTACCCTCAGTAACCTTGCCAGCTGTGACTTCAGCTGACGATGCCTTAATAGCCTCCGCAATCTCTGTAACCGATAATCCGAAATCCGCAACTTGATCCATATCAAGCGCGATGCGAATCTCCCGTTTGGCACCTCCCCACGAAGTGACTTCAGATATACCCGAGATACGACTCAATGGCTCCAAAATTACGGTATCTACAAACTCACTAAGGGTGTCAATATCGATATCCACCCCATCCTTAGCTACAAGCGCCATCCGGGCGATTGGGGAATCTTCCGAATTCGATGTCCTGATCTCTGGTGATTTCGAACCTTTTGGTAGTCCAGATACCCTAGCCAGCTGACCAAGAAGCTTCACAAGAGCTGCATCCATATCCTGACCAACACCATATGTTAGGGTGACGCGAGCACGTCCGCGACGACTGTCACTTTCCACACTCTGAACGCCGGATAGACTCGTTAACTCACGCTCCAGTCGAAGCACAACTTCTTGCTCAACATCCTTGGGTGAGGCGCCCGGCCAACTCACTCGCACCTGTAGTACAGGTTTATCGATATCTGGAGTCATCTGTATTGGGATGTTCTGGAGCGAAGCTAAGCCAAATAAAATCATTGCCAAGACAATCGCCAATACAGCAATCGGATGCGTAATCGCACCGCGAATCAAACTACTCAAGATTGGTCTCCGAGGACACTTACCTTCTGACCTCTTCGAAGACCCTCTTGACCTTGAGTTACCACCATATCACCGGCCTTCAATCCTCTAATGACCGCAATACGATTACCAACCCCCACACCAAGTACGATGCGACGAGGTTCCGCTTTACCGTCGATGACCAATACGATTCGATGTCCATCCTTACTCGGAACCACAGCATCCTTCGCTATCGTGATCTGTTCGCTCATTTGTCCAATCGGTAATCTCAAATCAATCGGTTCTCCGAGCACGAGATTCTCTTTTGGGGGGTTTACAAACTGAAGCCGAATAGTTCGAGATCCAGTTCTTTGGTTCTGTTCTGCAATAAGGGCACGAACTTTAAGATCATACAAAGATTGACGAATCTTCCCGGCAATGACCTGTCCCACGGATATCGATTCGTAGGCTTCTGGTCTTACTTCCGCTTCCACCTCAAGACCCAAATCAGGTAATAACTGAAATAATTGATCCCCAGAACTGACGTATTGGCCTTCGGTGACGTTGACTTCAATGATTCGACCGCTTGTATTCACTGTTACCTTTGTATGCTCCAGCTGTCGCTCCACGTCTTCAATTTCTATTTTTAAGTCCTCTAGCTCGTAGATCGTCTTAACGATCTCAGTTTCAACATCAATAACGTTAAGTTCCACTTCCTCAGAAGCATCGCGTGTCAATAAATCTTTAGTTGTCAGACTCTGTGCGCGTCTCAACTGCTGCTCACGGACAGCCTTACCCTGGCGCAACAAGGCTAGTTGTGCTTGCAGATATCCCATTCGATTTTTGAGGCTTTTTAAATCATTGCGAATTTCTGTATCTTCCATCTTTGCAAGAACGTCCCCAGCTTTTACCCTATCTCCGACTCGCACTGTCATGGACTTTATGGATTCTGAAATCTCGGCAGATAACGTATAAATTTCGCCTGCGACTACACGCCCTGAAACCGCCGTACCGGACTGTACTTGCATCATTACAGCCTTATCGACGTACACGGGAGCTCCTGCAGCCAACAAGGACTGCGAGACAAAGAAAGAAAGGCCTATGATTAGTTGACGCATTACATTCGACTTCTGTAGTAAATTAAAAGTGTTTTATGCGCCTTATTTCGGGCGAATAAAAGCAATTTTAAAAAAAAATTGGAGGCTCTGTGCAATATCTTCACACTATGATCCGTATCACTGACATCGAGGCCTCGTTACGTTTCTACTGCGATGGACTGGGATTACAAGAAGTTCGACGTTACGAGAGTGAGGCCGGTCGTTTTACTTTGATTTTCTTGGCAGCTCCACGCGATGTTGATGCCGCCAAGAAAAACAAAGCACCACTCGTCGAGCTAACTTATAACTGGGACTCCGAAGAGTATGCTGGTGGCAGAAATTTCGGGCATCTTGCCTATCGAGTCGACGATATCTATGCGTTATGCGGTCACTTAGCAAATCAAGGCGTCACCATAAACCGACCGCCAAGAGACGGCTATATGGCTTTCGTTAAAAGTCCCGATGGGATCTCTGTTGAACTTTTACAATCTGGTAATCCACTGCCGGTAGCCGAGCCTTGGGCTACGATGTCTAATACCGGGACTTGGTAAACCTGATATGATAACGTCCTCACAAAAAAGGATTATAACCATGATCAAAACACTCTTATCGGCACTTGCTTTTAGTGCCGTTGCGGCAACCTCTAACGCCGGAGATATCCCGGATCCTTTGCGTATTGCAACTGAGGGCGCCTATCCTCCGTTCAATGGCGTCGATACGAACGGCAAACTCATTGGGTTTGATGTCGATATCGCGATGGCCCTCTGTAAAGAGATGAAAGCGAACTGCGAACTAGTGGCGCAGGATTGGGATGGAATAATTCCTGCACTGATCGCGAAGAAGTACGATGCGATTATTGCCTCAATGTCAATAACGGACGAACGCAAGAAGACAATTGACTTCACCAACAAGTATTACTCGAATTACCTCGCTATTATCGGTGAGAAAGGAAAGGTAGGTGGCGCAAAAGATTTGATAGGAAAGGTGGTCGGTGCGCAGCGTTCCACTTTGGCCTCACAATGGGCTGAAGACAATCTCATGGGCAAGTCAGATGTAAAGTTGTATGACACCCAAACCGCTGCCTACGCTGATCTCTCTTCTGGGCGTTTGGATGCGATGGTATCCGACATCTATCCCGCGATGGACTGGCTGAAGGACAACGGTGGTTACGAGCTTTCCGGAAGTGCGATTGATATAAACGATCAGATTGGCATCGGTATACGCCAAGGTGAATCAGATCTCAAAGCAGCCTTCAACAAAGCGATTGATGCAATTCGTGCTAACGGTACGTATGCGAAAATCAACGCTAAATACTTTTCTGCCGATATCTATTGATCAGATCTGGGGGCCAAAGCCCCCGCTTTCGGTATGGACACATTATCTAAGTTGTCGCTGGGGCGTTCCGGTTGGGGTGACGAGCTCCTGATCGGAGCGCTGATGACAGTTAGTCTCGCAGGTGCTTCATTAGTTATAGGATTGATAATTGGGGGCGTAATGGCGCTCTGTAAAATCCAACCAATTACTATTCTTCGAGGATTTGCTCACGGATTGACCCTTCTTTTTCGAGGAATACCTGAATTCTTGGTAGTTTTGGTTGTTTTTTTTGGGCTCGATATCTTAATAAACATACTTCTGAGTTCTATCGCGATGGATCTCAAGGTATCAACACCCAAATTCTGGGCGGGAGCACTTGGTCTCGGGTTGATTTTTGGGGTTTATGCTTCTGAGGTATTCAAGGGCGCGTACTACGCGGTCCCGAAAGGTGTACTCGAGGCATCACAGGCGTTAGGTCTCTCTAAATTACAGACGACCACCCAAGTACACATCCCTTTAATGTGGCGTCACGCGCTCCCTGGATTGATGAACCTGTGGCTCGTTTTACTCAAAGACACTTCTCTGATCGCCGTCATCGCGTTCGATGAACTTTTAAGAACAGCGAAAGTCGCTGGGGAAACAGAGCGAGAACCGTTTATTTTTTTCCTAGCAGCTGGTGTCTTGTATTTATTGATGACCTGGGTAAGTGATCAAGCCAAAATCCAACTGGAAAATCGCGTCAGCTTGGCTGGACGAAACTGATGACAGAAGCAATTTTCAAGAGCATCTATTTTTGGTTTAAAGGTTGGCACTACGATATTGGCAAAACCGTGTGTGTCCCGCTTGAGCACACCCTACCAAGTTCAATTAGTCCATACTGCGCCCGGTTAATAGATGGCTTCTTCACCACCTTGGAGCTTGTTACGCTCGCACTGATTTTCGCCTTCTTACTCGCCAGAATGATGGCTCAACTTCTTGCGATCGGACCAACCCTTAGTCATAAACCAATCAAAATATATGTCTATATATTTCAGGGTACCCCGATACTTATCCAACTTTGGATGGTGTACTACGGGCTAGCACAGTTTAAGTGGATTCAACAGTCAGCAGGATGGGTACTTTTAGGTAGTGGATGGTGGGTGGGCTTGATAGTTTTGACTCTTAATTCCGCAGCTTACCAAACTAATATTCTAATTGGTTCAATCCGTAACCTACCGCAGGGTCAGTTGGAGGGGGCTCATTCGATCGGTCTGAATCCTCGTAAGACCTACCAAAAAATCCTTTTCCCACAAGCCATGCGAACTTCATGGCCAGCGCTTGCGAATGAAGGAATTTTGTTGCTTAAAGCGAGTGCGCTCGTTAGTACCATAACTGTGCTTGATTTGATGGGCCATGCTAGAACTGTCTTTTCACGGAGTTATGATCTTTGGGTATATGGTGGTGTAGCATTATTATATATTTTGCTCACTGCTCTAATGACTCTAGTTGCTTTTTTAATTCGCCGCTACTGGTTCCAAAGCCTTCCGTCCGATTCTTGGTTCCGGGAAAAATCGCGCTAGGCGCTAGTTCCGATAAGCGGCCTTCGCCTCGGCTTCATCGACTTCAAGAATGCCACCCTTTGCTGCATCACGCTCATGCTGAACGATATCTCGGGCATCCCAAGGGTAATCTACCCAAACATCTTCAATGTCCTTGCCGACAAATACATGCTTCACCGTTTGTGGGAATTCCGCCTTTTTCGGTTTCAACTTATTATGCATAACGAAGACGCCAATTTCGGCTGGATTTTCCGAAAGTAATTCACCGATCGCAAAAG
Source organism: Gammaproteobacteria bacterium (assembly GCA_002731015.1). Taxonomy (GTDB): domain Bacteria; phylum Pseudomonadota; class Gammaproteobacteria; order Pseudomonadales; family Litorivicinaceae; genus HIMB30. The sequence continues at coordinate 5,041 of PBZM01000076.1, forward strand.
CCAACGTAGTGCGCTCGTCATCCACTTCGTCCACCAATAGAACACGTTTTCCCGTAATCATATTATTTACGCCGTCTACCCACTGGAGTTTGAAAGGAATGTCTGATGGTGGCTCGTCGGGGTGGTACCTGGCCAGCGAAATAGCAATCAGCGGCTTTTCCACATACGTCCGCAGGATACGCGCAGGAATAAAGCCACCACCACCGATTGCAAGTATGACGTCAAACTGAAAGTCACTTGCGATAATTTGCCGAACACCATGCGCTATAGTTTGGTGGAGATCGGCATAAGAAAAACGGAGACGTGTGCTCATGAGAACTCTCCAGAAAAAAAAACATGTTATCACCGAGCGGTCGGGATATTCGACTCCCAAATCGAATCTATTTTATTCCCGCAAGATCAGCTAATTTAACCCCTGTAATACTTTGGAGTCTTCCGACCTGACTCAAAGATTATCCGAATTCATCGAACAATATATTTTGAACTCTTACGTATTCAACGAAGTACGTTACACTGTTTTAATTAGTCTTGGTAAAACTTGGAAATCATTTGTATGTCGAACGACCTCCGCGAAGCTGCGCTCCGTTATCACCATGCAGCGCCAGCTGGAAAATTAGAGATCGCACCAACTAAGCCAATGGCTACACAGCGTGATTTGTCACTTGCTTACAGCCCCGGTGTCGCCTACGCATGTGCTGAAATCGCTGAAGATCCCAGTAAAGCTGCCGAACTCACGGCGCGCGCAAATATGGTCGCGGTAATCACTAACGGCACAGCGGTTCTTGGACTTGGCGCAATCGGACCCTTGGCCTCTAAACCAGTCATGGAGGGCAAGTCGGTTCTGTTTAAAAAGTTCGCCAACATCAACTCAATTGATATCGAAGTCGATACCACCGATGTTGATCGCTTCTGTGACGTTGTTTCTGCGTTGGAGCCTTCTTTTGGAGGGATTAATCTGGAGGACATAAAAGCCCCGGAATGCTTCGAGATAGAGGCGCGGCTCCGGGATCAGATGAATATCCCTGTCTTCCACGACGATCAACATGGAACGGCGATCGTAGTTGGAGCTGGAATGCTCAATGCTGTGCGCCTACTCGGAAAAGAGTTAGATGAAATCAAGCTAGTCTGCTCGGGAGCCGGAGCAGCTGCCCAAGCGTGCCTAAATATGCTGAAAACACTCGGGGTCAAGCAAGAGCACATAATAGTGTGCGATCAACATGGGGTTCTCCGTAATGGTCGTGAAGGTCCGATGGACAAGTATAAGACACAGTACGCCCGGGACACTGAACTTGCGACTTTAAAGGAAGCTTTAGTCGGTGCCGATGTGTTTTTAGGGCTCTCCGTGCCCGGCGTGATTGATCAGGATGACGTCGCGAACATGGCGGATCGGCCAGTAATTTTTGCACTCGCAAACCCAACACCTGAAATAATGCCTGAAAGAGTTAAGGAAGTTCGTCCGGATGCGCTGATTGCTACCGGTCGATCAGATTACCCAAACCAGGTAAATAATGTGCTGTGTTTCCCATTTCTATTCCGTGGCGCACTCGATTGCGGAGCAACAGTCATCAATGAGGAGATGAAGGCGGCCTGCGCAGAAGCTATAGCAGCGATGGTTCATGCGGCTCCGTCCGACGAAGTATTAAATACTTATCAAGGAGAGCAGTTAACGTTTGGACCAGAGTATTTCATTCCTAAACCATTCGACCCCCGCTTGATCATGGAGATCCCGCCCGGAGTCGCTCGTGCGGCTTCCGAATCTGGTGTGGCGACACGACCTATTGATGATCTGGGTGCATACCGTGACGACCTGAGTCGTTTTGTTTTCCGTTCTGGAATGCTGATGAAGCCAATGTTCGAGGCCGCCCGCGCGACCAAACGCCGTCTAGTTTTCGCCGAGGGTGAGGGCGGCAAAATGTTGCAGGCTTGTCAATTGATCGTTTCTGAAAGACTTGCAGACGTCACGCTTGTTGGCAGACCAAACGTGATTCAGGAAAAGATTAAATCTATGGGGCTATCAATCATACCAGGCCAAGATTTTGAAATAGTGGATAACTTGAGTGACGATGTTATGACCCCGATAGGTGAAGAATATCACGCGCTCATGGCGCGCCAGGGCATGACTCCAAAAGCGGCTCAAACGCGCGTTCGTGCGAATACAACCGTTGTTTCCTCTATGTTACTTCACCGGGGCGATGCTGACGCGATGCTTTGCGGTACCTTTGGGACCTATGGAAAGCATCTTCGGTTAGTCGAGGAAATCGTTGGCCGCGACGGAGCGTCGCCGGTAGTTGGGGCTCTGACAGTTTTAATACTGTCGCAAGGGACCATTTTCCTGACGGACACGCACGTAAACCTCGATCCGACCGCTGAGCAGTTGTGTGAACTCGCTAAGTTAGCCGCGGACGAAATTCGACGTTTCGGGATTCAACCTAAAGCTGCCTTCCTGTCTCATTCTAATTTTGGATCTTCTAACACAACTTCTGCGAAAAAAGTTCGACAAGCTGCGACCATGTTCATGGATCGATACCCTGATATAGAAGCCGATGGCGAGATGCATGCAGATGCTGCGCTGGAAGAAAAAGTCCGTTTGGATCTACTTCCAAATAGCAAACTGACAGGAACAGCCAACCTATTGGTGTGTCCAAATCTCGACTCTGCTAATATCGCGAGGAACTTGTTGAAGGTGCTTGGAAACGGTGTGACCGTGGGTCCACTTTTGCTCGGGCTCAAGAAAGAGGCGCATGTTGCCACAGCGTCGACCTCGCCTCGCGGTATTTTCAATATGGCGGCTGTTGCTTTAGCCAATGTGAACCGAAGCAACGATTAGGAGTTCCGCTGGCCGACCCAATTTCCGAACTCATTTTGAATGGCTTTTAAGCCAGTTCTTCCACCAAAAAATCTATCAATACACGGGTTTTAAGTGGTAAGTGGCGGCCGTGAGGGAATACGGCATAAAGTTTTCGTTCTGGAATTAGTCGATAGTCCGGGAGTACCTCTCGCAAACGCTCATTCTGAAGCTCAGATTCGACCATAAATCTAGGCAACAATATCAGACCCTCTCCCGCCCTCGCGAAGGACACCATTATCTGGTCGTTGTTAGTTGATAACTTGGCCTGAGTAACGATTTGCAACGGTTCTTCTAAACCTTTTTGTAACTTCAACCGTTGTGCATTTCGATCAGATCCATAATGTACAAAAGGTATATTAGCCAAGTCATCTGGTGTCTTGGGCGTCCCATATTCCGCAAGTAAAATCGGTGCACCCACGAGTACCATCGGAATATCTGCAAGTCTTCGAGCGACCAGCGAAGAATCCTCCAAGTGACCGATCCGAATCGCAAGATCGAACCCTTCTCCAACCAAATCAACAAAACGATCAGACAACTCGACATGCAAATTAATGCCCCGATTCTTCATAATGAATGAGGTCAAAGGCTCCTTTAAGACCCGTTGAGCGAGCCCGACCGGTGCAGAAATACGAAGCGATCCTTCCGGATTCACCTTGCGACCAGCAAGCATCTCACCAACTTCCTCAATGCCCTCCACGAGCGGCGCCGATCGCTCGAATAAAAATGATCCCTCGTCAGTCAGACTCAATTGACGAGTTGTCCGATGAAATAGGCGCGCACCGAGATCATTTTCCAGCCGCTGAACTTGCTTACTAACCGCCGACCCCGTCATGCCAAGACGTCTCGCTGCTTCAGCAAAACTCCCATGACGAGCAACAGCAACAAAAATTGGTATCCTTGAAAGACGGTCCATTATAATTCTGCAACATCACCTCAAAATCACATTATTAGTTCCAAAATAGAATTGATCAATATATGTATTTATTTTTTTAGATCCATTTTATTAGCCCCTTAACCCCTCGGAAAAAGATTTTTTGAGATGGCTACGTTTAGTCGCACATTTTTATTGACCCTGATCCCGGTCGCATTCGGTAATATTTTGCTCGCTAAGACTGTGTTTTGAAAATCAGAACAATCACTGTCACTGGAGCGGCTGGCTACGCCGAGAATCCCGACTTACCAGTGATCGTTACCTACCTTATATTTGGCAGCGATATTCTCGAAGGTCTTGCACTACTCATCGAGGCTTATGCGACCAGCCACCAAGTTATTTAATCCGATCTTTCTAAGTGCAACGTGGATGCAATTCTTAAATAACCGGATATTTTCAACAGAGAGTAAAGAGCGCGAATTCCCTGCTCTTCTGGAAATTCTCAGGGTTAACATGGGTCTCGGGAGCGCAGGCAAGCACGAAGTCCACAACCTGCGATGGACAGAGAGCTTTGTGAGCGTTCGGTCCTCAGGCAATAACTGCATAATCTCATGGGATGATCGTTTGGCCATCCCATGCGATCACCTGCCCTGACCGCTCTGGCGTCAAATTTTTAAGAACATCCCAGAGATAGGCGGCTGACTGCTCTGGGCTAAATAATTTATTAGAAGAAACTCCTGTTTGAAAAGGCTTAGAAAGATCAGTATCTACAGTCCCTGGATGCAAGCCAACAATCACAGCCCTCGGATTGGTACGTGAAAGCTCCAAACTCAAATTCTTGGTCAACATGTTTTGGGCCGTTTTACTTGCGCGATAACTGTGCCAACCGCCCAAACGATTGTCTCCGACAGAAGCGACACGCGCCGAGAGCGTCGCGACTATTAAAGGCTCTCGATGACGTAACAGGCTACCCAAAGCCGCGTACCAAAGAAAAGGCCCAAAACAGTTTACAGAAAACACAAATTCAAGTTTTGATCGAGTAAGGTCGGCAAGTTTCTTTTCTGGTCTCACCCCGACCGACTCATCTTGCAGAATCCCAGCGGTAGTCACTACTAAATGCAGCCTGTCAGTGTGAGAAGCAACCTTCACGGATGCTTCCTGGATCAATGTATCACTCATGAAATCAAGTTCAATGGGGATCACCCGGGAGTCCCCTGTTATGATGCGATCGGGATTACGTGCAGTCACAAAGATCCGCTCAAATTCTCCAGACTTTAGAGCTCGATCTACCAAGGCTTGTCCTAGACCACTGGCACCACCCTGTATCAATGCAGACTGTTTCATGATCACCACCTAAAGAGTCTTACGCTGATGCCCATACCAACCGCGCAAAACCCACATAAAAGCCCGAGGTTTGGCGCAATATCCGTGAACCCAGCATCATCTAGCATCACCGCGCGAGCTGCCTCCAAAACGTGTGTGAGCGGCAATACCTGTGCAATCATTTGAACCCATTCTGGTGAACCATCTAGCGAAAACCAAACATCAGACAACAATAACATTGGAAATGTAATTGCATTAAGAAGACCGTCGGCGAACTCCTTACTTTCGGTCCTACAAGCGATCGCAAGGCCCAGTGTGATCATTGCTAAGCCACCAATTAAAGCGGTAATTAGCAAAAGAATGATACTGCCTACCATTTTGTAATCCAGCATCAAATTAGTACCAACAAACACAATAGCGCTTGCAGTCAAGGTTACCAGTAATCGAGATAATACCTGAGCCGACAAAAACTCAAGCTTTGTTAGGGGTGTGGCCTTCAGCCGCCTTAAGTAGCCAGACTGTCGGTACCTTACAATCACATAGCCAACACCCCAAAGTGCGCTATACATCATATTCATCCCGAGAATCCCTGGTACCACCCAGTCAACATAACGAATTGCTGCCCCATCAGTTTCCTCGCGTTGCAATGGTCGATCCTCGGTGTACTTTAGAAGTAATTCTAATATAGCGCCTGACGCTGAATTACCGTTCACCCAATACCCGACGGACCCATCAACAATCTTCAAAACGAGATCTGTTTGTTGACGCGACAAGCGATCTAAAGCCTTTTCCTCTTGATCACTAACCATCTCGATTCCGGGGAAATTAACCATCTCTGGAAGCGCTTCTGTACCAATCGCTGTTACCACGAATAACGCCCTCGGAGGACCTGAAAAAACGACCGCAAGCGCAAACACAATCAAGACCGGAAATACAAGATTCCAACCGAAACTCGCTCGATCACGAAGGTACTCGAGATTTCTAGCAATAAAAATTGCCTTCATGCGTCGCAGAGAAACGAGGATTGAACTCACTCAATGACCTCCTGCGTCTTAACGAGCGTCTCACCCGTCAGTGACAAAAAAAGTGTATCCAAGTCCGATACGCCGGCTTCCTTGATTAATTTCTTCGGAGCACCTTGCAGTAGTGTTTTTCCATGCGACAAGATCAATAACTCGTCACATAGTGCCTCGGCTTCCTCCATATAGTGCGTGGTAAGAATTAATGTCCGACCATCTGCCTTTAACTCGGAGACTATATCCCAGACTTCGCGCCGTGATCGTGGATCAAGTCCGGTGGTTGGCTCATCTAAAAAAATAATCTCTGGATTATGTACGAGAGCAAGTGCGAGAAGCAGACGTTGACGCTGCCCACCAGATAAACGACGCGTATCGCGATGCAAAAAATCATTCAGCCGAAACTGTTCGACGAGTTGATCCATAGGAATTGAGTCATTGTAGAAGCTTGAGAAAAGTTTAAGGTTATCAAAGGGTGACAGAAAATCCTGCAAAGCTGTCGCCTGAAATTGTATACCTATACGATCCTGATAGTCGGCAGGAAATGGTTTACCAAAGTAACGGACAGACCCTCTGGTTGGCTCTTCCATTCCCTCTAGCAGTCCAAGTGTCGTAGTCTTCCCTGCCCCATTTGGCCCCAATAACCCAAAACATTGTCCCTTAAATATCTCAAAATCTAGCCCGTCGACCGCGGTAACATCATCATAAGATTTACCAAGGCCGGAAATCGAGAGCACGACATCAATCATATTTAGCCCAGTGACTTGGCGATACGCCTCCGAAGCGTTGGATTGCCCAATTCGCGGTCCGAGCTGCAGTATCGTCATGTCCTACCAATAGCCCTTCGCTTATCCGTACCCTAGGCCCTCCGATACTAAGCACACATTTCGGTGCGCCTAGCTCGAAAAATACCGCCGAGGCGACACATTGCGTCCCTTCAACATGCTCCTCACAGTCATAAGAGCGGCCCTGTTCGGTCATCCACTCTATTTCTTTCGTGGGCGGACTTTTAGACCGATGCATTTCGTAAGCAAATATATTGTTAGTCAGCCGATCAATTAAATGATTACATTGCTCTGAATTAAGCACATTCAATAGAGTTTCTTCCACGCCCGATGCATGGAGCGGAGGTAACCCCCATAGGGATGCTACCAATCGCCTCATATTTACACTTTCAATTTGCGACACCAATAGCACCCGATCGCCCGATAGTATTGCCGGATCGACGGTCTCACCCGTGCGATCGGATTACTTAATAATAAGTAGCCTGATCCGCATAACAAAGTCCCTCGAGCCAAAGAAGGAGTTATCCATACCAAACCCTGAACCGCCGATTCGCCAACAATGGAACGGGTCTCAGTATCAATGGAAAGGCAGGACTGTGCTTCCAGCGTCAAAAGGAATCGATAAACTTTGAAAAGAGCTAGTGCAGTGCTCTCTGCTATTTCTACCACTTTGAGTCCAGACCGGGAGTCCCAGCAGTCGCTCAATATCGATAGGCCCCGACCAAGCTTTTTAAACTGACTGAATGTTTGTTGAGACATTCAGGTTTCCTTTTTGTTCTAATTCCCCATGGCGAATCGTCAGCGACACCTCTTGGTCACGATAAGTATTTATGGATAGGTCATAGATACATTTCAGCCAATCCCCTGGTTTGACAGGAGCAGATTCGGTCGATTCAAGTACTGAAAACCAGACTGCTTGGATTTCTTGGCCTTCGGATCGCAACCTCAGACTCAGGTGTTTTAGCTCTTTGCCAAATACCCGAACAGACACCACTTGGAAGATCCCAATAAATGATGGCCGATCAAACCCACGGCCAAACGGACCTAGTGACTCCATATATTCGATCCAACCAATATTTAATTGCTCAATCAGTAATTCACCATCCACGAGAAACCGCGTCTTTGGTGCAATCTTTGGATATATCTGGCGATAAACCACTTGTAATTCCCGACTAAATTCAACGAGTGAATCTTGAGGAATTGTCATACCGCACGCGCCGGTATGCCCACCATACCGGACCAGTGCTTGCGGGATATTATCATTGACCCGATCAAGCAGTGCCTTTGCATCGATACTCGGAATTGAACGCATTGATCCTGTCAAGGTTCCAGGAACATTACCAAGTGTGAAAATGATCGCGGGTACACCTTCTTTTTCAACGATTCGGCTGGCAACGATCCCTTGGACTCCCGGGTGACCATTTTCTAGAACGACACACAATACCAACCCTCCATGTAAGCGTTGACGTCGGGCAAGTGGCTTTGCCTGATCAAGCATCATCTTTTCGATTTTTCTGCGTTTTCTATTATCGGCATCCAAATCTATAAATGCATCGGTCGCCTCGGCGACCGAAGACGCCGAAAGATACTCAAAGGCCCGGAGCGAATGGCCAATTCGTCCCCTTGCATTCAGTCTGGGCGCTAACTTAAATGCGAGCAGCTCCGCATTGATTTCCCGCGGCGATGAGACAAGGTGCGAGATCGCGACCTGCCAGCACGGTCTCTCTTGCCGTGCAATCAAACTCAGACCCACCTTAACGACAGCGCGATTAGTCTCACTTACGCCCAGCGATACACAATCAGCCACCGTTCCGAGAGCGACATAATCGAGAAGGTCACCAAGCTTTGAGACCGAGCCATGTAGAACACCGTGGTCAACCAACTCTTGCCTTAGCTGGCTCATTACCAACCAAGACACTAAACAACCAGCAATCGCTTTGTCCGGATATAGACAGTCGGTTCGGTTAGGGTTGACCACAGCGTAAGCACTTTGTGGCGGTCCGTCATCCGATACGCGATGGTGATCTGTTACAACTACATCTATTCCAGCATTTTTCAGCCTAGCGATTTGCGACTCGTCTGATGAGCCGCAGTCGGCAGTTATCACAACATCGGGGATATCCTCCGATCCTAATAATCGATCAACTAAATTCTCAGAAATACCATAACCATCCTCCAATCGATGACCAATCCAATGCGAGATATGTTTTTCAGAGACACCAAACCGATTCAAAGCATGCGTAATGACGGCATGGCTCGTGAGACCGTCAGCATCATAATCTGTAAGCACACCAAT
>PBZM01000077.1 GCA_002731015.1 Gammaproteobacteria bacterium
AGGCTGTGGTCGATTAGGTGGCAACCTGAAAACTGAGCTTGAGACAGAAAAACTTCGTGTTTTGGGGGTGCGAAGATCACAGGTAAAAAAGGATGCTACTTTTCTGAGTCTTGACCTAGACCTACCAGAAAGCTGGAATCGGTTAGCTAGCCTTCCGCTTTCGGAGAATGTCGTAATCGTAGCTCTCCTTACACCGGACGCTCGGACTGAGGATGCGTATCGTCAGCGATATCTCGTTACATCAGAAAGACTCAGGCACTTTGCCTCCGCACCAGGTCGAGGTCATCGTGTCGTTTGGGTTAGCTCCACCGCTGTATTTGGGCAGAATCAGACAGGTTTATTGGATGAGTCAGTTATGCCAATGCCGGATAATTGGAGAGGAACTCTAGTTAGAGAAGCTGAGGACAATATTTTTCAAATTCAGGCAAAAACTACCGTTTTACGATTCGCAGGCCTCTACACGGCGAAAAGCCTTAACCGATTGAGGGATCCAGAGATGCGCAAAAAGTTGAATCCTGAATCGGTATCCAATCGCATCCACCGAGATGACGCTGTTAGTTTGTTACGTAGGTTGGTGGTTGATCATCATAATCATGCTAATACACCAGAACTCGTTCACGGCGTAGACGAGGGATCGACTAAATATCGTCAGATCTTTGATCGTTTAGATGGTGCTCGACTGCAAATTGATTCTGCTGAGGTCGGTCGGATTATCACTACTAGATACAGAGCTCAGATGCCTTTACTACGACATCCGACGCTAGATTCTGTACTCAGCCGACCATGATACCGTCAATTTCAACTTTAGCCCCCTTCGGTAAGGCAGCCACACCGATTGCAGCTCGCGCTGGGAAAGGCGCCTCAAACAATTCGTCCATAACCTGATTAACAACCGGGAAATGGTCAAGGTTTGTGAGGAAAACATTGACTTTGGCCAAATGGTTGAGTGAGCCCCCGGCCGCTTCGCAGACTGCTTTCAAATTAGTAAATGCCTGACGCACTTCTGCTTCGATATCGTTTTCAACCATAAGCATGCTCTCGGGAATCAGGGGAATCTGGCCAGATAAATAAGTTGTTTGACCGACCTTCACAGCTTGAGAGTAGGTTCCGATAGCGGCAGGTGCGTCTGCTGTAGCAATAAAACTTTTATTCATGACTAGCCTCGCACACGTGAGATTTTCATGACCGACTTGATTCGACGAATATGGCGGACGACATTTGCAAGATGTTGTCTATCGCGCACGCCAACTTCTATAACAATTACACTGATTTTAGCATCTCTTTCTTCACGATTTATTCGATCGATAGCTGCCCCAGCTACTGAAACCGCGGATGCGATTTTAGCGATCACTCCCATTTGTGCTTCAACTTGTATCCTAAGCGCGGTGTAAAACTCACCGTTTAGATCATCGTCCCAAGTCAAAAAAACACATTTTTCAGGATTATCCCGGATCTCTGACACATTGTGGCAGGTCTCGTGGTGAATCACCATGCCGCGTCCCTTTGAAATGTGCCCAATGGTAGGATCGCCCGGAATCGGACGGCAGCATTTTGCGTAACTGGTTAGCAATCCTTCGGAACCTTTTATTGCTAGCGGGCTAGCATCGTTGGTTCGTGAGAGCTTGGCTGGTTCAGTATCTGCATCCGGTATCAGCCGCCGCGCCACTGAGTAAGCCACTCGGTTACCGAGTCCGATGTCTTCCAATATGTCATCAAATTCTGCTAATTCTGCATCACTGACCAGTTGTTGCTTCTGCAGATCAGTAACTTGGTCGAAGGTGGAGTCGAGGTTGGCAAGAGCTCGACCTAACAGACGCTGTCCTAAATTTACAGACTCTGAACGCTTTTGATTTTTTAAGAAATGACGGATTGCAGATCGCGCCTTGCCGGACACCACAAATGATAGCCAACCTAGATTTGGTTTTGCGTGTTTTGCGGTAACAACCTCGACGGTTTGTCCTGATTGCAAAACTGTAGAGAGGGGCGCCAAGGCTTTATCGATGCGGCAGGCCACGCATCGATTTCCAACATCGGTGTGAACTGCATACGCGAAGTCTACAGCAGTTGCTCCTGTTGGAAGCTCCATGATTTTACCCTTCGGGGTAAAGATATAAATATCATCGGGAAAAAGATCGATTTTAACGTTTTCAATAAACTCGAGTGAATTACCCGCACGTTGCTGGATCTCTAAAAGACCCTGCACCCAGCGATTTGTGCGTTGCACCGCAGCTGTGTCGTCAGAGTCTGCTTTGTAAAGCCAATGTGCTGCGATTCCTGCTGAGGCCATCGCGTCCATTTCTGACGTACGAATCTGAATCTCGATAGGAACACCATGCATACCGAATAATGTAGTGTGTAGACTCTGGTATCCATTCGCTTTGGGGATAGCAATATAATCCTTGAAACGCCCGGGTCTTGGCTTGTATAAATTATGTACAATTCCTAAGGCGCGATAACATTCATCTACCGACTCAGTTACGATTCGAAATGCATAGACATCCATAATGTCAGAGAATGATTTTCTCTGATCGCACATCTTACGATAAATACTATTAGCGGCTTTCTCACGACCTTCGACACGCACTTTGATACTTGTATTTGCAAAGGCGCCTTCAAGCGACTCAAGAATTTCGGTAACAATCTTCTTGCGATTGCCACTAACATTCTGAACGGCTCGTTCAATACGTTCGATCCGCATTGGATACATCGCACGATAAGCGAGTTCGTGAAGTTCGCTCCGGAGTTCATACATCCCTAATCTGTTCGCGATAGGGCTATAGATATCAAGTGTCTCTTTGGCAATGCGCCGGCGTTTCTCTGGATTCAGAGGGCCAATAGTTCGCATGTTATGGAGTCTGTCCGCGAGTTTGACGATGATCACACGGATATCACGAGCCATCGCAAGCGTCATTTTCTGGAAGTTTTCCGCTTGGGCCTCTGCTCGAGTTTCAAAGGCAATATGGTTTAATTTGCTCACCCCATCAACAAGTTCTGCAACAGCCTCACCAAACTGGACTTTCAACGCGTCTTTCGCAATCCCTGTGTCCTCAATGACGTCATGCAGCATTGCTGCCATGAGGCTCTGATGATCCATGCGCATATCTGCGAGGATTTCAGCAACTTGAAGCGGATGAATAATGTACGGATCCCCAGATCTACGTTTTTGTCCGTCATGGGCTTGCTCTGAGTAAAGATATGCGCGCCTTACCCGAAGAATTTCATCATCTTTCAGGTAGCTGGTCAGACGACTGCATAAACCGTCAATTGTTTCGACGGCGGCATTCATGGTTTAAAAATCGTTATCGAAAATAGGTTGACGGGGTTCAAAGCGCGCGCGAGCCAGCTCGAGCTCGGCTTCTGTCTTAGCGTCTTCAGCATCCAGTGCCTCCCTATTGATAACGCCTTCGGCAATCTCACGAAGGGCGATAACAGTTGGTTTGTCGTTCTCTTCTGCTACCAGCGGATCCTTTCCACCGGTTGATAGCTGACGAGCACGACGAGTCCCTAGCATTACCAATTCGAATCGATTCTCAACGTTTTCGAGACAATCTTCGACGGTTACTCGAGCCATGGTTAATCTCCAAGAAAAATTGTTATTACAGATTATATGCAATTTATTGCTTACCGCGAAGATTTTCTAAAAACAGTGGGTTGTTGGATTGGATTCGCGAGCGTCGTTGTCGGAAGCTCATAATTATAGATTTGAGGTGATCCAGAGTAGTTTCAAAATCATCATTGATAATCCAGTAGTCAAAATGAGCTGCCTGACTGATCGTTTCGTCAGCTTCATCCATACGAGCGTCAATAACAAAAGAATCATCTTGATTGCGCTCGACAAGTCTTTCTCGGAGTGCTTCTCTTGTGGGCGGCAGTATGAATATAGAAACAGCCTCAGACGTTTTTTGCCGGACTTGTGCTGCCCCTTGCCAATCGATCTCTAGGATGACATCTATTCCCGCGGCGAGTTTTTCTTCAACCGCCTTTCTGGATGTTCCATAATGATTGTTAAATACTTTAGCATGTTCAAAAAGAGCCTTAGATTCGATTAGTTTTTCGAATTCGAAATCGGATACAAAGTGATAATCACGACCATCCTTTTCACTCAGTCGAGGGCTACGAGTGGTGTGCGATATGCTAACCGCAAGATTTGCAATAGTCTTTAGTGCCGCTTGTATCAGGCTGGTTTTGCCAGCGCCCGATGGCGCTGATATCACAAATAATTGGCCATAAGGCATGAAAGATCCAGTTGAGACGGTCATAATGAATGTTGTGTCGTAAGCTTAATTTAATTAGAGAGGTTGTGCTATGCGTCCAAGTGGTCGCGCATTCAATACATTGCGTCCAATTTCTTTCGCCCGCGGATTTTCATGTCATGCCGCGGGCTCTGTACTAGTTGAATTTGGCGATACTCGCGTACTTGTTACAGCATCTGTTGCAGAGCAAGTACCACGTTGGATGAAGGGGAAAGGAAAGGGCTGGGTGACAGCAGAGTATGGTATGTTGCCCGGATCGACGCATACTCGATCCGATCGGGAAGCGACTCGTGGTAAACAATCTGGACGTACACAAGAAATTCAGCGCCTAATCGGCCGCTCTTTGAGGGCAGCTGTGGATTTGGCGAAACTGGGTGAGCGCCAAATCATAATTGATTGTGACGTGATACAGGCAGATGGCGGGACCCGGACGGCCTCAATTACGGGCGGTATGGTTGCCTTGGTGGACGCGTTGAATTTTATGAAACGCAATGGGATGCTGTTAGAAGACCCTCTAATCTGCTTTGTTGCCGCTGTCTCTGTTGGGATTTATAAAGGTGAGCCGGTGTTGGATCTAGATTATCCTGAGGATTCAAATGCTGATTCTGATCTAAACCTTGTAATGGCCGAGGGCCCAAAGCTAATTGAGATTCAAGGAACAGCCGAGGAAGCGCCATTCAGTCGAACAGAGCTGAATACCCTTTTGGATCTAGGTGAGCAGGGTATTGCGAGGCTCATCGGTGCGCAGAAGGAGGCACTAGAAGATCTCTAAGAGTCCGAGTCGATACCAAGCTTGATGTCATAGTCCACAACGAGTGGCACGCGATCATCAAATAGTCTCTTCGTAACATATCCAGCAGCCAGAACCCGACTCGAAATTTCTTGAGAAACTAACTGCAAATCTGTTCGCCAGGCGCCTGGATTTGGCATATTGAAAATCTCAGCCTCAGGGAACCAGCTATATGCGGGCTCGTTGATAAAAACCTGTCGAAAGGCGTCGGCGTAGCCGATACCACTCAGGAGACTATCTAGCCAATGCCGGTCATCTTTCGTGAATCCTGGTGATTCGTGATGTTGATGCCATTTTTCGACATCAAGCGTTCGCGCAGCGACTCCGAAATCTCCGCAGAAGATGAAGTGTCTGCGTTTTTTACGGACTTTACGCATCCAAGTTTCTAACGACTTAATGAAAGCGTCGCGTATTTTTCTCTCATCACTAGTTGGAGACGGAAGCAGAATCGATACAATACTGACGCTGTCGAAATCGGCCTGAATGTATCGGCCATCGCGATCTAAGTCATAGGAACCGAGACCTCGCATTACTGCCTTAGGCGCGTGACGCGTAAATATGGCTACACCGCCTTTTCCCTCATCCTCGCCTTCAAAGAAGAAAGGTGAAAATCCATTGGGGTAAAAGCGCTCATCATCAATTACTTTATTTCCCCGCACGCGAACATCTTGGAGACAGATCACGTCTGCGTCCTTACTTAAAAGCCACTCGGTTAAACCTTGTTTAACGGCCGAAATAAGCCCGTTACAGCGAAGGCTGATTATCCGCATAAAAAGATTTTGTATCCCTGACGTGAGAGACCAGTAGAACTGGTGTACTATTTTTACTCATTAATTGTAACGTTAGACGTGTCTTATGTCCCCATATAAGCGCTCCTTTTTAGAATTGGCTGTCGACTCTCGTGCTCTGAAGTTTGGTGAATTCACCTTGAAGTCGGGCCGCATTAGCCCGTATTTTTTCAATGCGTCTGCTATTTCAGGTGGTCGTCAGCTGCAAATTCTGGGTCGCTGTTATCGTGATGCGATTATTGATAAGGGAGTTAAATTCGACGGATTATTTGGTCCGGCTTATAAAGGAATTCCGCTGGCCAGTTCCGTTGCTATGGTGTTCGCGGAGGTTGGCCAAGACTATCCCGTGTCATTTAATAGGAAAGAAGCTAAGGGCCATGGGGAGGGTGGATTATTGCTTGGTGCACGTTTAACAGGACAGATTTTAGCGATTGATGATGTTGTGACGGCCGGAACGGCGGTTAGAGAGTCCTTCGAATTTGTTGCTAATCACGGCGCAACTTTGAGTTCATTTTGCGTGGCTGTTGATAGGCAAGAACGAGGCCGAAAAGGATCAGGTTCTGCGCTGTTGGAACTGGCAGGCATCTTCAATTTAACCCCAATCTCTATTGTCACTCTCGATGATATTCTGGCTTTTACCAGCGATGACCCAAGATTCGCCGCTGAGATTGCACCGCGTATTGATGCATATCGCTCACAATACGGAGCCTGATTTAGTCGCATTTTCTCAATATTTGAGTGCCAACGCCCTGATCCGTAAAAATTTCTAAAAGTACTGAGTGCGGAACACGTCCGTCAATAATGTGAGCGCTGTTGACGCCCGTATTAACTGCAGAAAGCGCGCATCCGACTTTGGGAAGCATACCACCGGAAATTGTGCCATCGTCGATCAGCGCATTTACCTCATCAGCAACAATCCCTGTTACAACTTTCCCAGATTTGTCCAAAACTCCGGCTGTGTTGGTGAGAAGTATTAGTTTTTCAGCTTTTAGAACTTCAGCCAATTTTCCTGCAACCAAATCTGCATTGATGTTGTAGGACTCCCCATTGGGCCCTGCACCAATAGGGGCTACCACCGGAATCATATTATTTTCGGTCAACATTGTGAGCACTCTGTTATCGATGGATTCAACCTGACCGACTTGGCCGATATCAATAATCTCCGGAGCTTCAAGTTCAGGACTTTTTCGTTTGATCTTCAGCTGCCTCGCGCGGATGAATCGACCGTCTTTACCGGTTATGCCCATTGCGCGTCCACCCGCAAGATTGAGTAGGTGCACAATCTCCTTATTGACCTGACCACCGAGAACCATTTCAACAATATCCATGGTCTCTTCGTTAGTAACGCGCATCCCATCAATGAACTTTGATTCAATATTTAACCGCTCAAGGAGTTCTCCAATCTGTGGCCCACCACCGTGCACGACGATTGGGCGCATTCCAACGGCTTGCATCAGAACAATATCTCGTGCGAAAGACGTTTTTAAAGCGTCATCGGTCATTGCATTACCGCCATACTTCACGACTATGGTGCAACCGGAAAATTTCTGGATGTAGGGAAGTGCTTCCGAGAGAACCTTTGCAATTTCTTTAGCATGAGTCAGGTTTAGCATATTGATTTAAGGTCCAGCGTCGGCTCTGCCTGTTTTAGAGCATCCAGAATAACACTCTGGATTTCGGCTAGCGCTTCGGCCGATTCGGCTTCAAAGCGTAAAACCAAATTTGGTGTCGTGTTAGAACTTCGGATTAAACCCCAACCAGAATCTAGATCCACTCGAACGCCATCGATTGTCAATAAAGGAAGCCCTCGATCTGCGATGATAGAGGCTACACGTTCAACAATGGCAAATTTTTTGGCCTCAGGTATCTCGATGTTGATTTCTGGAGTTGAGACGTCTTCGGGAATTTTCTCGAAAATTGATGAGATGGTTTGATCTGATTTCGCGAAAATTTCCAATAATCTAGCAGCTGTATAGAGCCCGTCGTCAAACCCCAGCCAACGCTCTTTAAAAAAAATATGACCACTCATTTCACCACCTAATAGGGCACCCGTCTCTCTCATTTTAGCCTTGACAAGACTATGGCCAGTTTTCCACATTAAAGGACGACCACCTGCTTTCTTGATGAAAGCCCCCAGATGTCGACTACACTTAACATCATATATTATTGTTGCTCCAGTATTTCTACTCAGAACATCCCGAGACAGCAACATCATTAAACGGTCAGCGAAAATCGAATGACCTGTCTCGGTAATTAAGCCTACCCGATCTCCATCACCATCAAATGCGAGGCCGAGGTCACATTTCTCGGATAGGACAGAACCTATAACATCGGCGAGATTCTCTGGCTTAGAGGGATCTGGGTGGTGGTTTGGAAAGGTTCCGTCTACCTCAGTGAATAAGGGGATAATCTCGCAGCCTAATTGTTCAAACAGCGACTGAGCGCAAACCCCGGCGACACCATTTCCACAATCGATTGATACTTTGAGCGGTTTCTCTAGGTGAATATCACCGATAATCTGATCAATATAAGGCGTAAGTGCGTCTGCGGTTGTAATGCTACCTTCACCTATCTCAAGTTTAGACTGCATCAACATCTCATAGAGGTTCGTGATGTCTTTACCATGAAGGGTATGGCTGTCGACCATCATCTTAAATCCGTTGAATTCGGGCGGGTTATGACTACCGGTGACCATCACACCGGAACCAGTCCCTAGCGTAAGTGCAGCGTGGTACAGGACTGGTGTTGGAACCATCCCTATGTCGATGACCCGCATACCAGCTTTAATCAACCCTTGGTTTATCGCGTCTTGAAGCTCTAGTCCTGATAAACGACCATCGCGCGCTGTCACAACAGTCGCTTGACCTTGATGCTTGGCATAAGTCCCAATCGCTTGGCCGAGTGTCTCAACCATCCCTCTGTTTAGTTGATCGGGATGGGTACCACGAATGTCATAGGCACGAAAAATCGTCGGACTTATCGCACTCATTAGTGTGTACCGGTGTGGCCAAAACCACCCTCGCCCCGGTCAGACGCATCGAATTCATTAACTTCGACAAAATTTGGTTGAATCACTGGGGTAATAATCATCTGTGCAATACGTTCACCAGGTTCAATGGTGTGTGGCTCTGTGGCACGGTTCCACACAGAAATTTTCAGTTCACCTTGATAATCAGAATCAATCAGGCCAACTAGGTTTCCTAGAACCAATCCACGGTGTCCAAGCCCACTTCTTGGAAGGATCATTGCGCAGAGGCTGGGATCCTCAAGGTAAATTGCGATCCCCGTCCCGATAAGCAAGGTTTCTCCGGGGAAAAGTGTTACCGATTCACTAAGGCATGCGCGCAAATCCACTCCAGCAGAGCCGAGTGTTCCGATTTCTGGAATTGGCCAGTCATTCCCCACGCGGGGATCGAGTCGTTTAAATTTAAGGTTCACATCAAGACCCTCTTTGATAAGAGCTCAGAAATTAAGGCCATGATCTCCATTGCCACTTCGGCTTTGGTGCCGGGTGGTAACGGGTTCTCCATGTCATTCTGGATGAAAGTTACCTGCGTATTATCCTGCCCAAAAATATCGCCGTCAGCCACGCAATTGGCGATGACAGCATCTAGAGACTTTGAAAACAACTTTTCTTTTGCATTTTCCAAAACAGAGTCTGTTTCTGCTGCAAAGCCGATCACGAGCGTTGGCCGTTGCCGATTATTGGAAACGGCCTTGATGACGTCTGCATTTTCAGTCAACTCAATAGCCGATAAACTATTTTTCGACTTTTTCAACTTGTTCATCGAGGGCTTTGCAGGTCGTATATCACAGACCGCTGCGGCACCGATAAAAATGTCTGTATCGTCGAGAGATTTTTCGACTGCAGTCAGCATCTCCTGCGCGGTTTCGACGCCAATGCGGGCGACTCCTGCTGGCGTTTCCAGATGGACTGGCCCACTTATAAGTGTGACCGATCCTCCAAGTCTGCTTGCTGCATTCGCCAGCGCAAATCCCATCTTCCCTGAGGAACGGTTTGCGAGATAGCGAACAGGATCAATCGGCTCATGGGTGGGGCCTGCGGTGATCACCACTTTTTTGTGTGCTAGTGGCCCTCTGGCAAGCTGTGATTCAAGATTATTTACAATCTCTATTGGCTCGGTCATCCGGCCTGATCCGATGTCACCGCATGCTTGTATTCCTGACTCTGGTCCAATGACCGCAACACCAAGATCGATCAAATGCGCTAGATTCTCTTGTGTCTGCACATATTCCCACATCAGCTGATTCATGGCCGGCGCGATAGCTTTTTCGCATTCTGACGCTGTCCATAGAGTGGTCAAGAGATCTGAAGCTTGTCCGGACGCGAGTTGCGCCAACGTGTTTGTGGTGCAAGGGGCAACAAGGATTAGATCAGCCCAACGGGCTAATTCGATGTGGCCCATGCCAGCCTCAGCATTTGAGTCAAGCACAGAAATACGGATATCCCGATTGGTAAGCGCTTGAAAAGTGAGGGGGCTGACGAACGCAGTAGCTGCCTCAGTCATAACAATCTGCACTAGAGCACCGCGACGTCCAAGTTCTCGAGTGAGCTCGCAAGCCTTGTAACAGGCGATACCGCCGGTGACGCCCAGGATGATATGTTTGTTTTGAAGCCAGGATGTCCGTGTCACAGCTCTTCTCTTGTCATCGAAGGGCCCACCATAGCACGAGCGGCGTGAACAGCCGACGTTCAAATCGGTCGTTAATTGTTACTTGTATGTTCTCATCGGCAACGATATTATTCGCGTCCGATTTTCCAGTATCTGAGTAGCAGAGGCAAATCATTTTATGTCAAAGGTGTGCCAAGTAACACAAAAAGGCCCTGTAACCGGCAATAACGTGTCGCATTCTAATATCAAGACGAAGCGCCGTTTCCTCCCGAACTTGCACTGGCATCGATTTTGGGTTGAATCAGAAAAGAGGTTTGTGCGGCTTCGTGTTTCAACAAAGGGTATGCGCATTATTGACAAGAAAGGGATTGATTCAGTGTTAGCTGACATCCGCTCACGTGGCGAGAAGGTATAAACCATGCGTGACAAAATTAAATTAGTGTCTTCCGCTGGTACCGGGCACTACTATACGACCGATAAAAACAAGCGAAGCACTCCAGATAAGTTGGAGTTAAAAAAGTACGATCCCGTGGTGCGGAAGCATGTGATCTATAAGGAAGCCAAAATTAAGTAAAAGGTCATGCCCGAACTTCCTGAGGTGGAGACAACGGTGCGAGGAATCGCGCCCTTCCTCATAGGGCAAAGATTTGCATGGGTCAGAGTGAATCAACCATCACTCCGATGGCCCATCCCAGCAGATTTCGCCCAGCGGCTTTCAAACGAAATCTGTATTTCGGTCACTCGTCGCGCGAAGTATTTACTGATCGAAACCAAGAGGGCCAAGATATTATCGCATCTTGGGATGAGTGGATCATTCCGTCTTGTTAACTCCGAAACACCATTGAAGACCCATGATCATGTTCAGATCCAAGTTGGTGATTTGCAACTCCGATATCACGATCCACGCCGATTTGGATGTTTGTTGTGGGCAGAATCTGAAAGGGCAAGACAATTAATCGATAACTTGGGCCCAGAGCCATTGTCAGATGCATTCTGCGGTGAGTGGTTATATAACCACTCTAAACGCAGAACTTTTGGTGTGAAGTCATTCATCATGACAAACGCTGTTGTTGTTGGTGTAGGTAACATCTATGCTTCAGAGTCGCTGTTTTTAGCGGGAATTCACCCGGCGAGGCCAGCGAATCGAATCTCATATGCCAGATATGAAGATTTAGCTATCCAAATAAAAAAAGTGCTATCTTGCGCGATTGAGGCAGGCGGGACAACGCTACGTGATTTCGTAAACGGACAAGGCGAGCCAGGGTACTTTCAACAAACACTAGCTGTATATGGACGAGCTGGTCACCCTTGCAAGCGGTGTCATCACGCAGTAAGCAGTCGAATCATTGCTGGCAGGAATAGCTTCTTTTGCCCGCGATGCCAAACCTAGTGATCAAAGTGATTCTTTAGTGCAGCAGCTACTGTTTGTGGTACGAAAGCCTCAACTTTGCCGTCGAGACGGGCAACTTCTTTGACAAGAGTCGACGAAATAAAACTGTAATGTTCTACCGGAGTAAGAAACAAGCTCTCGAGTTCTGGTGCGAGTTGTTTGTTGAGATTCGCTAGTTGCAACTCATACTCATAATCTGCCACAGCACGTAAGCCTCGGAGTAAAATGCGTGCACCGACTTCTTGAGCAAAATTTGCTAACAGTGTGTGGAATCCGCGGATTTCAACATTGCCCACGTGTTCGAGGGACTGTTCTGCTAACTTTACGCGGGTCTCTAAATCGAACAGCGTTGATTTATGCGTTGATCCGGCAACGCCTACAACGACGCGTTCGAAGATACGCGCTGCACGTTCAACAACATGAACATGGCCATTTGTGATTGGGTCAAAGGTTCCCGGATACACAGCAGTCGTCATGATATAGGTCTCAGTAAGTGCAGCGAGTCAATGCCAGTTTTCAATTCCTTGATGATTTCAAATCCTTCCAGATTTAGAGTCTCGTGCTTTCCACATTCTATAACGAGGCGCGAGTCTTGATGCACTTTATCTTTGACCCATGTGAGAAATTTTTGACTAATCCCATAATGGAATGGTGGGTCAGCGAAGATGATGTCGGCATGGATGACCACTTCATCCGGTATTTCGAAGACATCATTGGCTAACAAATTCGCGTGTGTGTGTAGCTCAAATCGTTCGATATTGGACTCGATGTGCTTGGCTATTTGAGGGTCCTGCTCAACGAATGTGCAGGTAAAAGCGCCTCGTGATAGGGCTTCGAGGCCTAGGGCGCCACTGCCAGCGAAACAATCTAAAATTGATGCTCCCGGTATAAAAGGCATTAACCAATTAAAGAGCGTTTCTCTCACACGGTTGGGTGTCGGACGAAGTCCTACACGGTTCAGCACCTCGATTTTTGAGCGCTTAAGCGAACCGCCGATAATTCGAATTCCAGCTGTTGATTTGTGTTTGCAAGTCTCTCTTTTCATCTGCAAATGCTATCATCTCGACTTTCCGTTTTTAGGATTTTTGATCGATATGCTACTCGATTCACTTCTTCTTTTAGGTTTTGCCATTGTATTTGCGGTCACTTATTGGCTTTTGATTGGACGGAAGAAAAATACGCTGGAACAGGCTGATCGGGCTCATGGTAAAGAGCAAGAACTTGAAGGCGAGTCTGTAGCGACAAAGCCTGCCGAGCCCACTAGCTTTCTTAGAGCGCTGTCGCGCTCTCGGGTGCAATTATCGAGCAGTTTAAGAGGCTTATTCAGTAATGGCTTCAATGAGGAAATTCGTGAGGATCTTGAGGCGATTCTTCTCTCGTCAGACGTTGGCGTAGAAACTACGGATTGGGTTCTGGAAAAACTTGAAGAGCGCTCGAAGCAGGAGGATATTTCGGATCCAGACGGGCTTCTGGCGATTTTAAAAGAAATTTTGGCTTCCACCCTGATGGTATCTGGAGCAACCGTTGAACACTCCGCAAATACGCCACATGTGATTTTAATGATTGGTGTGAACGGCGTGGGGAAGACAACCACTATCGGGAAATTGGCTCATCGTTATCAGGCAGAGGGAAAAACTATCCTTTTAGCCGCGGGTGATACCTTCCGGGCGGCAGCAGTTGAGCAGTTGAAAAGCTGGGGTGAACGAAACGGGGTTCCTGTGATTGCACAAGATACTGGAGCGGACTCGGCATCGGTTTTATATGACGCTTGCGAATCTGCGAACGCTCGCGGTACCGACATTGTTCTAGCTGATACTGCTGGTCGTCTTCAAAACAAGACCAACCTAATGAATGAGCTTGAGAAGATCGGTCGTGTGTTAGCTAAATTGGATATCGGCGCGCCACATGAGGTGCTGCTGGTTTTAGATGCTGGTACCGGTCAAAATGCCATCAGCCAAACACGAGAGTTCATGAAAGCGATTCGGCCAACTGGTCTGGTCTTGACCAAACTCGATGGCACGGCCAAGGGCGGCGTAATTTTTGCGCTTGCCCGAGAATTTGGATTACCGATTCGGTATGTTGGGCTCGGTGAGAGAGCAGAGGACTTAAGGCCGTTTGACGCTGTATCATTCGTCGATGCCATCTTTGCGGAGACTGGCGAGTGATAGAGTTCGAGGGTGTCGCTAAGATCTACGAAGGACACCGTGAGGCGCTCTCGGACGTAAATTTTCGTCTGGCGCCCGGAGAGATGGCTTTTTTGACCGGACACTCTGGCGCGGGGAAGTCGACATTACTGCGCTTGATCCTTGGGTTGGAAAAATCTTCATCTGGCATTGTGCGGGTGGCGGGTTCCGATTTATCAACCTTGTCTGGCGAAAAATTGGCGCGTTATCGGCGGCGTGTCGGGGTTGTATTTCAAGATCCCAATCTCGAAGATGATCTCTCAGTGTACGACAACGTTGCGCTTCCGCTGAGAATCTCAGGATTTAGTGAATCTGAAATTCCTAAGCGGGTAAAAGCTGCTTTGTCGAGGGTTGATCTTTCTGATCAAGCAAATGCCCGTCCGCGCTTTTTATCCGGTGGGCAGCAGCAACGCGTCGGAATAGCGCGAGCGATTGTCCATAGGCCAGCACTCTTGGTTGCAGATGAGCCGACCGGTAATCTAGATCCGGAGTTGTCGGCGCGTGTGATGAGGATGTTCACTCAGTTTCAGCAGTTAGGGGTGACCATCTTGGTGGCGACACACGAGCGCGCCGTGGTTGACTCTTTACCATTTCGTCGGTTGGTGATTGAAAAAGGCCGATTGGTTTCTGACGGCATGGGGTCCAGGTAGTGGCCCGCTGGATTTTGGATCACTTGCAAGCCATCAAAGATGCGTGGAGACGCACCGCTGATCGCCTGACCCAGTTTGTGGTTTTGGTTTGTTTATTAGGCATTTTATTAGCCATACCGGGTTGGCTAGCTCAGATATGGCTCAGCATGGCCTATTTAGTACCCGAGGAGGCTGTGCAGAGCGAAGCTATCGTATTTTTGAATAAAGAACTTGATGTTGAGGCGAGAATCGAGTTAGAGCGAGTTCTCAATGAAATGAGGGAGATTGAGCAGGTCATTTTTGTGGCAAAAAATGTTGCCCTCAAAGAACTTAGTGCTCAAGATGGACTGGGACCGATCGCTGATCTTCAGGTAAATAATCCACTTCCCGACGCACTCCGTGTGAAGTTTTCAATTCGAGCTCTAAAAAAAAGTGAAAATAATATCATTACGACCTTACTGGCTGATAAACGCGTCTTGTCGTTGCGATATTTTCCGTCGACTAGGGTTCAATATTCCTCCTTGGTAGAAAAGTTGGGTTTACTCGGTGTTGGCTTGTCAGGTTTAGCTGTTCTTGGTGTGGCAATGGCTGTTTTTCTGGTTGCGGCTGCCGATGTAGTCGATGATCAACGCCGCATCGAACTTTACACACTGCTTGGTGCGTCGAGAAGCTTTATCCGCAGGCCTTATTTGTATCGTGCAACGTGGCTAGGTGTCCTTTCCGGGTTTATTGCTTGCCTTGTGATTACCTCCTTAAATGAGTTATTCTCTTCCGACTTCGCGTTAAATTTAAAAGTTTTAGATTCAAGCCTTGAATATCTCCCCGTCGACAGTAGAACGCTTATTGGCGTAGCAACTGTAGCGATATTTGCAAGTTGGGTTGGTGCGGAACGTGCTGTGAGTAGGCGACTTAATGCTCTTTATTAAGTACAAAAGGGCCGGAATCAGGCTTTATTTTCAGCGTAGTGGAACTAAAACATGGTAATTTTATCTGTATATTATTAGCTAGAAAACAGGGAGGTCGGTAACGTCAAGTATGCAGGAGCTAACTGAAACGAGGTGTTTAATGCCGAAAAAATCGAATTTACCTGTCGAAGTTCTTCTTCCGGGCGGTCAGATAGAGGCCTATGTTCAGGCTGTTAGTCAGATTCCGATTTTGACCGCTGAAGAGGAAAAAAAACTCGCTGACAAGTTGTATTACGACGACGATCTTGATTCGGCGCGGTCATTAGTGATGTCGCATTTGCGATTTGTCGTTCATATTGCGCGAAGCTATTCAGGATATGGTCTTCCACAGGCTGACCTCATACAGGAAGGTAACGTGGGTCTTATGAAGGCCGTGAAGCGGTTTAACCCTGAAATGGGAGTACGTTTGGTATCCTTCGCCGTGCACTGGATCAAGGCAGAAATGCATGAGTATATCCTGAGAAATTGGCGGATTGTGAAAGTGGCTACCACTAAAGCGCAACGTAAAATGTTTTTCAATCTGCGAAGTGCAAAGAAAAAACTGGCTTGGTTTACAGCTGCCGAGGTGAAGAGCGTTGCGAATGATTTAGGTGTTAGCGAAGACGTTGTTCGTCAGATGGAAGGTCGGTTAGCAGCTCAAGACATGGCATTTGATGGATATACGGACGACGACGATGATTTGTTTTTAGCTCCAGCACATTATTTAGAGGCGTCCGATGCTGACCCAGCACAGATTCTCGAGAGACAGGATTGGACAAACGATACGACGGGTCGTTTGTATTCGGCATTGGCTGATTTAGACGATCGCAGTAAGGATATTCTCGCGAGTCGCTGGTTGGCCGATCAAAAGGCTACTCTGCATGACCTCGCTGGTAAGTATAATGTATCTGCGGAGCGTATCCGGCAACTTGAGAAGAATGCAATGAAGAAAGTTAAAACTGCACTTGTTGTTTAGCCTAGAGCTATTTTTCTGAAAAGGCCGCTCATGCGGCCTTTTTTATTAAAGGAATACGTATGCAAGTATCGGTGAATGGTCAGATTGAGGAGATTCAGGCTCAAAGCCTAGAAAGCTTCTTGGGCTCTAAATTACTGCTTGGGCATAGGATCGCGGTTGAACTCAATGGGGAGATCGTGCCGAAATCGCAATTCTCCAGTGTCATGCTAATGGACGGTGACGTTCTTGAGATCGTCAACGCCATCGGGGGAGGTTAAGTGACAGATAAAATTCAGATAGGCTCGCACGAGTTAAAATCTAGATTGCTTGTAGGCACCGGGAAATATCGTGACTTGGATGAGACAAGCCGTGCCATTGAGGCAAGTGGTGCTGATATGGTTACGATGGCTGTGCGCAGAACCAACTTAGGTCAGAACCCAAATGAACCGAACCTACTGGATGTAATTTCTCCGGATCGTTACACGCTATTACCGAACACTGCTGGATGCCGCACGGCAGATGACGCGGTGAGAACCTGTCGACTTGCTCGCGAATTGCTGGACGGCCATAACCTTGTCAAACTTGAGGTCATTTCAGAGTCTAGGACGTTATATCCTGATGTAGTCGAGACATTGCGCGCCGCGCGCACGCTGGTGGAAGATAATTTTGAGGTTATGGTGTATACGTCTGATGATCCACTGATAGCTACCGAGCTCGAGTCTATCGGCTGTGTCGCCGTCATGCCGCTGGGGGCGCCTATAGGTTCAGGACTTGGTCTTCAAAATCCGTACAATATTCGTGAGATCCTCGATAACTTGAAAGTTCCAGTTATTGTCGATGCTGGTGTAGGCACAGCATCGGATGCGACCGTTGCTATGGAGCTTGGTTGCGAAGGTGTGTTGATGAATACTGCAATTGCTGAAGCAAACGACCCTGTCACGATGGCACGAGCGATGCGCCTCGCGATCGAGAGTGGGCGTCTAGCTTACGAAGCGGGACGGATGCCTAGAAAGCGCTATGCTGATTCATCAAGCCCAGAGACTGGATTGATCGAATGACAAAATGATCGAAGATATGAAAAAACGCACAATTCGGAGTTTTGTGCTCCGCCCGGGTCGCATGACCGATGCGCAAAATAGGTCTTATCTGACCCTATGGGGTGAGTATGGTGTGGTTTACAATCACGGTCTACTCGATCTACGGAAAATATTTGGTCGTAAAGCCCCGATTGTGCTCGAAATCGGTTTCGGCATGGGCGATTCGCTTTTAAGGCAAACACTAAACGAACCTGATCGTGATTTTATTGGTGTGGAAGTACATAAGCCTGGCGTGGGTCGCTTAATGAATGAAGCTAAAAAGGCTGGTGTCACCAACCTTCGAGTGATCTGCGAGGATGCTGTTGAGGTTTTGTCTGGTGGAGTCGGTCCTCAGTCACTTGAAGGTGTGCAGATCTATTTTCCGGATCCATGGCATAAAAAGCGTCATCACAAACGACGTATCGTTCAACCAGACTTTATCAATCTCCTCGCACATCGCGTGCGTTTGGGAGGATTTTGTCATTTGGCGACTGATTGGGTGTCTTATGCCGAATGGATGGTTGAAATGTTTAATCAAAGCGCTACCTGGCATAATACTTCTGAAACTGAAGATTTTGTGCCGCGCCCAGAACGTCGTCCGATTACCAAGTTCGAGACTCGTGGTGAGCGTTTGGGGCACGACGTTTTTGATCTCTTATATCAGAGAAAGCGGTCAGATCAGCATCTCTAAAATATGATTGAGATGGCGCCAGCCAAGTTCTGACGTTTGAAAACGATCTGGTGTAAGCATATTTAGTCGGTCTGCTTTCCTCAAATGTACTTCGCGAAACTTAACAGGGTCTAGTCCGGTTCTCTCCCGAAATCGTGCGTACGAAATTCCTGATTTGAGTCGGAGGCCATTCATTAAGCATTCAGCACCTAAATGCCTATCTGAAATTGGGTATTGAGTGGCGTGGGTATCAGTTCGTGCCAAGTAATTTAATGGCTGTCGGGTGCGTTGCGTACGAACAACTCCTCGCCCAGTTGTGATTTTTCCATGCGCACCTGCACCGATGCCAAAATAATCACCGAACTCCCAATAATTTAGATTGTGTTTAGCTTCTTCACCAGGCTTAGTAAATGCAGATACCTCGTACTGTTGTAGTCCCATCGATGTGATGATTTCTAGGCCGCTCCTTTCGGTGGCTTCGAGTGTGTCCTCGTCTGGAAGTTTGGGTGGTTTTGAATAAAAAACAGTGTTTGGTTCGATGGTTAATTGATACCAAGATAGATGGTTAACCTCGAGATTTCTGACGATTTTTAAATCTTCAAGCGCAATCGCAGGTGTTTGGTTTGGAGTCCCGTGCATAAGATCGACGTTGACGCGTTCGAAGCCGATAGCCTTTGCCTGTTCGATCATGGAAACTGCTTGGTCTCTATCGTGGATGCGCCCGAGTGCTTTGAGTACGTTTTTGTTGAAACTTTGAACACCAATAGAAAGTCGATTGATACCCAAATCGTGATAGCCGGTTAGATGGCCTAAATCCAAAGTTCCTGGATTCGATTCAAGCGAAATTTCTGTTTCGCTTGAGATTAAACTGAGATTTCTTAGTCGCTGAAAGAGCGGTTCGAAATGCTTAGGAGGGAATAGACTTGGAGTCCCTCCGCCAAAAAATAATGAAACAAAGGGGGTTGATCCATAGCGCTCAAGATCAGCGTTCAAATCATTAACTAGCGCCCGTCCATATTCCGCAAAGTTAGGATTCGCTTGTTCGTGGCTATTGAAATCGCAATATGGACACTTCTTCATACACCACGGAACGTGGATGTATAGTGCGCGGGGGAGATTTCTCAACGAACGAGTGACCTGAGTTTGATGACAGCCAGACCCCTATGGCTAAGCTGATTTTTTAATTTTTGATCGATTTCCGCTGCGGTTTGGTCGAGGTTATTGGGAAGAAAAATGGGGTCGTAACCAAAACCGCTATCGCCTCGAGGTGCGTTTGTAATTGTGCCCTGCCACCGGCCCACAGTAACAAGGGGATCTGGATCTGATGCATGGCGAATAAGAGCAAGTGCACAAATATAATGCCCCTGTCGATCGGTTCCCGAGAGGTGCTTCATTTGTTCCAATAATAAGCTCACGTTTTCTTGATCGGAGGCATTTGCACCTGCATAGCGTGCCGAATACAAACCCGGTGCGCCGTCGAGTGCTGGAATAACAAGCCCTGAATCATCTGCGATAGCGGGGAGACCCGTGATAGCCGAAGCGTGACGGGCTTTCAATAGCGCATTTTCGATAAAAGTAAGGCCTGTTTCTTCGGGTGACTTTACTCCGAGCTTTGCTTGAGAGATTACCTCTATCGCAAAGTCGCCAAACAGTTTTGAGAACTCCTTAAATTTTCCGTGGTTGCCACTTGCCAAAACGAGCGCTGAATCAGTCCACATAGACTCGGTGCTTAAACTTGATGTCGATCGTTTGAGCATTTTCCGGAAGTACTTCGAGCGCGATCTGGATCTCTTCTTCGCTGGATACTCTTACGGGTGCAAGGTAGTAGATAGCGCCCCTTCCCTCATCTATTTCTTTAAAGCTCAGAGTTTGTATTTGGCCGAGGAGATTTTTAGAAAAACCAGTGACCTCTGCTGATACAGCGCCGCGCGCCTGACCGTCTGACTGAATGTTCAGTACCACGACATTTATCAATGCTTGACGACGACTTCGCTCGAACCCATAAAGACCAGCCACCTTCTGTGTGAGGAAGGTTGACGGAAACGGTTGGATTTGAACTTCAAAACCCTGCTCTCTCACGATTTCAGTCGCGTGTGCGAGGGAAAAAAAGTACAAAAACAGGGCTGCAAAAATAATTTTCACTCAAGCCTCCTTGGTCAGTCGATAGACTGCAACTTCGCCAAAGAGATTGGGCCAAACTTTTCCAAGCCAAGTCCGTTTTCCTGATAGATTCGATGTGTCTCGATCTAAAATCTGAATCGTAAGGGTACGACACAGTTCTTCAAAATCATGGAACGTTGATAGGTGAATATTCGGTGTGTCGTACCAGGGGTTCGGAAGCTGCGGATTCACCGGCATATGACCCGAGAGCCCCAGTTGCATCCGGTTTCTTATATAGGCAAAGTTTGGAAAGGTGACTATCGCCTCTCGTCCCACTCGGAGCATCTCTGACATCACCAAATCTGGTCGACGGATAGCTTGTAATGTCTGCGTCATGATAACGGTATCAAATTGTTGATCATTGAAATTCGATAGACCACTGTTTAAATCCTGTTGGATAACGCTTATGCCTTGGTCAAGGCATTTCGCAATTTTTTCCGGATCAAGTTCAAGACCCAATGCATCGATTTGATGGCTGTTCACGAGCTGTGCCAGCAGATCCCCATTACCACAGCCCAGATCTAGAACTCTTGTATTGTTGGTAACCCAGGTTGGTATTTGATGAGAGTGGGAAATCATTGTACTTCCCGCAAATCATGATGGATTCGGCTCATAAACGCTTTAAATATTCGCTCGTAGGGTGCGTCTGGAAGCAAAAATGCGTCGTGTCCGTGAGCCGATTCTAATCTAGCGTAGCTGACTTGCTTACCGGCCTGAATTAATGCATCAACTATTTCTTCTGAGCGCGATGGAGAGAAGCGCCAGTCCGTGGTGAACGAAAGTACCAAAAACTTACAGATGGTGGATTTAAGAACATCTGGTAGGGTTGATAATCCGTCGACAGTGGGATCGAAATAATCCAATGCACGGGTCATGAGAATATAGGTATTAGCGTCAAATCGCCCACTGAATTGTTGCCCCTGGTACCGCAGATATTGCTCGACAGCGAAATTGACTCCATCGGCGTCTCGATCTCTTCTAGGGAGGTTACGACCAAACTTTTTACCCATTGCAATATCGGAGAGATATGTTATGTGCCCAACCATACGGGCAAGGCCGAGACCAGACGCTGGTATCACGTCATGATTCGCATAATTTCCATCGAAAAAGTTCGGGTCCCGCATGATTGCCTGACGAGCAACCTCATTGAAGGCGATGTTTTGTGCCGTCAAGCGCGGCGCTGCGGCTATTACTACCGCGGCAGCGAGTCGATCAGGATACGTGATGGACCATTGCAAAGCCTGCATCCCGCCCAATGAGCCACCTACTATTGCTGCGAAAATCTCGATTCCCATGTAATCTGCGAGCCTTGCCTGTGTGTGCACCCAATCACGGACGGTGATTTCCGGAAAATCTGGACCGTACACTCTACCCGTGGCAGGGTTAATTGAGAGTGGCCCAGTTGATCCTGCACAGCCACCAAGATTGTTGAGACTTATCACGAAGAATAAATCGGTGTCGATGCACTTACCGGGTCCGATATAGTGATCCCACCAACCGGGCTTGTCCGATTCAGCTTCATGATAGCCTGCGGCATGGTGATCGCCACTAAGAGCGTGGCACACAAGGACTGCGTTGCTTTTGTTGGCGTTTAAGGTCCCGTAACTTTCAACCATCAGATCATAGCGCGGCAGACTGCCACCGCGCTCGAGATCAAGAGGGGTCTCAAAGGCAACAAGTTCCGGGATAACGATCCCGACAGAATTTGTCATCAACTGATTCCAGTGAAGAATTGAGCGACCGTGGATGACATCCCCAACGAGCGTGCGGGCCCGCGGATGACTATTGCTTCTAAAATATTAATTACCACAAACAGAAGGATTGGCGATAAGTCCAAGCCCCCGAGGTCTGGCACAATCCTGCGGAAGGGTGAGAGGAAAGGTTCTGATAGCTGGTATAGCAATTCAGCGCTCGGGTGTGATGCCCCCGGCGCAAGCCAAGACAAAATGATCATCCCAAGTAGCGCGTAAAAGACTAAATTGATTATGACACCGAAAACGGAGAGTATTGACCAAATAATTAATTGCCCGATGCTAGGCACACCACCTAACAAAAACATGCAAACACCAGCCCCAAGCGTCTGTAAAACAATGGCGCTGACAAGAATCCCTGTATTGAATGGGCCAACGGTTGGCAAACCTTTAAAGGGGGCCGAAAGTGGGGCCGTAATCCGGTTCACACCTTGTGAGATTGGATTATAAAAATTGGCTTGCGCGAGTTGCAGTAAGAAGCGAAGACATACAAGCGCCACGACGACTGATATCGCAGTATTCAACACATAAAAGATTAGATTCGCTTGCATAGTGCTCCCTTTACCTAATGATTAGTAACCTAACTTAAATTTAAAGGGACGTCCTCGGATAGCTCGCCAGCGCGATCGCGTGCAGCAACAAGTGCGCGATCCACTAAGTCTGCAAAATCCCCATCATTAAATACCTTCAGTGCAGCCTCCGTTGTTCCGCGAGGAGATGTTACCCTTTGACGTAGCACGTCTGGTCCAACATCGGAGAATTCAACCATTTCAGCAGCACCTTTTGCCGTTTGAACTACAAGATCTCGCGCAACTTCTGGAGGCAGCCCTAAGCGAACCCCCGTGTTAATTAAATTTTCAATCATAAGAAAGAAATATGCGGGGCCAGAACCAGAGACAGCAGTTATCGTGTCCATCGTATCTTCGCCGCCCACCCAAACCGTCTTTCCGCATGAGTTGAATATTTCTTGAACAGCGGTTTTCGTTGTTCCATCAAGTGGTGAATCTGATGCTAATGCAGATATTCCTTGGCCAATCAATGCGGGTGTATTTGGCATTACTCGGACGATGGCGTTCGGCGCATTGTTTAGTTGCTGGCGGATGCTGCTTATGGTGATACCTGCGGCGATTGAAATGATGATTTGGGTTCCCTGGAGAGTCTGAGAAAGTTGGGCTAATACTACGTCCACAATCTGTGGTTTAACTGCAAGTATAATTAAATCTGCTTGTGCGACCACAGGACCACTCTGTTCGAAACAAGACACACCCAACGCGCCTAGGGCGCTCCGGCACGCAGGGTTAGGGTCCGAGACGATAATATTACTGGTTGAGCATCCACCGTTAAGCAGGCCGGCGATGATTGCTTGCGCCATGTTACCGCCACCAATAAATCCAATTTGATGCTTCATATTTACTCCTTGGGAGCACGAGCTCCGAAGAGCGCCGTTCCGATTCGTACCATTGTACTCCCCTGTGAAACGGCGAGTTCTAAATCGTGAGTCATACCCATCGACAGGGTATCAAAGATTTTGGGTGCCGGATGATCTCGTTTTAGGTTGTCAAATAGGATTTTAAGTTGGCGATGTGACTGCCTGAGTTGGTCATCGCTCTTAGGATCCGGTATCGACATCAGACCCCGTAGTTTCAGATTTGGGAGATTCCAAATGTATTCGGCTAAGTCCGTTAACTCAGTCGGGTCGACCCCTGATTTGGTCTCAGCAAGATCTACGTTAACTTGGATCAGAATATTTAGCGGTTTGCCATGACTGGCTTCGTTAAGCCGATTGGCAATTTTTTTTCTGTCGACCGTATGGACCCAGTCAAATGTTGTTGCGATTTGTTTCGTTTTATTGCTTTGGATGCGGCCAATAAAGTGCCATTCGATATCAAACTCTTTGAGTTCGTTTATCTTCTCGGCGGCCTCTTGGACGTAGTTTTCGCCAAAGCTTTTTTGTCCGAGTGCATAAAGAGTTTTGATGTCGGCAGCAGGCTTAGTCTTTGAAACAGCCAGAAGCCTGACGGATTGTCTTTCCCGAGCGGCGTTCGCTTCTGCCGTGCGAATCGCATAATCAGTGGCCGTGAGGTGGTTTTTGAGTTGCGTTGCGCGATCCATCATCTGCCAGTGATATGCTTTCCACTGATCCATGTTCCGAATATCTGGCTAGGCAATAAAGCGCCGATTAACGGACTATTTCTGCCAGCACTTAGCCAGTTTGATTCATTGAACTCTGTCGTTTGGTTCGGATTAATCAGCACGCAGTCTGCATTATTTCCATAATCAATCACCCCCAACTTATCTTGATTGATGAATCGTGCAGCCCGGGTTGTCATGGCGGTCAAGGAGATCTCAAATGGGAGCTCATTTTTTGTATCTAGTTGTATAAGCAGTTGGATGATGCCCTCAGCGATACTCATCCCCTGTTCTGTTTCCGGGAAAGGAGCCAGCTTGGCACCTGTTTCGTGTGGGGCGTGATCGGAGACGATCAGATCGACCGTGCCATCGGCGATCCCTGAAATAAGAGCAAGTCGATCTTCCTCAGTTCTGAGCGGTCTTTCGAGATGGAAGTTGGGGTCCAGATTGGCAATCGCGCTCTCCGAATGTATGAGGTGCGGAAGTGTGACATCACACGTGATGTTGAGGCCCTCTGCCTTCGCTCGCCGGATTCGTTCGACAGAATTTTTCGAGGTAATACGTGAAAAGTGCGCAGCAACGCCGGTAGCCTCAACCAAGTCAAGATCTGCACCAAGACCCAGTGTTTCTGAAAGTGGCGAATTCAGCGATAATCCAAGTCCCATTCCAATACGTCCTGTATGCGCGCACCCTCCTGCAAAGTCCCGAGATTCCGGATCTAAGATGACGCGAATACCAAGGCTCTGCGCGTATTTCAGTGCATTGAACTTTATCTTTTTTGTTCGGAACGGACGATTTCCTTGCGCAAGGGCAACGCATCCAGCATCCATCAGAGCGGCCATTTCTGAAAGCTGGCTACCTTCTCCACCTTGAGTCAACATTGCTGTTGGGAGGACTCGGCAGTACCCTGATGCAGTGGCCCGCTCTAGCACAAGCCGAACATCAGCCGGCGAGTCGACGACCGGATCAGTTACGGGTGTTGCAACCACTGTAGTCACTCCGCCCGCGACTGCGGCCCGCGTCTCAGAGGCTATCGTACCTTTATGTTCGAGCCCTGGTTCACGTAAATTGACTCGGCAGTCGATCAAACCAGGCACGAGCCAAGAGCTATGACCGTCGATCTCCTTCCCTCCGGATAGGGTCTGTGGATCAACAAACACACCTCTTGAAATCCCGATATCGGTTTTCCCGTGCATAGGACTTCCTGGTGAAACGATCGTCATGTTACGAATGATGACGCTCATGACTGTTCATCCTGTTGGGTCGATAGCGTCATCGCCATAACTGCCATACGGATAGCGATTCCATTGGTGACCTGATCGAGAATGACTGCTTGTTGTCCGTCGGCGACCTCGTTCGCAATCTCAACACCCCGGTTGATTGGGCCAGGATGCATGACAATAGCGTTATCCTTGGTAAGCTGTAATCGGGATTCGGTCATGCCATATAGGTTAAAAAATTCTCGCTCACTGGGAAGTAATGCGGCAGTCATTCGCTCTTTTTGGAGTCTAAGTAAGACCACAACATCCACGTCCTTTAAGCCATCGTCAATGCGATGGAAGGTCCGGACAGCTAAGTGCTCAAGGTCACCCGGGAGTAGCGTGCCAGGCCCTATTGCCCGGATATCTGGACAGCCCATACCGCGTAAGCCATGGATTAATGAGCGCGCAACGCGTGAATGCTTAAGGTCACCAATAATTGCCACCGATAACTGGGCTGGGTCACCCTTATTTTTACGAATCGTCATGAGATCCAAAAGCGCTTGGGTGGGGTGTGCATGCGTTCCGTCGCCTGCATTGATGACGGCAATGTTGGGCGTAACTCGATCAGCGATAAAGAATGGTGCACCGCCAGCGCTATGCCTAACGACAAACAGATCTGCTTGCATTGCCTCGAGGTTTTTTAGCGTATCGAAGAGTGTCTCACCTTTAGAAGCGGAGCTTGTTCGAATGTCGAGTGTGACAACGTCAGCGCTTAGACGGTGTGCAGCGATATCAAAGGTTGTACGCGTTCGCGTTGAGTTTTCGAAAAACAAGTTAACAACAGTTTTTCCGCGGAGGAGGGGTACTTTTTTAACTGGTTGCCCTTGTGACGACAAAAAAGTCTCGGCAGTATCAAGGAGCTCAATAATCAAGGATTTCGGAAGGCCTTCGGTCGTCAGGAGGTGTCTCAACCGTCCGTCTGTGGTGAGCTGGAGCGCAGCTGGCCCGTGCATGGCGTTCCTTATTCTGAGTCTGGGATCATGAGCGCTAGAGGCTCCGGCCCTGATAGTTTACACCGTCCGACCCCGTCTTCGCCAAGGGATTCTCCGAGAAAATTTGGTTCGATAGGTAATTCTCGACCACCGCGATCGAATAGGACCCCTAGATCAATGCGCCCCGCGCGCCCGTAATCGAACAGTACGTTGATGGCGGCACGTATAGTTCTTCCTGTAAACAGCACATCATCAACTAGAAGAATACGTTCGCCATTTAACTGTTTTGGCATACGATCAGTTATGCCAGAGCGTTTGAGGCCACTCGTCTCAAAATCATCCCGATAAAGAGATATGTCGAGGGTTGCTGGTTCATCCCAATGTAGCTGTTCACAGATTCGTGACGCAATCCATGCGCCTCCAGTATGGATCCCAACTACTAGCGGTTGCTCGTCTAAGTATGTTTCTTTCACTTGCCCAATCAGATTTACGAGTGCGGCTTCGGTCTCTTTCTGTGATCGAATCTCACGCATGTTGGGTTCCGAGCCAACGTTCTACAATCACACTCGCGGCGGCCGCATCAAGATTCCCGCATTGGTCGCTCGCTTTTCTGCGATAGTTCAAATGCTCGCGAGCCTCGCGTGTGCTGTCAAATTCATCAATAAATGCGACTTGAACACCGAATCTTCCTTGCACTCGCTTTCCGAATCTTTTTGCTAGCTCTGCCATTTCGCTCGTTGAACCATCTTCGTGGAGCGGTAAACCTACGACGACAATATCTGGTTTCCAATCGTCCAGTAGTGTTGCGATGTAATCCCAATCGGGGACCCCATTCTTGGCGACAACGGCGGTTAGTGGCGTTGCCGTCTGTGTCAGGGTCTGACCCGTGGCGATGCCAATTCGAGTCAGTCCGAAATCAAAACCAAGAGCGAGGGGCATCAGGCGTGGCCTGCTCCCTGTGAGAGTTGGATGGGATCGATTCCGAGCTGTGCCAGCGCTGCTCTCTGTCTATCACTGGTCGGGACCTGAAAGATCACATCGGCATCCCATGGAACATTTATCCAAGTGTTTGCTGCCATTTCAGACTCCAATTGTCCTTCTGACCAACCCGAGTAGCCGAGGATAAAAATAGCATTGCCTTGGTTGAGTGCTTCAACTGCAAGTGGAAGCACGTCAGGGCTTGATGCTAAATATAGTCCATCAAGGATCTCAACCACATCGTCGGTGATCGGGTGGTTTGATAGCAAAAAGCCGCGCTGTGGCTCGACCGGACCCCCTGTCATAACAGAGACCTCACTATCCAACGCATCGGCGGCGTCTAGATCAAGTTGTTCGAAGATTTCTTTTACGGAGAACTCGGTTAGCTTATTGACGATAAAGCCCATCGCACCTGTCGTGCCATGCTCACATATCAATACTAGTGATGAGTCAAAAACGCCATCCTTAAGGTTTGGCATGGATACCAGAAATTGACCATGAAAAGTTGGTTGTCCTGATTCTTCGCTCATAAATATCTATCTCTTCCGCTACCGCGCTATCTTATTGTATCTCACTGGTTAAAAAGTGTTCTAAAAAAGTCTTTCCCGATTGTTGTACCTGTTTGTGCATCTATTTCTCGAACGCAGGTCGGACTGGTGACATTGATCTCTGTGAGGTGTCCTCCAATGACATCAAGACCGACAAACAGGAGCCCACGCTGGCGAAGGGTCGCCCCAACTATTTCAGCGATTTTCCGCTCTCGCTCTGATATTGGCTCAGCAACACCGCGCCCTCCGGCTGCCAGATTTCCCCGTGTCTCTCCTTGAGACGGAATACGCGCGAGTACATGCGAGACTGGTTTGCCGTGGAGTACAAGAACACGCCGGTCGCCGTCTACAATTTCGGATCGATATTCTTGGGCCATTACTAGTTGAGATTCGTTAGGAGATAGAGTTTCAAGAGTTGCTCCCAAGTTCAAGCCATCTGCTGTGATTCTGAAAATACCGGCCCCACCCATACCATCGAGCGGTTTTAAAATAATATCGCCTTGTCTTTTCTGAAAAGCACGAATTGCGTCATGCTTCGCCGATACGACAGTTTTCGGCATCAAGGCACTGAATTCGGTTGCAAATAATTTTTCATTACAGTCTCGAATCGCTTGAGGGTCGTTAATTACGCGAACACCTTGTTTTTGTACGCGTCCTAGGATGTGGGTCCCGTATAGATACTCGTTGTCAAAGGGTGGATCTACCCGGATCATTACCACGTCCAAGTCTGTCAACGGCGCTTCCACTGAATTTGAGAGTTGCACGAAATCAGTATTGACGTCATCGTTGACTTTCACGGCCTGCATGATGGCTTTTGCTTCGCCTTGATGAAGAGACATTCCGTTCTTTGGGAGATATAGGATCTTATGACCGAGTTCTTGCGCTGCCAGCATCAGTGCGAAACTAGTGTCTTTGAATGGTTGGATGCTCTCTATTGGATCCATCCAGAACCCAATTTTTAATACTGGTGTGCCCACACCTGCTCCTAGTAATGACCGTACTGATATCCGAGTAATGTTAATCCAACGATTGCAGCAGTCTCCGCCCTAAGTATTGTGGGGCCTAGTG
Source organism: Gammaproteobacteria bacterium (assembly GCA_002731015.1). Taxonomy (GTDB): domain Bacteria; phylum Pseudomonadota; class Gammaproteobacteria; order Pseudomonadales; family Litorivicinaceae; genus HIMB30. The sequence continues at coordinate 29,142 of PBZM01000077.1, forward strand.
ACATTGGTTTCACCTCGTTTTTAACAAGAGAGTTAACTTCGTCATCACTGAATCCACCCTCAGGGCCGATTAATAGAAGCGATTCTTTCGTGGTATCGATGCACGCAGATTCACCGGCAGGGTGGGCAATCACGACTTGTTGAGGCAAGACAAGTTCATGCAGATACGAAGGCCCGCGAAGTTCAGGGAGCCAATTATTTTCTGACTGCTCGCAGGCGTTGACTAAAATCTCTTGCCAGTGACCCCATTTTTTTCTGATACGAACCGCGTTTGGTGGCGAATCAGTGAATTGTGTAATCAGTGGTTGAATTGCATTTACGCCGATTTCTGTCACTTTCTGTAGAGCCCAATCGAAACGATCTGGCTTTATCAGCGCGAGTCCCAGTGTAACCGGAAGGCGCCTATCCTCGTGCTCGGTGACGTTGAGAATTTCAGCGATCGTTTCGCGTTTGCTGATATTTTTGATGATGGCCTGGCAAGAACGACCGCTGCCGTCGAATAACTCGATGACTTGGGCCGTTTTGGCGCGGAGAACTCTGGTAAGGTAGTGGTGGTTGCGTTCAGTTAAAACCACCTCGCCTGTCGCGTGGCCGAGGGCGTCCGCATACAGACGGGGTGTTTTCATCGCTAGTATTTATAAGTAGCAGGCTTGAAGGGCCCGTCGACTGATACCCCAATATAATCCGCTTGTTTGCTAGCCAGTTTAGTGATCACTCCACCAAACCCTTCGACCATGCAGCGCGCGACCTCTTCATCGAGTTGCTTCGGGAGCACTTCAATTTTTATGTTATCTACCTTTTTTGATTCAGGTAGATCTGCGAAGCCACGTCCATACATTTCAATCTGAGCCAAGACTTGGTTAGCAAATGAGCCGTCCATGATGCGTGATGGGTGACCAGTCGCATTACCGAGATTCACGAGGCGTCCCTCAGCGAGAAGGAGCAAGTAGTCATCATCAGCATCTGAACGAAAAACTTGGTGTACCTGAGGTTTAATCTCCTCCCAGCGCCAGTTTCTACGCATGTAATCGGTATCTATTTCGTTATCGAAGTGGCCGATATTACAAACGATGGCACCCTTTTTAAGGCACTGAAGCGTAGCGCTGTCACAAACGTCAATGTTGCCAGTGGAGGTTACTAACACATCAGTATCTTTAAGCAGATGCGTATTTATGTCTTTAACTTGGTCTGTCTTGACGCCTTTGTGGTATGGGCTCACCACTTCAAAGCCGTCCATGCAAGCCTGCATCGCGCAGATTGGATCTGACTCTGTTATTCGAACGATCATACCTTCTTGGCGGAGGCTTTGTGCTGAGCCTTTACCTACATCACCATAACCAATTACAAGGGCGCGTTTGCCTGATAGGAGCATGTCCGTACCCCGTTTTATCGCATCATTCAAGGAATGACGACACCCATATTTATTATCAACTTTTGACTTTGTTACCGAGTCATTGACGTTGATTGCAGGGATCTTTAGTTCGCCGTTATTTAACATTTCGACCAAGCGGTGCACACCTGTCGTTGTCTCTTCTGTCACACCGTGAATGCGATCTAGCATTTGTGGATACTTTTCATGGACCATCGCTGTCAGGTCTCCGCCATCGTCGAGTAGCATATTGGCATCCCACGGCTTGCCATTTTTCAGGATCGTCTGTTCGATGCACCACTCACCTTCCTCATTGGTCTGGCCCTTCCATGCATAGACCGGAACGCCAGCGGCGACCATCGCGGCGGCTGCTTCGTCTTGTGTTGAGAAAATATTACAAGAGCTCCAGCGGACAGCGGCACCGAGTACGATCAAAGTTTCAATTAGGACCGCTGTTTGCACGGTCATGTGGATACAGCCGATGATTTTGGCACCCTTTAACGGCTGTTCCGCCGCGTATTTTTCACGCAATCGCATCAAGGCTGGCATCTCGTTTTCTGCCAAACGGATTTCTCTTCGTCCCCAGTCTGCTAGTGTCACATCCTTGATTTTGTAATCACCCTTTAAAACATCTTTTGCTAGTGCGCTCATGGTGTTGCCTCTCGTTTCAGTTACAGCTTTGCGGCCGCTTCAGCCAGTGCTTGGGCACGATCTGTGCGCTCCCAAGTTAAATCCAAATCGTTTCGCCCGAAGTGGCCGTAAGCGGCCGTCGGGCGATAAATCGCGCGGTTCAAATCGAGCATGGTTGAAATTGCTCTCGGGCGCAAATCAAAGTGCGCACGAACCAGCTGATCCAGTTGTGAGTTGGTCAATTGGGAAGTGCCGAACGTCTCAAT
>PBZM01000078.1 GCA_002731015.1 Gammaproteobacteria bacterium
GAAATCAAACAAGCCATGGACGACATGCGTGAGCATGACGTAGATATCGTTACCTTCGGTCAGTATTTGAGACCAACGATTAACCATTTACCGATCGATCGGTATGTCACCCCTGAACAATTTAACCGCTATCGTGAATGGGGTCTTGAACGTGGATTCCTTGAGGTTATATCAGGACCAATGGTTCGTTCAAGCTACCGCGCCGAGCAGGCCCTTATAAGAAATAATGTGGGTATTTCGAATGCCACGAGTCAACAGAACATCATCCCCTTAAAGCGGTTATGAGACTGATCGTACTCATCCTGATTTTTTTAGCGACAGGACTAACCGGGTGTCAGAACCCAATTAGGGACCCCATCGATTCAGTCGTAGAAGTGGTCACAGACCCTAGAAAAGAAATTCAAAAAGGGCAACGCCACTATCCATTCGCACTCGCACAATCAGGCGGCGACCTTACCCAACTCCAAGTCACGACCGACTACCTAAACATGTTAATCCAACGCCTCGCGGTGACGGCTAACTCTCCTCTCCCTTGGGAAATCCGTTTAGTTAATGATGGATCTATAAATGCTTGGGCTCTCCCAGGCGGAAAAATGGGTGTGAACTACGGGTTGATCAATGCAGTCGAGACAGAGGCCGAACTAGTCTCTGTTTTGGGACACGAAATGGCGCATAGTATTGAACTTCATAGCACCGGACGGGAGACATTTGGGGCACTGGTCGGCCTGGCTGCACAGATTATTGAGATTGGAATAGCCGAACCTGGGGTACAAGCCGGCTCTAACAAGCTAATAGGCCTCGGCCAAAACATCTTAATGGGGCAGTACAGTCAGTCCAACGAGCTTGAGGCAGATCGTGTTGGCGTTGACTTAATGGTCCGTGCCGGATTTGATCCACGTGGTGCGATCGGCATGCAAGAAAAACTGGTAAAACTCGGTGCAGGCGGGAACTCTATCGCTCAGAAACTTTTAGGCACCCATCCAATCAGCCGAGAGCGTCTAACCGCAATCAAATCAGAAGTCTCTAAGTACCCAATCAAAGGCCAAATAACGAGCCCTGAGTTTAAGCAAGCGAAAGATGAGATAAAGCAGCACGAGGCCGGATTGAAACTTGTTTCTGAAGCTCGCAAGGCGGGCGCCGACGGAAACTTCTCGCTAGCACTTAAGTATGCGCGACGCGCACTTGAACGTTTTCCCAATGAGCACAGTATGTGGCGACTTCACGCGGAATTACTGGTCGCAAGCAAACAGACAAATAAGGCTATCCAGTCTGCTCTGAAAGCCCGCTCCCTAAACCCAGCCGATCCAGTTAGCGAGTTACTGCTTAGTTATTGTTATGCCGCGGCCGGTGATAGAATCCAGGCTATGATGGCAAAAGAGCGAGCGAGATCTCTAGCGCTGTGATCAGAATGAAATTGACCTATCTGTCTGAGATGGAAATATGCAAAAACTAATGATCCTATTTAAAGCCGAATCCCGTTGGCAGTTGGTAGTCATTTTTGTCGTATTTGCGGTAACAGGTTCAGTAGCCGTAATTGTCGCGGGACCAGTGTTAGATTTTTTTCTGATAAACACAGAAGGCCTTTCTCCCTGGGTATTTTGGCCGATACGTATCCTCGTCATCTTCCCAATTTATCAGTTCTTACTAATCATAATTGGTACGTTAGCGGGCCAGTTTAGTTACTTTTGGGAGTTTGAAAAAAAATTCCTCCGTCGGCTTGGCTTCCCCTTATCTTAGACTAGACAAATATCTAGATCGACCAATCCGTCGATTTTACCGACAAGGCGATCACCACGGAGAACCCGGCCGACTCCTGACGGTGTCCCCGTATAAATCAAATCACCAGCTTTTAGCTCTTGAAGAGTCGATAGAAACGCTATCAATTCGGTTACGTTATATGCCATTTGTTTGATATCGCCAGATTGTCTTATTTCACCATTTACTTCGAGAGTAATCACGGCGTCATGGATCAATCCGATGTCCGTTTTGGGCGTCACAATACCTACAGCACCGGAATCATCAAAATTCTTCGCAACTTCCCATGGACGGCCTTTTGCTTTAGCCTCCGTTTGACGATCGCGACGAGTGAAGTCAAGTCCCACTGCGTAACCAAAGACAACCGCTTCGGCATCCTCCAAACTGAGATTAAACCCACCTCTACCCACAACTACAACTAACTCGACTTCGTGATGCAGGTCGTCGGTATGCGTGGGATAACGAACATTCGGTTCAAAAGTTACCGCATCAAAACTTTTCTGAAAAAAGGAAGGTGACTCACGATCAACCTCGCCACCCATTTCCTTAGCATGTTCTTCGTAGTTCTTAGCGATGCAAAATACACGATTAACTGAAAAGCGACGATTATCCGTAGTCGAAAATTCTGGATGTAGCGGAGAATTCCAATTCATAGGGATAACGAAACCTCGTATACTTTTCTCATGACCATTTACCAAACGATTAAAACCTTCGATAACTTCCCATGCAGTCATCGCCAGTGGCAGCATGAAGGACATTGTAAGTTTATTCATGGCTACTCACGTAGCTTTAAATTGACTTTTGGCTGTCACAACCTAACGGAATCGGGTTTTGGTGTCGATTTTGGAAACTTCGCCGAGATTAAGTCGTGGCTCTCTCACTGGTTCGATCACACTACGCTCATTAACGAGGATGACCCTGAAATTGAAACGTTCCGTAGTCTCCATGACAAACAAATTATCGATTTGAGAGTAATGCCTAATGTCAGTATGGAGCGTACCTCTAAATTTATTTTTGAATATGTCGATCAGTGGATTCGAAAGCAGACCAACGACCGAGCGTTCTTGGTCGAAGTTGAGTGCAGAGAAAACGATAAGAACGCTGGTATTTTTCGGCCTTAAGAGGACTAAAAATGCCTGTAAGAAGGCGTTACCAAGGCTGCATATGTAATGTGCCCATGAAACGAACCTATCGCGACTTTCACTTCAGAAAGTTCTGTCTTAGTTGATAGAAGCGTCTCACGCCCCGCTCAAAGCCTCGAGTTAAAGCCAAAGGCACTTCTGTGACTTCACACAGATCACTATATAACCGCCCCGCTAGCATCGGCGTTACGCTTTCGTGAAACAAATGCTTTCGCCTAGGTTCTACTGAGAGCATCTGTCCAAAACGTCCTGAATCTAGATAAATCAGCGTCATAGCCCGATCTGCCATCCATTCCCGGTCAGTCATCCAGCCCGTCAAGAACTCATCAAGGCCAACGATGCCGGGCGATCGCTCTCCACGACGCATCGCAAACTGACCGCGTAGTACCAAAAAGATATCTGGAAAATCATCTTCTGCAATCAAGGTTTCTCCAGCTCTCAGCTTCTTGATCCCGGCATTATCAAGCCAATGGCGATATTCTTGTTCTGTCAAAGCAGCAAGGAATAGTTGCTGCTCAAGCATTCGTAAGTTCCCAATGAATCGAAGCTTCCCGCTTCAATAACTCATTCCTATCGACAACAAACCGTGTGCCTGAACGCTCCACGAGACTGCGAATAACGTGTGCTCGCGCTGATGGATCAAGGCCAACTAGCCAGTGATCAAGCCACATAAGTTGGCCTGGACGAGACAGTGCACGTGCTAGTTTTAACCGATTTAAGCCAAGGGGACCCGACATCGACCAAAGTGCGCCAAGCGGCGCGTTCAACCGATCCGGTAAGGATTCAATCCAATAACTCGCTCTCAATCTCTGTAAATGCATCTCGAGTGTTGACGGATCAATGCCAGATTCAATGAATAACCATTCGCCGACAGTTGAGACCTCAGAATCGAGAGGATGGTCAAGCATGATAACCGAGTAGGCAAGAACCTCGGGGTCAAGTCGCGCCACATCCACTCCACCCACGCGAACCAAACCTCGCTCAGGTGAGACTTGTCTAGTAAGTAAATGCTTTAGGGTAGATAAGCCAGCACCTTCCGCTGAAGTTATCCTGACCAAGCTATTATCAGCGCAATGGAAATTCAGTTGATCAAATAATGGTGCGCCCCCAGCATGACGACGATAGACGATCCCATCATATTCAACCTCCCCTCCCAACGCTAATGGACGCACTTTTGAAGTCGGCTGAATTTTTGGTTCCGTTTCAACGCTAACTGGCATCGCCGCGCGCAGCCGTTCCAACAGTATCAGGGCAGCAAGTGCCAGACCTGCTAGTACAATCGGTCGGCTTTGGTCTGTTGACGCAATCGCAGGAATAACAAGGCTCGCAGAGATAACTGAACGGCTAAACCGACTGTATTCAGCGACTAGTTCAATCCTCGCAATTACCCATTGGCTAGCCTGGTCCCAAACCTCAAGCACGCGTTCGCGAACAGATGGCACACCATCACGCGCTAATCGCATTGATAACCAGCTCATCGGCTGATCAATCGCTGGCAGTTCGGGCAGTAATTTTTGTACATAGACCCAATAGGAACCCGCAATTAAGCTACCGGAAAATATTATTGATAATGCTAGTACGGGTGCTTCGAATAGCAAGATTAGGATAATCATCGCTAGGGAAGCCGCTAAGCCCGCTGGTCGGACATCAAGAAATCTGCTATCCAATTGATTTATGGCCCAGACTGATCCAGCTATTAATCCTACAGAGCCAACTGCTACTGCACTGTAACTGTAGCTGAGTGAGAATCCAGATGCCTCGATGGCGACTAGAGCAGCTAGCCAGCTGCTCACGGATACCATCGACAGAAGTGCGACTACACACAAAACCCACATGTCTCTTCGCTCTTCTATCACAGACCCATCCTCGAAAGCAGTGCGTGGCGCATGATCAGCGATCAGGGGGATCTCAATATCGGGCGACATGGGCTGTTTACGTTGAATCGCGTAGTCTAGAGATTCACCAAACCAGGAGCGAAAGCTTGGCTGAGAAAGTTTAACGATCCAATCGATAAGACTGTCATCGACTCCAGCTGCCGCCAACATTTGACGAATCGGCCGAATTAGCTGATTCCGGCCAAGATCACCCAATCGAGGGATAAGAGCAAGAGGAAGTCGGCTTTCAAATGAGATTTGAGTTTCTGCCACTAATTGGATTCGCAGAAATTCGCTTTCGGGAACCAAAAACCATCCAGATTCTGGGACTGGCATAGTCCCTGCTTCTTGGTCCTCGATAATTAGGCGAAGGTAAGCCGAACCTTCTTTGACCTGCCAAAGTCGGTCCCGTGCCAAACCCGCAGAAACTTTTCCGGCGCTCAAGTAAAATACCTGCTGTTCAGTCGAGCTCAATGACTTCGCCTTCCCATAAATCCGAAACACTTGAGTATACGAAAATACGACGATTTGCTGCAGCCAATCGATTCAAAAGTTCCATTTGTCGATCGGCTGACATTGATGCAAGTGCATCAACCAAGATCAATGTGTCCGCACCCTGAGCTAAGGCTCTTGCCACCTGAAGTGCGGCAGCTTCAGATGAAGACAAACCCTGATTATTTGGACCAATTTGGTAGTTCAGAGATCCACCAAACCTTTTTCGCCAATGCCGTAAACCTATCAATTCCATCAGATTACTAAAGTGATAATCACCTATTTCGCTCGCATCCCAAGCAAAATTACTACGTAAGGTTCCCGGTAAAAATTCAGCTTCAGGTCCAAGTACCGTAATGGGCTCATCTCTACGCACCAATTGTTCACTAGCAAAGAGTAACGTTTCAGGAGAGTGAGTCTTCAAAACGTGCACGCCTTGGCCCGAGATATTCAATAAATATTTGAGTTTCGCCATAACCTCGCGCGGTTCTCGAATCGTTTGCACTTGTGGTGCATGGGTCAGTGCTTTTGCCTGTTTAAAATGTCTGGTGGGCATCAAATCCAAAAACAAAAATCCAACACCAACAACCCAGATCGCTGCTGACAAAGCCAAAATAAGATCGAGAATCAACATGCTAAAGATGGTCGCGAGCGCCAGAACTCGTCCACCAACATCTCGCGATAAACGAGGAATCCAATCGGGGGCCATCGTTGCTAACGCTGCCTCCAAGTCATGCCACTGAGAACGATGAATAAGTGTGATTGAAGTATAGCTTGTCGAAGCAAGAATCAAACCGCTGAGTATCCAAAGGGGAGCCAACGTGACATCGTTCACCTGCTGTAAAATACTGACGAGAACGACCAGTAAAAGTCGAGCGAATACCACAAGCGCGAGGGCTAACCACTGAACAGTCAGGGTATGGTCAGCGACATCTGGCTCAAGAATATAGCCCCCGACAGCAAATGCTTTCTTCCATCGCACGAGGTGCAGTCTAGTATCCCCATCAATGCTAATGACCCAACCGAAACATCGATAACGAACGCGATGCAAAAGACCAGTTTGATCAACAAAAATAGAGCCAGCTACCGGAGGCTTTACCCGTCGCTCTTTAAGTCTGTAACCAAGAGAACCAGCTTCATCGGCAACTGCCTCAAAAGTCGCACCTGTAGCGATTAGCCCATCGAGTATTGCCGTCATGGATTCAAACTACGGCCTAAAAGCTCAAGTAGACGAACTCGGCCGCTAATAACTGTGACGTCACAATGTTCGCCCGGTGGTGGGATTTGTAAATCGGCTTCTGTGACCACCTGCTGTAACCGAACACCTTGACTGAAAAGTCGTTCAGCAAGAAGGCGACTTCCAACCCAGTCGCGAATATCTTGAATAGATAAGACATCACCACTTTCCGTGAACACCCGACCCTCGAGATTAATACCTTGACAGCCTACATTCACTCTCTCGCCGAGCACGCGTGTCTTGATTGAAGACGGGACAAAGAGGGCTACTTCAGCCTGAGCGGAGGTTCCAAGACCACGATGTGATGTCACAACACCTAGGGCTATCTCAGTATCTACCACGCGAACCGCCCATAGACTGATAGCCCAAATCACGATTAACAACGCGACGAAAGGCCATAACCACCACATCCGTCGTGGGAGTCCCAAATTATCAGTAGTCGACTGGCGGAATTCTTCAGCCACTTAAATCCCCCACAACGTGGTCTCTAGCTGACCCACGACATATCGAAATTTCAGCTGCGCAGCCTCGACATCAGCGAGACCTGATGCATCCGGTTGAGAAAGTCTGATTTCAGCAGACATTGCAATGGCAAGAGCAATACTCCAAGTTCTCCTATGTTTTTGAGTGAGTGGTAGTTCAAGCCCCCAGACCGGCATAGTTACCTGCCAAAGCGAACTTCTCTCAGCTTCGAGGTACCATTCTGAGATTCCAAGCAATGCCCCACTACCTCTCACATGACCGCGACACTCTAGTTCTCCATATAAGATTAATGTTGGGTTGGGAAATAAAACGGAAACTCCTGGGTCACAGTATATGCCTTGGCCAAAATCGACTATCCATTTGAGGTCTTGATTTTCAAGATGCGCTATCCACGGGTTCACTTGCCGCCTCCCGTTGCAACGGATCCCTTTGCCTCAGGTAGGTGTATGATCAAAGGTATTTGTTCATAAGACATACAGAATTAAACCTGCGGCCGCATCGCTGGGAACAAAATTACATCGCGAATAGAATGTTGTTCCGCTAAGAACATTACTAATCGATCAATCCCAATTCCCTCTCCAGCTGTAGGCGGTAACCCATATTCAAGCGCTCGCAAATAGTCATCATCATAGAACATTGCCTCATCGTCGCCGTCGGATTTTTGAGCTAGTTGCTTCTGAAAACGTTCCGCTTGATCTTCTGCATCGTTTAACTCACTAAAGCCGTTAGCGATTTCGCGACCGCCAATAAAGAATTCAAATCGGTCGGTCACGAAAGGATTCATATCGTTACGACGAGCCAGCGGACTAACCTCGGCCGGATATTCTGTAATAAAGGTAGGGTGCATCAATCGTTCTTCGGCGACGGCCTCGAAGATTTCGATTTGCACCTTACCTAGCCCCCATGATGACTCGATCTTCAAATTCAGAGATCTGGCAAGTGCTTTTGCTTGTGCCAGATCATCTAAAATTGCATCTGTCGCCTTATCGCTATATTTCAAAATAGCTTCTTTAACTGTCATGGCATCAAATGGCTGTTCTAGATCCACCTGAGAGCCATCCTCAAGGGCAAAAACTGTCTTACCGCACACTTTTTTTGCGACTTCACGGAGTAGCTTTTCCGTCACATGAATAAGATCGCAGTAGTCTGCATAGGCCCAGTAGAATTCGAGCATGGTAAATTCAGGATTATGACGCGTTGACAGGCCTTCATTACGAAAGTTCCGGTTAATCTCGAATACACGTTCGAAACCTCCGATCACCAAACGTTTCAAGAATAGTTCGGGCGCAATTCTCAGATACATATCAATATCGAGCGCGTTATGGTGTGTGATGAATGGCCGAGCGGTCGCGCCACCGGGGATTACCTGTAACATTGGAGTCTCGACTTCCAAAAATCCGCGCGACTCGAAGAAATGGCGGATTGCTGTTATGACTTTAGAGCGTAAGGTAAAGACCTCACGCGTTTCCTTATTAGTCATAAGATCCACATAACGCTGCCGATACCTGAGTTCTGTATCCGCCAAACCTTTATGCTTGTCCGGCAATGGGCGTAATGACTTGGTGAGAAGTCGTATCTCTGTCAAGTGAACTGATAGTTCTCCAGAATTAGTTTTAAACAGCCTCCCTCTTCCACCAACAATGTCGCCGAGATCCCAAGTTTTAAAGTCGTCGTATACTCCTTCAGGTAGATCAGCTTTCCTCGCATACAATTGAATCCGACCACTAGTGTCTTGAATAGTTAAGAAGCTGGCTTTTCCCATAATCCTGCGCAACATGATTCGTCCACAGATAGCTACCTCCTCGCGACTCTCGGTGAGTCTTTCTGTGTCCGTATCGCCGTATACTTCCATCAACACGGAAGCTAAATGGGTTCGACGAAAATCATTTGGAAACGTGGGTTGGTCTGTGTCCCGAATTAGGGCCAGTTTCTTGTACCTTTCTGCAATAAGTTGATTTTCTTCAACTTCAACTTCAGTTTTATTTTGTTCTGTCATTCACAGTCCTTGCTTCAAACTAGCCTCAATAAATGGATCCAAAGCGCCATCGAGCACTGCTTGTGTGTTGGAGGTCTCAATCCCGGTCCGTAAGTCCTTTATGCGACTGGAATCCAACACATACGATCGTATTTGGCTGCCCCAACCAATATCCGCTTTTGAATCTTCGACTGCTTGCGCTTCTGCCCTGCGCACATCCATTTCACGCTCGTACAACCTGGCGCGCAGCTGTTTCATTGCAAAATCTTTGTTTTGATGCTGTGAACGCTGGCTTTGACATTGCACTACGATTCCGCTCGGCTCATGAGTAATCCGGACAGCAGAGTCCGTTTTGTTAACGTGCTGACCGCCCGCACCCGACGCCCGATATGTATCGATACGCAGAGTTGATGGATCGATTTCAATCTCAACGTCGTCATTAATTTCGGGAGAAACAAAGATCGACGAGAAAGAGGTATGACGTCGCGCCCCAGAATCAAACGGGCTCTTGCGAACTAACCGGTGAACACCAGACTCTGTTCTTACCCAGCCGTAAGCATACTCGCCTTGTATGTGAATAGTAGCGCTCTTGATACCTGCGACTTCGCCTTCTGATACTTCCACCACTTCAACCCTAAAGCCCCTCTTTTCGGCCCAACGAAGGTACATTCGGAGTAACATGTTTCCCCAATCTTGGGCCTCAGTTCCGCCCGAGCCCGCCTGAATATCGAGGTAGCAGTTATTACTGTCGACTTCTCCCGAAAACATTCGGCGAAACTCGAGTTCATCGACTAGTTTCTCGAGGCGCTCGAGCTCCTCGTCGACTTCAGCAAGGGCGTCTTCATCGCCTTCCTCAATTAGCATGGCGGTAAGTTCTTTCTGATCATCCAGACTCTGCATAAGGTCGTCGATGGTCTCAACTACTGTTTCAAGACTAGCTCGCTCACGGCCAAGTGCTTGGGCTGTCTTAGGATTATTCCAGACATTCGGATCCTCTAGTTCTAGATTGACTTCATCGAGCCGTTCGCGTTTTGCAATATAGTCAAAGATACCCCCTCAGCACGTCTGTGCGCGCCTCTAGTTCTGCCATCATTGTGTTACGGGCGTTAACTTCCATGAATGATCTCGGTGATTTCGAAAAGCCAAGAGTCTACAGAATCTCGGGCTTCTCGTCAGGCTGTTTGCGAAAGCGGCGATGCCATCTCTTCGGTCATATCACCAAGTGGTGCTTGTGGCTTTAACCGTCTCATCAAAACGGCGATCAATGGTGGAATGAAAAACAACACAAGTACAGTTGATAATAAAAGCCCACCAAAAACCACGATTCCAATTCCCCGATAAAGTTCAGATCCGGCGCCGGGAAATACAATCAAAGGCAGCAAACCAAATAGGCTAGTTAATGTTGACATGAAGATAGGACGGATCCGATTACGTGTGGCTTCTAAAATCGCGTCGACCGACCCCATACCTTCATGCTGGAAATGCCAGAGCGTCTGCTCCACCATCAGAATTGCATTATTTACTACTACCCCAGTCAGAATAATGAAGCCGAGCATTGTCAACATATCGAGCGGTTGATCCATAACTAGATTTAGTAGTGCGAGCGCCAACATGCCACCTGTCGCGGCAATGGGAACAGTTATTAGAATAATTAGAGGCATTACGAAACTTCTCAAAAGAACTACCAACAATAGATAGATCACTGCAATTGCCAGAATCACGTTGGCTTGCACTGCACCCCAAGCTTTAGATAAATCGTCAGCTGCGCCAGATAATTCGAGCCTTACACCGTCATTAGAATCGATATTAAAGGGAATTATAACTTTCGAGTTAATCTCGGCGATTGCTGTTTCCAATGGAATAGATTCATGTAATCGGAGTTGAATAGTCACGGTACGTCGACCTGCCTTACGCAAAAGCTGATTAGGTGCTGACTCGATTGATACCTTAGCAAGCTGACCGACTTTTACCAATGAACCATCTCGAGCAATAACCGGAATATCTTCAATATCCTCGATTTTAGCTGTTTCACGAGTTTGGCTGGTCAAAACCAGCTCAACCAACTCACCACGTAAAGGAATTTCGCGGACAAGAATCCCATCGTTATAAACATCCAAAGCTTGAGCAAAATCTCTGGCTGATACCCCAGCCCGTGCCAACGCGTCCGGATTTGGCCTTACAACGAGTTCAGGACTGACCGCATTCTCAGATGGCCGTACTCGGAGCTGATGTCCCGCCTTTCGCGGAAATAATTCACCCACCTGCCGACGTATCAAACGAAAGGCAGGTTCCACTGTCTTATAATCGGGGCCCATCACATCAATCAAAATACCCCGCGACCCCCCAACCGATCGACCAAAAAGCGAGGCCTGCGTCACAAAAGCCCTTGCACCCGGTGCTTTGGATACTGGTTCCGATAAGACCGGGATCAATTCACGAATCCGTCCAGCATCTTCGGTCGCTGCACCAGCAAAGGCCCCACCGTTGTATGCAACAAAAAAGAAACGATCAATATGGGGTAAGTTCTCAGGATTTGGCTGTTCCCACAAAGGACGCGCAACATCTTCCATAGATTGAGCGAAATTCAAGGTAGCCTCACGGGTATACCCAGGTGGAACTGAAATACGTCCGAAAACGAAGTTTCGATTTCCGTCTGGCAGGTAGTCAAGTGGTAGCATCATGAATACAAGCGCAACTACAGAACTAGCAATGAGAGCAAAAACCAACATCAAACCCAACCAAGTCGATTTAACGACTTTACGTCCATAAGCGAGGACTAATCTCGTAAACC
>PBZM01000079.1 GCA_002731015.1 Gammaproteobacteria bacterium
TCGGGTGCTGAGTTCGCTATTTCGTGTAACGCGGATGAGGCGCTTTCTGCTTCAACAACTTTAAAGCCAGCCATCTCCAGAGAGGCTGTCAGCATCCCACGAACGGCCGGCTCGTCATCGACAACTAATACTCTGCGGACCGGTTGTTGCTTCATGGATAGCCTCGAATCGCGACTAATTTATGATAAAAACACGGTGATGTTACAGAAAGATGACAAGCCAAGGATATTTCTGGTAAACATTTACGCTTCGTTGCCAAGACGAAATCTAAAAAAAAGATTAAAAGGACTTAATAATGAAAAAAGTGTTACTCGCAGTGTCAGTCGCTGCCCTCGCTCACACCGCTCAGGCGGCTACGCTTAATTTATATTGTTCTGCCCAAGAGGACTGGTGTCAGTTGATGTCGAAGACATTCGAGGAGAAGACTGGTATCAACGTCAAGATGCAACGCAAGTCATCTGGAGAAACGTTCGCGCAAATTCGTGCGGAATCAGCTAATCCTAAGGGAGACGTTTGGTGGGGCGGTACCGGTGATCCGCACTTGCAGGCGGCTGAAGAAAAGCTCACCGCACCCTACGTGTCTCCGATGAGGGGAGAGTTACAGGACTGGGCCATCAGCCAAGCGAAGAGCGCAGGTGACCGGACTATTGGTATATACTCTGGCGCGCTTGGATATGGCTACAACGCTGATCTTTTGAAAAAGAATAACCTCCCTGCGCCTAGCTGCTGGAAGGACCTTTTGAAGCCTGAATTTAAGGGCCACGTGCAGATCGCTAATCCAAACTCTTCCGGTACCGCGTATACGACCCTAGCGACTATGATGCAGCTCTTTGGCGAGGGCGGCGGCTTTGACTATATGAAGGGTCTCCACAAGAACGTGAATCAATACACCAAGTCAGGCTCGGCGCCAATCAAAGCGTCCGCGCGTGGTGAATCAACCGTCGGTATCGTGTTCATGCATGACGCCGTGAAGCAGGCTGTCTCCGGTTTCCCGATAAAGGTGGTAGCGCCGTGTGAGGGCACTGGTTACGAGATTGGTTCGATGTCAATCATCGACGGCGCCCGCAACATGGATTCGGCGAAGAAGTTCTATGATTGGGCACTGTCAGCAGACGCGCAGTCTCTCGCGCTGCAGGTGAAGGCGTTCCAGGTCCCTTCGAACAAGGGCTCTAAGACCAGTCCCTCGGCTCCAAACCTGGCATCAATCAAGCTCATCGATTACGACTTCAAGAAGTATGGTTCGAGCGCCGAGCGCAAGCGCTTACTAAAAAAATGGGACGATGACGTTTCTACATTGCCTCAATAAAGTAGTTTATTGAGTAAGCGTTGAAACGCGACTTACAAAAAGCCGGTATTGATTCCAACTTGCGACTTTGGTTGCTCGTTGGGATCGCCGGTTACTTGCTCCTACCTTGGTACGGACTGGAGGATTTTTGGACACTCGGGTGGGTAATATCTTTTCCACTATTTTCGTCTGATAACCCTTCCGGCTTGTTCCTGATATCGCAGGGTGATTCTTTATGGATCCTTCCTAGCCTGTTGACTTTCCTCTTGAGTGGTTTTGCGTTCCGGCTGCCGCGGGCAAATCCGAGCTATTCAAGATTACTGATGATCACCGGGCTCTCGACGCTCATTTTGGTGGTTACCCAGGGTTTGTCGATCGGGATACGGGGGTGGACCACCGGCTGGTTGGGTGAACTGTTTGGATCGCTGGACGCTCGTCAGTACGGGATGGGTTATGGCGGTCTGATATTTACAGTTGCGGCGTTAATGATCTTCTGTCATGGGTTGGCCTCGAGGCCGCGTAAGGGCGCAGACCTGTTCGTGACCGGGGCGATCGGTTTGGTGACCGCGGTTGTCTCTGTGTTCGTATTTTTCCCGATTTTTATCATGTTGATGTCGGCTTTTCGGACCGAAGACGGTGGGGGCTCGCTGTTATTGTTTTTCCAGAGACTTGTCGAGCAAAAACTATGGCAAGTGGATTGCTTGGTTGGGGCCGGGCCCTGCGGCGTAGCGATCAACTCCTTTTTATTGGCTGTATCTGTTGGGGTGATCACAACGGTTCTTGGCCTTTGTTTTGCCCTCATAATTGTCAGGACTGGGTTCCGTTTTAATAAAATACTCAGGGCGTTGTCAGTTGTCCCAATCATCACCCCACCGTTCGTGATCGGGCTCGCGATCATCTTGTTGTTCGGGCTAAGCGGTGCCGTTACAACGACAGTTGCGGAGTGGTTGGGACTGAACCCCACCAGATGGGTTTACGGGTTCACGGGTGTATTGATCGCACAGACATTGGCGTTCACACCAATCGCATTTTTAGTTCTGATTGGCGTCGTCGAGAGCGTCTCACCGAGCCTTGAAGAGGCTGCCCAGACATTGCGTGCGGACCGGTGGACGAGCTTTAAAACCGTCACCTTACCGCTGATCAGGCCGGGCTTAGCTAACGCATTCTTACTCGGTTTCATTGAGAGCATGGCGGATTTTGGTAATCCGCTGGTCTTAGGAGGAAATCTGGATGTGCTGTCGACAGAAATTTTCTTTGCTATTGTGGGCGCCCAGTATGATCAGAGCGGTGCGGCGATTCTAGCAACGATCCTACTTGGGTTCACCTTGTTGGCCTTCTATTTCCAGCGATTTTGGCTCGGGAAAAAGAGCTACGTCACCGTAACAGGCAAGGGTGACTCGGGAATTCCTATACAGCTGCCTAAGCGGGTTGCGATCCCAGCGATTTCTATCGTTTCTCTATGGACAGTCTTCACGTTTGTTGTTTACGGAATGATCTTATATGGGTCGGTTGTAGAGCTGTGGGGAGTTAATAACACGCTAACGTTTAAACACTATATCACAGCCTTTGGTCTAGATTGGAAGGACGGCATAATTTGGTCGGGCGCCGCGTGGGATAGTTTTTGGACCACGATGATGATTTCAGTGACTGCCGCTCCATTTACGGCAGCTGTCGGGCTTCTTACAGCCTATTTGCTAACCCGGCAGAAATTCCACGGCCAAAATGCGTTTGAGTTTGGGACTATGCTGTCTTTTGCGATTCCGGGTACCGTCATTGGTGTCAGTTATATTCTTGCTTTCAATGTACCCCCTATTGAGATTACCGGCACAGGGCTCATTTTGGTGATCAGCTTTATATTCCGTAACATGCCGGTGGGTGTTAGGGCTGGAATCGCGTCGATGACTCAGATAGATAAGTCGCTGGATGAGAGCTCTGCAACATTGGGGGCGTCGACATGGGCGACGCTTCGGCACGTGATTATGCCGCTCTTGAAATCAGCGACAGTTGCAGCGCTAGTTTATTCTTTTGTACGTGCAATGACGGCGATTTCGGCAGTAATCTTCCTGGTGTCTGCCGAATACGACATGGCCACGAGCTACATTATTGGGCGAGTCGAAAATAATGATTATGGGCTCGCTATCGCTTATTCGACGACCCTGATCGTTGTGATGCTGTTAGCGATCCTTCTTTTACAATTCTTGGTCGGTCGAACAAAAATTGGGCGACGCCATGCAGAACTGGAATCGATATGAGTCAAGTCATTAAAACGAATGCCGCAGATGTAAGATTTGAAGGCGTTTCAAAAATCTATGGGAAGGATGCGGTCGCTGTAGGCGATATTGATCTCACCGTCGAGGCTGGAACATTGGCGACACTCCTCGGGCCATCAGGCTGCGGGAAGACTACGACTCTCAGGATGATTGCGGGTCTCGAGCTGCCTACCGCAGGAAGAATTTTCGTTGGCGGGGAGGACGTCACTGACTTGCCGGCTACCCAGAGAGATATCGCTATGGTTTTCCAGTCCTATGCGCTGTTCCCGCATATGTCGGTGCAAGAAAACATTGCCTACGGGCTGGTAAATTCGGGGATGGATCGTGACGAGATCGCGGAGAGAACTCTATCCGGGATGGACTTGGTTGGCCTAAAAGGGTTTGAGAAGAGGCTCCCATCCGAGCTTTCTGGGGGCCAGCAGCAACGTGTCGCCGTGGCGAGAGCTATCGTGCTCGAGCCACAGGTCTTGTTATTCGATGAGCCGCTATCGAATCTCGACGCGAAGCTCCGTCGCCAGGTCCGAGAGGAGATTCGGGAATTGCAAATCGGTCTCGGGCTTACCGTTGTCTACGTGACGCATGACCAGGAAGAGGCTTTGGCTGTGTCAGACAAGATTGTGGTGATGGATAAGGCGAAGATTGCACAGATTGGAACCCCGGTGGATTTGTACGACCGACCCAATTCTGTGTTTGTTGCTGACTTTATTGGTGAGGCGAATATTTTAGGTTGTGATGTCCTCTCGCGTGGTGAAAGTGAATCCTCGGTGCGAATAGATAATTACCAATTTACTGTCGGGAATGTCGTACCCGAGGACAGAGAGCCTCGTTTGGCGGTGCGGCCGCGGAACATTGCGCTGTCTTCGGAGAGCAATCCCGACGTGCTGTCGGGAACTGTCAAGAAAGTGTCCTACGTGGGCAGTCACTATGAGTACACAATTGTCGGTACATTTGGTGAGGTATTCGCTATCGAGGACACCACGTCACCGCTCAAGCCAGAGGGTAGTGAGGTATTTATTACCTTCAAGGGGAGGGGCTCTTGCCTAGTGCCGTCCTGACCAGATCGTCATCGCCGAAACATTGATCAGCCATTCTAAGTAAAGGCTCAAATACCCCAGGCCAGCCAGCGATAACACGACCACCGTAGTCAATCATTTCCTGCGCATTTTGGTCTTCCACCAAACCGCCCGCCTCTTTAACTAATAACTGTCCAGCAAGGCAATCCCAGGCGTTCATGTGATGTTCAATATAGCCGCTATATCTCTGATCTGCGACATGGGCTAGAGATAAGGCCCCCGATCCGTTTCGGCTGAATACTCCGCCGAGTTTAAAGATCTCGTTGATTACTGCTACCACCGGTTTGGTTGTGGTCCGCCCTGAGTAGCCTAGGCTGACCGTGCTAACGTCTAGCCGGGACTCTTTTTTGGAACCGAGACGACGGTCGTTCAGGAACGCACCGTGACCGAGCTCGGCGGAGAACAATTCGTCATTGTTAGGGTCATAAATAACACCGCCTACTGTTTCTTGATCTCTAACGAGCGCGACGACGATACACCAAGCGGGTACCCCGGAAATGTAGTTCGCCGTTCCGTCAATCGGATCGAGCACCCACTGAAACCCTGCCAGATTATTTGTCCGTCCGTATTCCTCACCGACGATTCCGTCGTCTGCAAAATGGTCTTGTATTTTGGACCGCAAAAACCGTTCTGTCGCCTTATCCACCTCGGAGACGAAGTCTTGGGCGCCCTTCTCTGTGATCGCAAGATCTTTCCAATGCGCAAATTCTTTTAACGCACTCATTCCCGCTTCCTGAACGACGGTCTTGGCAAATGTAAGGCGCGTTTTGACTTCACTCATGTTGATAACCTAGACGATGATTAGTTCTGTGTATTTAAACTACCATGCTTCTGCATGGGCCAGAGAGGAAACAGCGATTTTAGGGTGTGTTGTAGGTGCGTTTTTCTCGACGTTCAGTATAAGCAGCGAGCACTACCTCAGGCGTCTCTTTCACCCTCCATGCCTCAAGGAGCCAGCTGGTCTCGAGTTCACCAAGCCAGTCGTCGCTGGGCGGGTCACGATCAAGATTACTCGGGAACGGATAGGCATCGACCAGAGCGCGAATTGCTCTGGCAACGAGGGCCTCGTCGGTTTGGTCTAATAAGTGTGGGTAGACATGTCTCACTAATCCGACAAAGTCAATGTGCTCCATAGGCTTTGCTAGTGCCGCGGAGACTTGCAGTAAATTGACCAGTCGTGGTTCAGAAGTGTTATTTCCCCCGGCGGCATGGAATATGCTCGGATTAAAGAATACCAAGTCACCTTTTTTGAATGGGATTTGACTACACTCCCGCTCAAATCGAGTCTGCTCCTCTGCCCGACGGTAAGTGAGATAGCCGTCGGGATCGTTTTGTGATCCAAGCAGAAGTTTAGTCGGCCCCATCTCGGTGGGTACGTCACAGTGGATGATCGCACCCTGGAGCGTCATCTTTGTGGAGGCCTGTCGAATTAGGTTAGGCATCTTTTTGACTAGTGATTCTGGGTAAAAGCCAAGATGGTAATCTCGGTGCCCTGTCTGAGGCGATCCACCGGGGACGACCACATTGACCTGTGCTGTGATTTGGTAAAGAGGTCCCAGCCAGGCTTCGCTAACTACATGAAGCCATTCATTACCGTAGTAGTCCGAAAACAGCTGAGGCGCATCCTCAGCAAGCTTATTTAGGGAGTTCCAGAGTCGTTGATTTGAGCCGGCAGCAAAATGATCGGCTGCGTGTCCGCCTTCTCTCTGTATTCGTTTGTAGAAGTGGTCGGCAACCACATCCAGCAAAGAATTGTCTTGATACGCCCCTCGAACTATTAAGACACCGGGGCCGTCCTGGAGCTGCGTCTCGATTTCAGTATGGCTCAAGGAATCGGCATGGCTAACAATTACCTGATCATCCATTCATGCTCCGGATCATTTTTGAAGTGCCATACCCGTTTAGGGCCCGCCATCACGTTAAGATAATAATTGTCGTAACCATGAGGGGCGCCTACCGGATGATATCCCTTGGGTACTTTTACGCAATCACCGTCCTCCACAGCCATTGTTTCGTCGATTGACCGATCGTCGGTGTAGACACGTTGGAATGCGAAACCTTGTGGTGGATTGATACGATGATAGTAAGTCTCCTCAAGCGCTGACTCTTCAGGGATGTTGTCGTTGCAATGTTTGTGCGGTGGGTAGCTAGACCAGTTCCCCGCGGGTGTGAATACTTCGACCACCAGGAGCGAATTTGCTGGTTGTGTTTCTGGCAAAATGTCGTGGATGTAGCGAGTGTTCGTGCCTTGACCGCGCGTGCTTTGGGCCTGATCCGATCGGCCAATTCGACGCGCAGGAAGTCCAGATCCTCCTGGGGCCGAGCACATGCCCAGCTCTAAATCACCAGCCGCCGTGATTGTTACTCTGGTTTTTTCTGGAACAAATAGGTGTTCGGTAAGCTCTTGTGCGAACAAATTTTGCCGTCCCCCGACCCCCTCAAATTGGATGTCGTTCGTGGAGGCATCGAAGGCCCCTGTAATAGGTACGAGACAGTATTCTCTGTCTTCCGTCTGGAACTTGAAAATATCACCGGACTTCAGCTTCACGAGCTTGAACCCCACGAAGCTCCACCCGGCGTTCTCGGGCGTGATGTCGATGACTGTTCCCTGCTGGCCATTTGGTTTGATAAGTAGGGAACTCATACAGTACCTCCAAGCGAAGATTCGAGTTCGGCCAGTTGCTGACCGCCAGCCATTAAATCTTGCAGCTCCTCTGGTGTGATTTCTCCTTTCTTTGCCGTGCCCATCGTTTTTCCGCGGTTTAGCACCGTAAATCGATCGCCGACTGCCAGCGCGTGTCTTACGTTGTGTGTGATGAAGACCACCGCGATCCCGGCTTGTCTCACGCGATCAACTGTTGCCAACACATTCGCGGTTTGTCTTACCCCGAGCGCAGATGTCGGTTCATCAAGGATGAGGACCTTTGCTCCGAAGTATACGGCGCGTGCGATTGCTACAGTTTGTCGCTCGCCTCCTGATAACGTGCCGACTGCTTGATGGGGTCCGCGTAGATTAATGCCCATTTTTCGCATCTCTTCCATGGTGACGCGGTCAGCAAAATCATGATCGAACAGGTTAATACCGAGTATGTTTTTGACAGGTTCATTACCCATAAAAAAGTTTCGGCTGACGCTCATCAGGGGGATCATTGCGAGGTCTTGATACACGGTCGCAATACCGTGCCCCATGGCTTCCCGGGGGTCTCTAAAAGTTAGTCGCTCACCGCGCATAAAGAGTTGCCCAGATGTCGGTGGGTGGACGCCTGACATTGTCTTGATAAGGGTCGATTTCCCAGCTCCGTTATCGCCCAAAAGGCAATGACACTCGCCTGCAGAAACGCTGAAGTTGACGCCTCCAAGTGCGATCACGGTGCCGAAGTGTTTCTCGACGTTTTGCATTTCGAATAACGGAGACATTATTATTTTTCTCCCGTAATTATTCGTCGGATGTAAGTGTTTAGTATGACCGCCGCCAAGAGTAAGACACCGAGAAAGACCCGGAACAAGGAGCTTTCAACACCCGCAAAAAATAAGCCCTGCTGGACCACACCAAATATGAGTGCGCCGAGCGCTGCACCAATGACGCTGCCGTACCCACCTGTTAATAGTGCGCCCCCGATAACCACTGCAATGATTGCCTCGAATTCTTTCAACAGCCCGCGATCAGCTCCGGCGGATCCGAACTCCATGACCTGGCAGGTCGCGAAGACACACGCGCAGAACGCCGAAAACATGAACATTGAAATTTTTACACGGTTGACAGGTACACCAACATATCGAGCCGCCTGGGCATCTCCCCCGGATGCGAAGATCCAGTTACCGAACCGTGTGCGAGTTAAGATAAAGTGTCCGACGATGACCAGGCCGATGGCCCAGATGATCAGGGCTGGTATTCCGTCGATTACCGGTTGCCCAGCCCGGTTGCCGCGTTCGAAGACGTCGATCAGGCCGAGGTCGGCTAGCCAGATAAAGACAGGCTCACCCACCTTTCCGCCAAAAACTGAGGCGAGCCAGTCGCCTTCTGCAGCATCAGACACGCCACCTATGATGGTTTTTCGTTCGATTAACTGGGGAAAGAAAATTGTGAATCCTCTCAGGATAAATAAGAACGCCAGTGTCACAATGAAACTGGGCAAGCCGGTCTTGACGACAATATAACCATTCAGTGCGCCCAACGCCGTGCACAGTAGGAAGGTCACTAAAATTGCTGTCCAAACTGGCCAATCGAGGGTTACCGAAAATATTGCTATCATCATGCCCGCGAATCCAATCATTGAACCGACAGAGAGATCGAACTCACCGGCAATCATTAGCAGACAGGCCCCAACCGCTATGATCATAAATTGTGCGCTGACGGTCGACCAATTCATTACACCTCGCGGACTAAACATACCACTGTCGTACGCCAGAAATCCGAAAAATAAAAAGACCACAATGGTGCCAGCGATGCTGCCGAGCTCGGGGCGCACGAGCGCTTGTCTCAGAGGAGAGGTGGTTTTGATGCGTTCGTCTTGAGCTAACTCACTCATTGGAAAAACCTTAAATGCTGAGGCACCAGCCTACGGTGCCTCAGGTGGTTCTGAACAGGGGATTGTTTAGCGATACTCGCCAGCAAATTTTTCGACGAGTGTTAGACCTGACTTAGTAACAAATCCTGGTCCCGAGTTGATGTTATTTCCTGGCAAAACACCATAGCGATGGTAGTTCGAAAGGACGACAACAGGCAGGTAAGCCTGCAAGAACGGCTGCTGATCAATGCCCCATTGGATGACGTCGGCTTTGATGCCTTTCACGATCTCTGACCCAAGGTCGAATGTGCCGAAGTAAATATCGCCGGCCATACCGTTCTCTTTGAGTGCGAGCAGCGTTGGGTCTGCGGAGGTCGGGCCCAGTGTCAATACGGCATCAGTTTTTGGGTTGGCATCAAGATAAGCGAGGACCTTATTTTTGATTTCCCCGGGATCTTGTCCAGAGTCAATCATTTGGTTACCCAGATCGATCCCTAAACCGTCGGCAAAGCCTTTACAGCGCTCGGTCGATGACGGGCTGTTGATGTAATGATTCACGCACAGGAAGCTCTTAACCCCGTCGCCTTTGGCGCGTAGACCGGCAGCGTAGCCAGCGTCATATTCAGGTTGTCCGACGTACATTAGTGCACCAACTTCACGTGCCTGATCCGGAGTTCCTGAGTTCATGATAATTACATCCACGCCTGACGCGACCGCGGCCTTGATAGGACCAGATAACACATCATAGTCCGCGAGGGTCGTGATGATCCCGTTTGGATTGGATGCCGCTGCTTGCTCAATGATACGAGCCATGTCAGCCAAGTCCCCGGTCGGTGGGTTCCTATACTCAACCTCAACACCCATTTGTTTGCCAGCGAGTGCGATACCGTTCTTTATGGTATTCCACCAGCTGTCTGAGTCGGGAGCATGAGACACTAATACGTACCGCTCGCCAGCGGCGCTTGCCGATATTCCTGTCAATGATGCGGCCGCAAGGGCTGAGGCCACTAGTAGGTTTTTAAAAATCTTCTTCATGGGTTGTCTCCAATTTTTATTAGGTTAGGAAGTGCACACGTGTGACAGTCTTCAGACAGCACCTTAAAGGCCAGAAAAAAATTTTGCAACCGGTTGCAAAGATAAATTTTTTTCCTCATCGTAGAGGCGTAAGAGGGAAAAAAATGGAAGAAAACCGCGGAAAACGTCCAACACTGGGTGAGGTGGCCGCTCTTGCAGGAGTTTCACGAAGTGCTGTTTCTAGAACGTTCACCAAAGGCGCTTCGGTATCTCCCCTGACTCGGTCAAAGGTTGAGGAGGCCGCGTCTCAGCTCGGTTACCGTCCTAATTTACTAGCGCGCTCGCTGACCACGAGAAAAACGGGACTGGTCGGTCTCGTGGCCAACAATTTTCATAACCCGATCTTCCTTGAGGTTTTTGATTTATTCACACGCGAGTTACAACGAGAGGGCCTTAGGCCCTTAATCGTAAACCTAACGAACGAGACAGACGCACTGAGAAGTGTCCAGTTGCTTTTGGAGTATCAGGTCGATGCTGTCGTGGTTGCTAGTTCCACCTTACCTGTGGGCTTTGCTGATACTTTCGCCGAGGCCGGGCTTCCGATCGTACACGCGTTCGGGAGGCCAGGCCACCGTAAAGACATTAATGTAGTGGGGATTGACAATATTGAAGCCGGGCGACTAGCTGCGCGACGGTTAATCGCCTGTGGCTATGACCGGGTGGGCTTCCTTGGAGGGCCTGAGAAGGCGACCTCAACACGCGACCGACTAGAAGGTTTCCTCGATGTCTTGAGTGATTATCCAAAAATTCAGACGAGGATTGATTTCGCTGGTGATTACACATTTGAGTCGGGGTTTGATGAGATGGCGTCAATAATTTTACGGGGTCTCGGTCAGGGATATTTTTGTGCGGACGATGTGATTTCGATTGGCGCAATGTCTGCACTACGTCGAGCAGGTTACAGGATCCCTGAGCAGGTCGGGATCATCGGTTTTAATGATATGGAGATGGCCGGCTGGGATAATGTGCGGCTCACAACTATCCGACAGCCCCTTGGTGCTATCATTGCGGAGTCGGTTAACTGTCTTGGGCTAATTTTGTCGTCTGAAATTTCAAATCCGACCCGGCACAAACTATTCCCATGTGAGGTTATTGATCGCGATACACTTCCCCTTACTAATTGAGATCCACCCACTTTCCGTTGTGTTTACCCGACTCTGCAACCGCATAAATCGCTTTGATTGATTCCGCGCCATCGGTCGCCAGAGGAAGCAGCACAGAATTGGCTCTCCTCTCTTTGTTTTTTGCCAGACTGATCACTGCGTAGAGCTCCGAGTAGATATTTGCAAAAGCTAACGGCATGCCCTCTGCGTGACCAATAGTTACCCGGCTTGATTTATTAGCCTCAGGTGACAGGTTGGCTTCGCCACGTTCGATTATGGTGGTCCTACCCCCTACAGGCGTGTAGTACAACTGGTTAGGTTGTTCCTGGGCCCAGCGGAGGCCACCCGTTTCGCCGAACACTTGGATGGCTAGGCCATGCTGCCGGCCAACCGCGCAGGCACTTGTCCAAAGGCGACCTATGACGCCACCGGTCATTCTGAAATTCACCATGGCGTCATCCTCCAGTTCTCGACCTGAGACGAGGCTCACAGTATCTGCTGAGACACGCTCTACGCTCTGGCCTGTAATGAATGTCGCTAGGTGTAGAGCGTGGATCCCACAGTCTGCAAACTGTGCTGAAACTCCGATTTGTGTCGGATCATATCGCCACCGAATTCGGGGGTTATCAGCGTCTGTCGCATCGGCGTGATGACCATGGGCAAACTCAGAAAAAACCATTCGGATCTCGCCGATGTCCCCGCGACTGACCATAGCCTTCATATGGCGAACAAGGCTGTAACCAGAGTAGCCGTAGTTGACCGCGCATATGGATCCTTTTGCTTCAGCGAGATAGACAAGTTCTGTCGCCTCCCCGATAGTCATTGTGAGAGGTTTTTCGCACAACACATGAAAGCCCTCCGAAAGGAAAGCTTTCGTGATTTCATAGTGAGAGTTGTTTGGTGTAGCAATAGTGACGAGATCAATCCGGTCCTTGCGCTTAATTTCGCCGTCGAGCATTTCTTGCCAGGACCCGTAGCTTCTATCAGGTGCCAGACCTAATTCAATGCCAAATTGTTTACCTTCTTCCGGGCGGTGATCGAGCGCTCCTGCCACAAAATTAAAGTAACCGTCGAGTCGGGCCCCAAGACGATGGGCTGGGCCAATCTGGCTTCCCTCTCCGCCCCCGATTAGTCCCCAGTTCAAGCGTACCATTTGGGTTATCTCCTAGAAGCCTACTGCGGAAAGAAACTGTCGATTAGAGATCGCGTCGGTGACGGGTGAAACGTCGAGGGTCGGGTCACAGTCTTGCTCTACAGTTACCCAGCCATCATAGCCGCGATCGGTTAGCAACTGTTTTGCTGCTAGAAAGTCTACAGCGCCTTTGCCGAGGTTACAGAAAATCCCTTGGCCACAAGCCTCGTAAAAGCCGGTTCGATTTTGGATGACTGCTGATTGCACCGCCGGGTCAATATCTTTGACATGTACATATGAAACGCGGTCAAAGTTCTGGTCAATAAATGCCACCGGATCAAATCCTGCGTATGTCTGGTGTCCGGTATCCACGCAGATCTTGAGATAGCGTTCATCGATCTCTTCTAACAGCGCATCTAGCTCGTCTTTGAAATCCATGTATCCGCCCGCGTGAGAGTGTATGCTGACCGAGAGACCGTATTCTTCGGTTCCCATTTTTGCGACATCCCGTATCCGACTGACGAACGCCTTCCAATCCGCTTTTGCCATTGTAATCGCTTCGCTAGGTCTTCCCGCGCAGGGCGCCCTTGCTTCAGAAATTGAATCGATCAGAACCATCTGTTGCGCGCCATGCGTAACTAGCGCGCGCGCGGTCCTTCGTGCTTGGCTCATGACGGTCTTTGATACACTTGAGTCGTGGAATGGCTGAAATACAACACCACCGATCAGCTCCAACAAGTTTTCCGCTAATGCGTCACCAAGTTGCTCTGGATCCTCGGGCATGAAACCGACTGGCCCTAGTTCGATTCCATCATACCCCGCTTGATGACACTCCTCGAGCACTGTGTTCCAGGGTGGGTTTCGGGGGTCATCTGCCCACTCGACACCCCATGAGCAGGGCGCGTTACCTATCTTTATCGCCATAACGATTCCTTACACAGTTGTCCAAGATTGGGATTGGTGTGATCGACGGATCGCCTCACAAACTTTCATCACAGCGAGTCCATCTGAAAAAGAGGGCCACGCCGGCTGGATACCCAGAATTGATTTATAAAAAGCGACCTGCTCAATGATGATCTGGTCTTGGTAGCCAGTGCCGTGGCCAGGCCCCTGGCAAAACATTGCATAACTCCCGTGCCCAGGGCCTGCCAAGATTCGCTGGAATCCAAAATCTTTACCGGCCCTGTAGAGGTATAGGCTATTTTGATCCTCTTGATCAAATTTTATCGCCCCTTTCGTGCCGTGAATCTCATAGCAGAGCCCCATCTTTTTACCATGAGCAACACGCGAGGCCACGATGAAACCGTTGGCGCCATTGGCAAATTTACACATGCATTGAGCGTGGTCATCGTTTGCCTGAGGGAGGGGTTCTTCTTGGCGTACGTTTGGGTGCTTTCTCAGATCAGCAACGAGCTCCGTGATCGGACCAGCAAAGGTAAGCGCGCAATGAATTGGATGCGGCATCAAATCCCCGAGAGTTCCATTAGAATCTCCAGTCTGCCTCCACTCATTTCCCGCTGCATTGACCAAAAAGTCTTCGTGATGTTCTCCGCGATACCAGATGATCTCACCAATATCTCCCGCGGAGAGAACTTCCCTCGCTAGAGCGGTTGCGGGGGTTTGTATGTAGTTGTAGCCCACCATGTTCGGAACATGTGCACCGATCTCGAAAATTTTTTTTGCCTCAGCGAGGTCACGTCCCATTGGTTTTTCGCACAGGATTGCCTTTCCGGAGGCTGCGGCTAGTTCCACGAACCGAAGGTGAGTGTGCTGTGGAGAGGCTATGATGATCGCGTCGATATTATTGTCCTGGAGCAGCGCCTCGGCAGATTTAAAGGCGTGCCTGAAGCCAAACTTAGCTTGGTAGTTCTGGGCCGATTCAAGGCATGATGCTGCAACCCCTTCGAGGCGGATGTCCACGCCCAGTTCAGCATTAGCGGACGCGGCTCTTGCGGCAACCGCGTGAGCTTTTCCCATGTAGCCGCCGCCGATGATACCGACATTGATCACTTTGTAATTATTATTCATGTCACGCTCTGCTTTGCAACCGGTTGCAAAGTTTGTATGCTTCGGACCTATAAAGCAACTCAAAAAGAAGAGCCATGTCGGAATTCATTAAGCTTACCGCTGCCCAAGCAATCGTCAAATATCTTGAAAACCAGTGGATAGGGATCAATGGGTCGCGGGTGCGCCTGTGTGGTGGTGGGTTTGGGATTTTCGGACACGGCAACGTGACTTGTCTCGGTGAGGCTTTATACGAAGCGCGAGATTCTTTGCCCCTTTATCGTGGGCAGCATGAACAAGGCATGGGGTTCGCTGCCGCCGGCTACGCTAAATACAACCTGCGGAAGCGGTTTATGTTTTGCACCGCCTCAGCGGGACCGGGGACGGCGAACCTAGTGACGTCGGCAGCCCTCGCGATGGCCAACCGGTTACCAATTTTACTTCTTTGTGGCGATAATTTTGTTACACGACTTCCTGACCCGGTGCTCCAGCAGGTCGAAAATTTTGGTGATCCAACCTTTGGTGTGACCGACGCATTTAAGCCTGTTGTGCGTTACTGGGACCGGATCACGCATCCTGCCCAGATCATCCAGTCTTTGCCGCAAGCTATACAAACGCTGCTCGACCCGGCCGACTGTGGTCCAGCGTTTATTGGGCTTCCGCAGGATGTACAGGGATGGGCATACGAGTTTCCGCTACAGTTTTTTAGAGAGCGAACCCACGTCGTTCGGGAGGTTATAGCTGATCCCCGGGAGATCTCGAGCGCCGCAGACGTAATATTGGCAGCGAGGAGGCCTTTGATAATTGCAGGTGGAGGGGTCCAGTACGGTTACGCCGTCGATGAACTCAGGCAATTCGCAGAAATCCATCAAATCCCGGTGGCCGAAACAATCGCAGGCCGTGCGAATTTGATTTCGGATCACCCACTTAATGCTGGACCGATCGGGGTAACGGGTTCTAATAGCGCTAATGCTATGGCGACAGATGCGGACGTTGTGATTTGTGTGGGCACCCGATTACAGGATTTTACGACTGGGTCCTGGACATGTTTTTCCGACAAGGCGCAACTGGTTTCCGTGAATCCCGCGCGGTTTGA
This sequence comes from Gammaproteobacteria bacterium, assembly GCA_002731015.1. GTDB lineage: Bacteria > Pseudomonadota > Gammaproteobacteria > Pseudomonadales > Litorivicinaceae > HIMB30. Next base: position 15,546 of record PBZM01000079.1, read on the forward strand.
TGCACATAAGCATATGGCCACAGCGGTCGTTGGTGGTGCCCAATCGAGCTTGCCGGCCATCAGCCAATTGATGGGTAATTTCTCGTCGGCGTCAGATTGGTTGGAGAAGCTCAACCTTGAGCAGAGCCAGTGGAGCTTGGTCCGTGACCGCAATGTTGACGTGGCGATTGGACCAAACCGCTACTCTCAAGCTATCGGGGTTGTGAATCAGATGTGTCGTGCGTCTGATCGGGTGGTGGCCGCCGCCGGTGGATTGCCGGCTGAGGTTACAGCGAACTGGCGGACCCGCGGTATTGGAACTGTCGATGTAGAGTTTGGTTTCAGTTGCATGGGGTATGAGATTTCTGGGGGTTACGGGGCCCGAATTGCTCAGCTTGATGACGATCCTGAATCAGACACAATTGTTTTTGTTGGTGATGGATCTTACTTGTTGCTGAACGGCGACCTGTATTCGGCTGTCATTACAGACAAAAAGCTAATCGTAATTCTTTTAAATAACGGTGGGTTTGCGGTGATTGATAAATTGCAAACCGGGAAGGGTAACGCGAGCTACAACAACCTTTTTGTGGATACACCAACAGCAACACGAATGGCCCCGGTCGATTTCGTATCGCACGCTCGAAGTCTGGGGGCCGACGCGGAGAAAGTCGCTGATGCCCGGGCGCTCCAGTCAGCTTTTGCGAGGGCTCAACAGTCGGCTAACAGTTATGTCATTGTGATGGATGTTGACCCATATGACGGATGGACCACCGAGGGGCACGCGTGGTGGGAGGTAGGCACTCCGTCTGTGTCAAAGCGTCGGTCGGTCCGCGATGGCCACGCAGAGACTGAATCCGGACGGCAGCAACAGCGTCGGGGCGTGTAGTGGTTGATCTTGGGCTAGACTCCTCTAAACCATTTTTGGTGATTGGTAGGGCGGGGATGGACCTATACCCTACCCCGATAAATACGAAGACAGCCGACGCCACCGAGTTTGTGTCAGCGCTCGGTGGTTCGAGTGCAAATATCGCGGTGGCACTCTGTCGGTTGGGCCAGAGAGCATCTCTGGTGACATGTATTTCCGACGACGCGATTGGTTCTTTTGTTGAGAACCAATTGAAGCACTACGGCGTTGATTCCCGTTTTCTGAGGAAAGTTAGCGGCGATTGTCGTGCAAGCCTAGCGATCGTTGAGTCGCGAGTGGAAGACCACCAGAGCGTTATCTACAGGAACAACGCTGCAGATTTTCAGATGGACCAAGGTGATTTCGTATCGATTAAGATGTCTGAATTTTCTGCCATGATTATTACTGGTACTTGCCTGACGTCTAACCCTTCCCGGCAGGCGACGTTAGGAGCCTTGGCGCTTGCAAAACAGTCAGGGTTATTGACGATCATGGACCTAGACTATCGTCCCTACTCTTGGGAGACGGAGAGTCAAGCCAGCGAGGTCTATAACGAAGCGGTTGATTTAGTTGATGTCGTTGTCGGTAACGATGAAGAGTTTGGACACATGGCGGGCGGCCTCAATTTCGGTGAGGGGTTCGCTAGGTCTCTAGCGTCGCTAGGTAAACTTGCAATCTACAAGATGGGTGGGCGTGGCAGTCGGGCGTTCCTGGGCGACGAAATCATTTTGACAGATGTCTTCCCAGTAACACCGATCAAGCCAACGGGAGCGGGCGATGCTTTTTTGGGTGCCGTTTTGGCAGGTTTCTCGAGCGGCGAGGAATTGGCCAGATCATTAGTCTACGCTAGCGCCAGTGCCGCGCTCGTGGTGACTCGTGTTGGATGCGCCCCAGCAATGCCGACCTTGAGAGAGCTAAACCTGTTCGTCGAGGAGCATGAGGAATCTGTTAAACAAACTATCGGGAGAATGTGATGCATCTTGCGCCCTTTGATAACAAGAACCAACCGATCGTGGACGTCGACAATGAACGCGTCCCACTCAATTATTTCAATATCGTGAAGCTGAGCCTTGGCGAGGAATACTCTTATCAGCTCGTAGATTTTGAGTCATGCGTCGTGCCTGCAACCGGGCGGGTATCAGTGGCCGTTGACGGAACTCAGATCGCAGAAGTTGGACTACGTACAGAAGATGTTTGGGATGGTGAGCCAGAGGGTGTCTATGTCCCGACGGGCATGACATGCAAGATCCGGTGTCTGTCAAAAACTGCCGAGGTGTTCGTGGCCGGCGCCAAATACAACGAGACTCTCACCCCGTTTGCTGTCCATGCGGATGATATTGACACGGTCCAGTATGGTTCCGATGACACTAAAACACACCGCAAGATCAAGCACATTTTGGGTCAGAAGCAACATGGTCAGGTAGGCCGGCTCTTAGTTTCCGAACTTTTTACCGTTGGCGCGGGAGGTTGGTCCGGTTTTCCCAGCCACAAGCATTCCAAAGACCGTGACGGTGAGACTCGGCATGACGAGACGTATAACTTTCGGTTTAAGCCGGCTAATGGAGGGGCGCTTCAGTTGCTTCAGCGATCAGACTCCGAGCCAGGAGAGGCCTTCCATGTCGTAGACGGATCGACCTTTCTCATAGACGACGGTTATCATCCGTGTTGTGTTTTTCCCGGATGCGAGATGTACTATTTTACGATTTTAGGTGGCGCAACCACGCGTGGCTTGACCCCATATTTTCAGCCAGCCTATGCGGACCAGTTGGAGACTATTCCCGGAATGAAGGCGATGTGGAATAAATTTAAGTGATAGCGAGTCTCCACGAGGTCTTGTTAGTGGCGAAGCACTCGAATCGAGCCGTAGCTGGTTTAGTGTGTTTGGGTTGGGAGGATATGCGGGCCTACGTCCGCGCCGCTGAGATAGAAAATTTACCAGTGATACTGCAAGCGGGCCCCAGTTGTCGCCGCCATACTCCCCTCACCGTACTGGGTCCAATGATGCGGCATCTGGCTGAGCAGGCATCGGTACCGGTTGTGGTGCATTTAGATCACGGCGAAAGCATCGAGGTATGCCGACAGGCGATTGACGCTGGTTTTTCGAGCGTGATGTATGACGGTTCTCGTTTATGTTTGGCCGAGAATATTGAAACCACTCATTCGGTGGTAAATCTTGCGCATCAATATGGCATCTCGGTAGAGGGAGAGATTGGGTTTGTTGGCTACGCGGCCGGAGAAATGTCGGCAATGACTGACCCGGTTGAGGCAGCTACCTTTGCGACAGAAACACGGATCGACGCGATGGCGGTGTCCGTGGGGAATGTTCATCTACAAGTTGATACAGAAACCACACTGGACGAGCAGGTAATTAATCGTATTCAGGAATTAACGGACACTCCACTGGTAATTCATGGCGGCAGCGGAGTCTCTAGAACACAACGCGCACGATTGGCAGCCACCTCTAATATTTGTAAATACAACATCGGCACTGAGTTACGAACATTTTTTGGTTCAGAATTACGAGAGGTTTTGGTAAACGCGCCGGAGCTCTTTGATCGGATAAAAATATTGGAACAGGTCGAGTCCCGGATGGTTGAGGCGGCACGATCGGTTTTACGGAGCTTGTCAAATGATTGATCTGGCACTTCTTGGGGCGGGCCGTATTGGCAAGGTCCATGCAGAGGCGATTTCCACGATAGGCGATGTGCGACTCAAGTACGTTTTTGACCCTGTCGAAGAAGCCGCTTGTTCGGTGATCGAACAGTGCGGCGCGGTTGCTGCTTCGTTGGAGCATATACTCGATGATCATGACATCCGAGGGGTGCTGATTTGCACCCCATCAGATCAGCACGCGGAGCAAATCAAGCTATCAGTTTTGGCTGGCAAGGCGGTATTTTGCGAGAAGCCCATTTCTACTAATTTGGAGACGACGAGGCATACGCTTGAAGTTGTTGAGCGAAACGAAGGTATGCTCATGTTGGGATTTCAAAGACGCTTCGATAAGCATTTTTCTGCCTTAAAACGCAAGATCGTCGACCAGACCTACGGTCTAGTGGAGCAGATACTCATCATCAGCCGTGATCCTTCACCACCCCCGTACTCGTACATGAAAGCCTCTGGTGGTCTGTTTAAAGATATGACTATTCATGATTTTGACATGGCACGTTGGTTGGTCGATGAACCAATTGCGACGGTTTATGCGACGGGTCAAGCTCTTGTAGATCCAACGACTCGGATAGAAGGCGATGACATCGATACGGCATCTGTCTTGATGACCACGGTATCAGACAAGCAAATCACAATCCTCAACAGCCGAAGAGCGTCTGTAGGTTACGATCAAAGAATTGAGGCGCACTGCGCGAAAGCGACTCTGCAGGTGAACTCAGTCCGTGAGGACAGTGTCTTAGTTCTTGACCAGACAGGAATTTCGGAAAGTCCGCTGGAGAACTTTTTCATGACCCGCTACAAAGACGCTTATCGTGCGGAGATGGCGCACTTTGTTGATTGTTTGATCACAGGGTCTGCACCTCTTGTGACAGGCACAGACGGGCTTGAGGCACTGGTATTAGCAGAGGCTGCTGGGGAGAGTTTACGATCCGGAAGGCAAGTGTCGTGTCAAATCTGACTGTCTTGACTATCGAATAATTGAAAACTGGTCCAATCTTAAACTCAACGCGTGAAGTTTTGAGAATCAGTTTTCATAAATGATAGGGATCAACTAACCGAGCGTATTCGAGATCTTTGCTCGCAGGCTAGAAACCTTTCTCGCCCGTAACGTTCCCTGCGGACACATAGATGACTACCTTCAGTGCATAGCGAGTTTTTTGCATGAAAATAGAAGGACGCTTATGACGCCTTACGGGGCTGTAGCCACGATTTTTGCCATCGCCGGGACCAGTTTTGGTACCTGGGCCTCACGTATTCCCACATTAAAAAATCAGCTGGATTTGGAGCCAGCACAATTGGGCACTATCTTGTCGGTTCTTGCGTTAGCGAGCATCGCGTCTTTTCCTCTAGCTGGACGAGCCATGGACCTGTATGGTCCCGCACGAGTCAGTAAATATCTTGCCTGGTCTACGTTGGCTTCTTTGACTCTTACATCGTTCGCGCCCACGTCTTGGTTTTTAACATTATCTGTCGCGGTACTTGGCGCGTCGATCGGTGCCTTGGATGTGGCCATGAACGGCTGGGGTGCGGAGGTCGAGCGAAAAGGTGTAAGGTCGATCATGTCCTCACTTCACGCGTACTGGAGCCTTTCCGCTGGCATTGGGGGCTTGGTCGGATTAACGGCGATAAAGCTTGGTTTTTCCATCGAGCAACATTTTCTGTTGGTGGTATTGATCATGAGCGGTTTTGCGGGGTTAGCGTCCCGGGTTGACTGGGTGGGCTCGATTGTTAGAGCGTCGACCCCGGCGTTTGCTTTGCCTCATCAGAGTCTATGGTTAGTCGGTTTTTTAATGTTCTGTGCCGCACTTACTGAGGGAGCTGTAGCCGATTGGGCCGCAATATTCCTGCAAGACAGACTCAATCTCACCGAAGCGATGGCAGTGAGTGGTTTTGTTACGTTCAGCTTGGCCATGTTTACGGGCCGGATGCTCGCTGACAATTTGGTAGAGCAATTTGGTGCTATCCGCATCTGTTGGTTCGCCGGCCTGTTGGCCACCTTGGGGCTTTGTGTCGTCTTATTTGTTTCTTCTTTGGGTGTTATTCTAGTTGGATTCCTATTGTTGGGATTTGGTCTCGCTCCTGTTTTCCCTCTCGGTTGCGCGCGGGCCGCGAATGATCCCTTCGTAACCCCCGGTCAGGGCCTGGCAGGGGTCGCGACTCTTGGCTATGGGGGCATTATGTTAGGCCCCGCTATCATCGGGTTTGTTACCCAGCAACTGGAGATTTTTGTTGGTTTTAGTCTGCTTCTATTTTGCACGCTCTATCAGGTCGGTTTCGCGTCATGCCTGAGGCGGTGAATATTATCTGATGTAAATTCATCGAGAGACCACCTAAGACCTCACTCTGGTCAGAGCCGAGGGCATTTACTGTTCAATACAGTATGATCAGGGAAGGGAATCATAAAGAAAAATCGACGAGACACGCGCTGGGATATTTAAAAATTTTTTCCACTACCTCGCCAGATCGAAACTTGTTCAAAGCATCCCCA
>PBZM01000080.1 GCA_002731015.1 Gammaproteobacteria bacterium
CAGAGATGCCCGATTCACCTCATCCGTGGCACTTTGGGAACATGCGTGTACTTCCGCGACTGCGGTACGGGGTAGCCTTGCTTCGCGGAGTTGAGGCTAATATTCTGGCGTCGGCAGAGCGTCGTCTTGATGTAAATGATACTTTGATGAGTTTCATGGACTTTGGTATTGGAAGCTTTCATGAGCCTGTATTTAAGCCAGATAGTCGCAAAGAACACACGAAGGCCATGATTGCTGCTATGGAAACCGGCCTTATTCAGATTCTTGGCCATCCCGGGAATCCAAATTATCCCATTAATATTGACGAGGTTGTTCGTGCTGCGAGGGATAATAATGTATTGATTGAAATCAATAACTCTTCCTTCATAAGCTCGCGATTGGGTAGTGAACCATATTGTATGCAGATACTGGAGACTGTTCAAAAGCTGGACTGGAAAGTTGCCTTAGCGAGTGATTCCCATGTCCATTACACAGTCGGTGATGTTGGCGTTGCACTCGAAAAAATAAATCAGATTGGGTTTTCTGAGAAAAATATAATTACTCTTAACGCGCGAAGGCTATTGGAGTTCCTGGCCGAGCATGGTAAGGCTGTTGCTCAGGAGCTTTCGGATTGGTTGGATTCGGTCGAGTTTGCTGAAAAAAGTGAAACTAAAAAAGAGAAGCAGACTTGAGGCAGCTATTAGAAATGCTTCCTCTTTGGCTCCCGGATTCTGGGCGATGTGCTCAGTTTTCACAATTAGAGAATAATGCAAATGGAACTTACCGGGCTGGAGATATTTCTACTCATCTTCGTCGCCTTATTAGCTGGGGCAATTAATACAGTCGCTGGTGGTGGATCGAATCTTGTCATACCAACCCTCATGATTATGGGAATGCCACCAGAGGTGGCGAACGCAACTAATCGCGTTGGAATATTCGTGGAGTCGGTGGTTGCGGTTTCTGAATTTAAAAGACATGGTAGGCTAGAGACTTTTGATTTAAGAGCGATCTTGGCACCAATGGCTTTTGGCGGCCTTTTTGGTGCTCTTGCGGCCGCATTTGCTTCCCCAGAGATACTAAAACCGCTACTGATCGGTACGATGATCTTTATGTCGCTTCTTATTTTATTGCGACCAGCTGTAGTGTCGCCCGCGACCGGCACTGCCATCCGTCGAGTCCGCGAAACACCATCGGCATTGCTCGGGCTCGGTATAGCAGGTTTTTATGGAGGATTCGTTCAGGCGGGTGTTGGATTTTTACTACTCGCGTCAATTGCTGGAACCTTGCGTTATGACATTGTCAGGGCTAACGCGATTAAGCTCGTGTGTACCCTCGTTTTTACTCTGGTGTCGCTCATGGTCTTCATTTGGCAAGATCAGGTGGCATGGTTTGCCGGATTTATTTTGTCTTTAGGTTATGTGGCAGGGGCCTATCTTGGTGTCAAGCTTGCGGTTTACGCCGATCCCATAATACTTCGGTGGTTCCTCTTCGCGGCTACTCTGCTCGCAGGCGGGGCCGCCTTGATGTCGTGAGCCCAATTTTGCGAGTTGGATCGAGCGCTTATTAACTCACTACTAACCAAATAATGACCGCCACGATGACCGCACCCACGATATACTTCACCGCTGAACCAGCTTCATAATCTGCCCCGTTATTCGCAGAAGCATGCGGCGGGGTGGTTGCTGATACTTTCTCTGGTTGAGGGGTCGCTTCAGCCACTGGCTTGGATTTGGACGCTGACGCCCCTCTAGGGGAAACTTTTTTTCCTTTTAACTTGCTCTCTACAGCCGACGCTGTGCGGTCCAATTTCCGGGCAATGTCACTGAAGGACGCTCCTTCGCCCATCATAGTATTGGCTGTTTCTAACTCTTCTGTGGTCCAGCGACGTGGAGGCATTTCTTAAAACTCCCTTAGTTCTAGTTGATTGATGATTCATAGAACGCTATATCTGACTAGCATCAAGTATAGCTGATGATTTTATATCCGGCGAATGCAAATAATTCTGGTTGTTCGACACCAACAAATTGGATGGGCTTGTTTTTATTGATGGGGTCGTATTTGCAAATAGTCCTAATGAGATTCCGGGGGCCATGTGTCTGATGAAAGTCGAATAAAGGAATTTCTTGAGCTCCGTGCTCGAGTCAAGAAAGACCCAAAACGAATGGCGGCCGTTATTAAAAAATGGATGGCCGAGGACGTTACTCCGAAAAAAAAACCAAAGAAATAAAGGATACGGCATGGCCGAAAGACACTCATTTGTGCAGAAAGTGTGGTGGTGGATTGTGACCCTGTTTTTACTTACACGGGACATCGATACCGTGATTGCTAGGCTTCAGGCTAGGCAAAATTGTGTAAAGGGCGCGTGTGATCTATCTGAGATCACCGAAAAGCCAGAAGGATAAATCACCCAGATGTACCGCATAATCCACTTGATTCCACTTTTCAACATATTGAATAAACCCTGATATTTACCATGTTTCCTAGCGTATTGCTGATTAACGAAATTGACGAGAGGCCAACCTGTATTAAAGAAACAATGTGAAGTCGAGGTCTCGGTTCGAGGCGCGTGTGATAAAATTATTGCTGGTTTGATAAGGCTAAACGCGGAGTAATTGCGTGACGATCGGTTACGGAGTCGAGCCAATAATGGCAACCTTTAATGGAATGTTTGGCAAAAACGGTTCTAGAGTTTCATGAAAACGCAAATCAATGGTACTTACAGTGCCAAATTCGATTAAAACTTGCTTTATCTTTATCACTGCCTTAATGGTTGTCACGTCTGCTCATAGTTCCTCTCTAGAGCGTGCTTGGATACCGGACGCGGTGCTATTAGGGCAGAGTCGCCTGCGTGTCCTTTTTTGGGAAATATACGATGCCAGTCTTTACGCGACAAAAGGGGTCTATGACCCAGAAAAACCTTTCGCATTATCTTTGACCTATCTTCGCGGATTCTCTGGATCTGATATCGCGCGCCGCTCTGTTGACGAAATTCGACGTCAGGGGTTCGCGGACGAGACAGTGTTAGCATCGTGGATGGCGCAACTGGATGCCATCTTTCCGGATGTGGTCGAAGGCGACCAGATTATAGGGATCAGCCAACCTTCCGAAGAGACAAGATTCATTTTAAACGGCGTATTGATTGGAACCATCACAGATCAGAATTTGAGCAGACGATTCTTTGATATTTGGTTGTCAGAGAAGACATCTGAGCCCGATATGCGTGAAGCACTTTTGGGGATAAATAAATGATGAAACAAAACTTTTTCGTTCTAATAGTCGCAGTTGTTCTCGTCGGTTGTGCGACAAATCTTGACGGAGAACGCTATCGATCAGTTAGGCCGAACTTTGACTTGTTTGAGTTTTTCAATGGCACTGTGAGGGCGTGGGGTCTTGTTCAGAACACAAGTGGTGAGGTAGTCCAGAGGTTTGAGGTTGATATTAGAGGTACTGTCTCAGGAAATCGAATAACACTTGATGAAACTTTTCGATATGCAATCGGAACTGGACCCGAAAAACGGGTATGGAAAGTTGACAGGCTTGATACCGGAGAATATCGGGGTATTGCCGAAGATGTGCTGGGAGAGGCGACCGGATCAGTTTACGGAAACGCTTTCCGTTGGTCCTATAGGATGGAAATTCCGGTCCGCAATACCTTGTATGAGGTTGCATTTGAAGATTGGTTTTGGGCGATAGATGATCGGCGCTTACTTAACCGTTCTTACATACAAAAATTTGGGTTTGATATAGCAGAAGTCACAATTTTCATGGAGCGCCAGTGAGTGACAGGATGCCCCGATTTGCTCAACCCAGCCTTAGAGATGCTTGTTTGAGCAGACCGCTCATAGTGCTCATCACCACGGGGTCTAGGTCTGGAGGCGTTCCTTGGATTCTCTAACGCAAGCGGTTCTTGGCGGTACCGTAACCTACGCGGTGCTGGGTAAGCGCCTAGGAAAGCGTGCGGCGCTCTATGGTGCAGCGCTAGGTACGCTCCCTGATCTCGATGTTTTAATCGATTTTGGTGGACCGATTGAGAACATGACCCACCATCGCGGTTTTTCGCATGCCTTCGTCGTTCAAGCACTGGCTGCCCCCATACTCGCGTGGCTAGCCGTTCGCCCAAAATCGGTATCCGATCCATTTTTCTTACGATGGTGCCTTGCGATCTTTCTCTGCTTTCTAACACACACCTTTGCTGATTTTTTTACGGTCTATGGCACGCAAGTGCTTTGGCCATTTACTGACTACCCGTTTGCGCATTCTCTGTTATTTATTATTGATCCGATCTATACGGTTCCATTATTAGTGGGCTTTTCAGGGGCTTTATTAGTTGAAAGCATACCTAGAGCCTTATCCCTTAACACTTGGATGTTGTCGTTGTCCACGCTCTACCTCGTCTGGAGCGCGTCCGCAAAAGTTATGATTGATCACAAAGTAATTGCCGCCCTCGAGGCGCAGGGGGTTTCGGCCGATGTTTATGAGTCGACGCCTGGGCCCTTAAATACCTTTTTATGGCGAAGTGTGGCGATTGAGGGAAACGATTATTTTGAGATTTGGGCATCAATCTTTGATGACGTCAGTGAAGTCCAGGTCCGCAGGTACCCTCGAAATCTAGAGTTAATTGAGGCCGTTTTGAGCCACCCGAATGTCCGGAGGCTACAATGGTTTACCAAGGGACAATACAAGGCCTGGGAGTTAGATAACAAAATTTTCATTTCCGATCTTCGAATGGGGGTTGAGGGTGCTTATGTATTTAATTTTGAGGTCGGTTTAAGGAAATCATCCGGCATTGAGATAGGTAGTTTTCAGCAGTTAGAGCGAAGGCCCCGACTTAAGCAGTTTGGGCAGGTTTGGCGGCGTATTTTCGATCCTACAATAGCGATAACGGAACGATCTCAGCCGCTTAAAAAGTAGTCCTATGACCGATAAGAACATCCAACAAAAAGAGGTTCAGATTACAAACTTGGCGAAGTCGCTGAAAAGGAAACCGCGTGGCTTGAAAAACCGTCTTTTCTATAACGACAAAAAAGTGAGGATGGACAGTTTAATTGAGGAATGAAGTCTAAACGATGGTGAAGTCGCTATTGAAAAACGAGAGCTCTCTGAGACGACTACACTATATGAATATAGACACTTGGGTATGTGGTATTTGGCTAAACAAATTAATCAGGAAGAACAGTGTTTGACTGAGATGAAATCTAGCCACCAAAAAGGATTTGATTGATGAATACAAAAAGGAGAGCTTTTCTATCTAAGCTGACGGGCCTTACCCTTTTCTCCGTCCCTTGTTTTGCGCGGGCTATGGTCACACCTAGCCAGAGCTTGGGACCGTTTTATCCTTCAAAAATCCCATTAGATAGCGATGCTGACCTTACCGTCGTGTCCGGAAGAGATGGGAGAGCAACCGGTGAAATAACCAATCTATATGGGCAGGTGTTCAGTACCGATGGCGAGCCTGTGCCTGACGCAAGAATTGAAATCTGGCAGTGTGATGCTTTTAGCGCCTATCACCATCCACGAGCCGGCGGTGGTATTGATCCATATTTTCAGGGTTTTGGACAGACCACTACTGACAATCGTGGGAGATATCGTTTTAAAACGATTAAGCCGGTAGCTTATCCAGGACGGGCACCACATATTCACTTCAGAGTTTTGGTTGGTTCAAGGGAGTTGGTCACTCAAGTCTATGTGCAAGGGGACCCCTCGAATAAACATGATTTTCTCCTGAAAGCAGTCCCTGAAAGCGCGAGACAAACATTAATTATTCCTTTTGTGAAAGATTCTGCATTACCCAGAGGCGAATTGACGGCGGTCTTTAATCCGACTATCGGCTGACGTGTGGTGCGACGCTTTGGAAAAATTCTTAGTCTGCAAGGTGTGTGTGATTGGTTTGGGTGCGCTTCTGATTTCAGAGATCGCCTATTCTCATGGCGGTGGCCTAAACGCAGAGGGTTGTCACAATAATCGCAAGACTGGTGACTATCATTGTCATCGTGGTAATCCCGCACCTAAGCTCCCAAAAAAAGCCGGCTCACGGCCGGGGTCCATAGAAAGATTAGGAAGGCTGGAGCCAATAATTGCTTATGATCGAGAGTTATACGGCTATGAAAGCTATCCAACGTACGCAAAAAGTGGGTTTTATACCGGCCGAAGTTGCGATACCAACATTGACCATGTCGTATCGTTAAAAGATGCCCATGAGAGTGGTGCAGGCCGCTGGACCTTTGCCGAACGTGAGGCGTTTTCTAATGATCGTCTGAATCATGTTCCAAGCTGTAGCCGTGTCAATAGCTCTAAGGGCTCTTCGACGCCCAGCGATTTTCTGAGAAAGAGTAGTGATGGGCGTGGTATGGAGTACGAAATCAAGCCAAAGTGCGCGTACTTAGGGATCTATTATCAGGTCAAGAGAAAGTACCGGCTTTCATTCCAAAATAATGACTCCAGCCTTTTTGCGTCCTGCGCCTTGGAGATTGATTAGATTAATAACCCTCGGTTTTTTTTCCTTGTTTACTTTTGGTTTTTTAGCGACTTGCCTGGCATTATTCATACAACTCGCGATTTGATGGCTGAGTTAACGGTTAAGTCAGGCAATGAATTACTGACGCCTATTACGATTGGAGGCGTGGATTGAATGCTCCACACAAACAGCTTGTCGAGAATGGGTATTCTTTAGCTGTGTCAGCCTGCGTATGATTTCGCATTAGGGTGGAATGGATGCATCACGTATCGCCAGGCGTCTTCCATGGCAGTCTTGGCAAGCTCGTAGTTCTTCTCGGGAACAGCGATCGCGTCATGAATTGGGAGAGCAAAGACATCGAGGAGTTGCAGTTGCCTCATCGCAATTTGCAAGATTTCCCCCTCCAGCTGCGTCCCAACAAGCCCAAAAGGTTGCTTTCCACTAAACAGCTGTACCTTAGGGTACAGTCGTTCAAATGCCTCCATAATGCGTCTGCCGAATGTGTCCGGAACTTTGGCTCCTGAACGGGCCCTCTCATATGACTCACAATGGAGAGCGGCGGTGAAGAAGGATTTAACGGTCGTACGATCGACTTTAGCGAGGTTAGCAATTTCCCGATAGGCGTCGGTTCCATCGCCGTAGACATCTAGCTTGTTAAAGGCCAGGAAAAGCCGGAGATCATTGGCATTGAAGTCGACTTCTTTAATTGATTCACCATTGATGAGAGTGTTCTGCCGTATCTTGTGAGTGCGAGCGGGGAGGTTTTGAAACTCTGTATGGAGGCGGCCAGACGTGAAGGGATCATACTTAAAGATGCGGGTGATGGCCTCTTTACAAGCCCATTTCTGAGCCCTCGCATATTCGTTTATCTCGGCCACTTTGTGATAGTTGTCAACTTTGGTGAGATCTGCTTTTCCCCAGCCTCGAGATGGCGTGCTTATTCTGATCAAAACCTTTTCGAAAGAAGCGTCAGAAGTCGCGTCCAGTCCATATCGGAACAATTTTTCTCTGAGTTCGCGGTTTGGATAGTAAAGGTTTCCATGGGGGTTATCATGATACTTTGCACCATCATTTTTCGTAACGGTATCTGAGGTTACCAGCGCGTCCAAGATTTTTGAGGTACGGGCTTGACTGTCAAGCCCTGCGGAATGCATTAGGCCTCCCTTGGAGTAGGCCTTAGGGTCACCAACAAATATTGTCCAACGCTTCGTAACTATGCTTCTCGACAGATTGAGAAGAATATTAGCCAGATGTTTTCGGTGGGATTCTGCATATCTGGCTTGGCTTGGAGCACAAATATCTCTACTAATCTCATCTACTAGTTTATCGAAATGATTCGATCGGATCGATAGCTCACCGGGGAATCTTTGACGATCGTTAGTGTCTGGAGCGTAGATGTCTTCGACAGCCTTGGCTATTTCAGTGTCTAGTTGAGACGTTATCTGCATAGCGGTCGGTGACATAAGGAGATGATGTTAGAAGCTTCATACAGAAAAGTTTTATTATCGCGATATATATCATTAAACATTAATTACTCGTGTATCTTACGCGTTATCAGGTAGATCAATAAATAACATTAAATTCAGCTAATTTTAAAAAAACATGACAGTCGTTTGTAAGGCTATGCGGTCAGGGGAAGCGTCTTTGTGGACATACGTATTCTGAAGTTATCGAATTTTTCGGATTTTTCACGGCATTTACCGGATTTTAGAGGATTTAATGGTCAATTTGACTGTTCGTCGGGTGTATTCTTGAGCCAGTAACTTGTTCGCATGACTCCAAAATTAGTTGCGTTTGTTGGTTGCTTTTAACTAAGACTCAACCAAATTGCAACGCCAATTATGAGGGAGCCTGCAATGCGATTGATTAGATTGACATTCGATCGTTTCTTTAGAAAACCGCCTAACAATCGACCTCCGGATGCGTACGCGATTAGACAGATAAACTCTATGATTAATATCAGTGATAGCAGGATAATGATCTGGTTGGTGATTGGCAGTTGGTAGTCAATAAATGGCGGTAAAAGCGCTAAGAAGAATGCCCAACCCTTGGGATTAGCGATTGCCGTGACAAAACCCTGAGTGGCGAGTTGGGTTCGGGTCATCAAGTCTGGCCTCGACGTTCCTTGCTTAATCGCCATCGCTCCTCTCGATTTCCAAAGCTGAATACCTAGAAAGGCAAGATAAGCGCCACCCACTAATTTGAAAACCACAAATATTTCAGGATGCGCAAGCATAACGGTGGCAACACCAGCAAGTGTTGCTAGAGCGACTACAGCAACCCCGATAAGCTCGCCAGCCATCATCCATAAGGTCCGACGGACCCCTATAGTCATGCCTAAGGACAGCGCTAACGTCATGCAGAGGCCTGGTGTGGCAGATACAAAAAAGAATGTTGGCACGAATAGACCTAATAAGCTTAATTTAATCAATCTAGTTTCCCGCGCTGATGGTCTAGTTTCTAGCTGTCACAACAAATATCCGAGTACGTTTATTCTTGCCTTTCTTTGCTGATTGTTTGCTCAAAAAAGAAGCAGAGAGATTAACTAGGAATCAGGCAATAGCATGAAGTGGTGGCTAGAGACGGAAGTGATTCCTGTGCACAGACCCAATGCTCCACTTATTACCTGTAGTTACTAGTGTTCAATAGGTGTGAGTTCACAATCAATACCAATAAATGTTCTTCCCTTTGTGCATTCACTACAGGTATTGCTAAAGGCTATTATTCCCCACTAACCTATTCCTCATTACAAATGCTTCATCTGCGTATGATGCACTGACAATGTATTTCAATCTCTCAAAATAAATCATTTAACTGTCTTGCATAGAGGGTATGCATGGGCCAGTGGGGGTACATGGGTATGTTGTAGTCAAGGTGTTACACAGATTGGGTTTTGTGAGGAATAGGTGAGAAATAAACCTAGTTCGGAGAAAAAGTGGCGTCACCACTTCATCAATTTTACGGAAATAGAACTATGTCAGACTCATCAATAAATCCTAGATCTAAGCCCACCCGAAAGAAGCTCGATACCGAATATTCATTCAAGTCACTACTTGTATGCGCAACGGTTAATTCACCACAAAACCTGTTACAAGCAACTTTCGTTATTTCTTGAAGCAAGGCAAAGTTTTGATAGTATTCCGGTAGCTCTGTTTTCCCCTCAAATTGTCGTTTCGCCTTTTTGGTTTGAAGACTCTCAGTAATTAAACCATTAATTGAAGGGACAATCTTATCGTCTAAATCATTCAGCCGGTTCACTAACAGGGAAAATGGAATCTCATGCGTTACCTTGTATCGATCAGCATTTGGAGCATGATAAGCGGCAATAGACCGATCAAGAAAAATAAGAATGCGGGAAATTCCGAGGCGGTCACTCACAATGCGTGTAATTGCTGATATACCTTTCTCTTCATAAGGGTCTCCCTGCGTTACAAGAATGAGGGATTTTTGAGGTGGTTTTTTGTCCCAGTGTTCTTTTAATTTGTCGTGGATGATGCGGGCAACCGACAGCGGATTTCTGGTGTCGTATCCTCCCATACCCTCAATTACAAGAGGATGATGACCTGAAAGCGCTTGAAAACTTTCCTCTGAATTAAATTTACTCAACTAGTTATCTCTTTTCACTCTTCCAGCTTATTTTGTGTATCGGATGCCCTTCGCCTTCAGAGATAGGTTAAGAGCGGCAAATGCACCGTCCGACATGATCGACCAGTTAGGTGGTTGGAGTCTCCAGAGTGTTGGACAAGGCTACAGGGAGGGCTATAGCGTCGACATACTGGCGAGATGGATGCAGTAGATGGAGTGCTAAGATTTACTCAGTCACACCTTCTATAATCATAAAATCAGTGTCAGAACATTCCTCTCTGACAGCTTTTGCGGCCTGATACTCTTCACTATGGTAAAAAACATGTGCAGCCTCTTTGCTCTCAAACTCAATCATCATAACGATGCCACTTACATCGCCTTCAAGTCTGTCAGCACTTGGACCACGGGCAAGAATTTTACCGCCATATTTTTTAATTATTGGCCCTGCCATGCCAGAAAATTGCTCAAACTTATCCTGGTCTGTGACCCTGATGTTTGCAACTACATAACCTTTCGCCATCGAACACTCCGCAATGTTTAGCACCAACCACGTTATGTAGCGAGATAGCACATAAAATGCCTTCATACCAGAAATATACGTAAAGATATTAGAACGTTTAATCAACAGACAAAAAGCAACTTGGATTGGGAAGCATTGTTTACGGGCGTTAAGACTTTGCTTGCACCACAAAGTAATACACACCACGTTTGAGATAGGTGTATGGGACAGCTGAAAATGTTCTACCCATTGTTGTACCTACGATACTGCTTAACGCGGTAAGTGCCGGCATATCAATATGTTACATTTGAAGACAAGATGCTAATGGTGGCCAGAGACGGAATCGAACCGCCGACACGAGGATTTTCAGTCCTCTGCTCTACCAACTGAGCTATCTGGCCTCATAGAATAGGTCGCGTATTGAACAGAAATTGCGGGACGGTGTCAACTTGCAGGTGGCACGTATCCTTCCGGTTTTGCGTGCTCTTCGTTATCAAAGAACCGAAGCATCTCTTGGGTCAGAAACTTTCGCGCGTCGGGATTGATCAAGCTAAGACGGTGCTCGTTGATTAGCATCGTTTGGTTCCCCTGCCACTCTTTCCATGCCTTTTCGGAGACATTTTCAAAAATATCCTTACCGGTCGAGCCGGGCAGTGGCGGGGCTGGAAGACCCGGTAGCTTTTCTTGATATTTTCGACAAAAAACGAGTCGTGTCATGCTGAATCCTTTACTAATAGCTTTTGAATAGGGGCAGGAATTCCCTTTTGAAATAGCTGAGCCATTTGCCACTCTCCAGAAGCTTGAATATGCTCTTTATCTATCTTTAATTTGTAATGCTCAAGGCGCACTTTAAAATGGCTGAATGCGTGCGCTATATCGCCAATAAATTCCGCCTTCGCGACAGCATTTAGGTTCATGTCACTACCGAGTTCTTTTAAGCTCAGGCCAATTGGCGGTGCGTACAGTCCGCCCCAAATGCCTTTTGCTGGTCGTTTGATAAAGAGAGTTTCGTTGGCTTGGTTAATAATTTGCAAAACGATCCATATCTCGTCTCGCCTTTTATTAGCCTGCTTTGGAGCCGGATATTTAGCAATACTATTTTGTTTGAAGGCGAGGCAATCATTCTGGAATGGGCATATCGGACAATCTGGCCTAATTCTACGGCAGATAATTGACCCTAGATCCATCATTCCTTGTGTGTGGCTTCGGCAGGCCTTACCCTCCTGCGGGGTAAGGCTATCCGCCAGCGACCAAAGTTCGGCCTGGGCTTTTGATTTAGATAGATCCCCCGTGATTGCGAACAAACGAGCGAGCACACGTTTAACATTCCCATCCTGAATCACTCCTCTCAGTCCAAAACCAAGGGATAATATCGCGCCCGCGGTGGAGCGACCGATCCCCGGGAGCTTTTCGAGTGTGCCCAGATCTCGTGGAATTTGGCCTTCGTATTTTTCAATAATAATTTGGGCGGCTTTATGGAGATTCCTTGCCCTCGAGTAATATCCGAGTCCTGCCCAATGTGAGAGCACGTCATCGAGTGGTGCGTTTGCCAGTTTTTGAACGTTGGGAAATCGCACTATGAACTGCTCGTAATAAGGAATAACTACCTTTACCTGCGTTTGCTGGAGCATGATCTCGGAGATCCAAGTCTCATATGCTCCGCGATTCTGCCACGGAAGATCGTGTCGGCCATGGAATTTTTGCCATCGCGCGAGGCGCTCGGTGAAGCGTTTGATCATCGGTTTAGGAGATCATTTAAAAGCCCCGATTCTTGGTCATTGATTTTTTCCTTAAGTGTATCCTCAATGGTTGATTTAATTCCCGCTTCAGCTTCCTTTAGTTTGGCCCGTGATTTGGCTTCTAGTTGTTCTGCGGTCGCCTTCGCGATCAGAGTTTGTATGGCTTTTTCATCAATAGAGCATTTGAGAGTCTTATTGCGTAATTGGCCTCTGCAAGAGAGGGGCAAACTTACGCCCCGAAGTATCTCAGGCACGTTACAAGATTCGGCGAGACCCTCAGTAGGGATCTGGATACTTCCCTGAATGTTCGAGGCAGTTGAAATAAGACTAATTCGCCCTCTACCCTCAATGGGTAGGTTCGCGACTTGCGCTTCCAACGAATCAATCACTGCGATACCTTCCTGAAATTCTGCCGTAACTGTGATGGTATCGGCGGAGTGGGCAACCACCTCTGTGTTGCCTGAGAATGCGTCACATAGGGCATCGGACACGTCGAGGGGCCCCAGTAACGCATTTTGAATTTTGACACGAAGAGGTCCTGAAATAGATGCAAGCATTTCATCGGATGTCCGACCTGCTACGCGTATGTCAAAACTGGATTGTAACGAGCCCGACAGTGTATCGAGCGGTTTGGAGAATTGCAGTTGTGACAGTTGGACGCCTTCCAGGGTCCCTGTAATGTTTGATATCTGAGGCGCTATCAAATATGTGCCAGCAGCGCGAAGCTCACCTCCAAATAACTTGGCATCAAGCCTACCAAGCGTGATTTCGTCAGTTCCCACACCCAAATCGAATCCAACATTGGTAATTGATTTCTCAGCAAAGGTGATTGTGCCAATCTCAACTTTATAGATACCCAGCAGAAATGGTGCGAACGAGTGGTCTAGGTCGGTGTTACTTTCTACATTTTTGTTATTTATTGAGTATTGGTCGATGTTTAGCTGGTCGGCGAGCAGCTCAAGATCGATGTGTAACGGCTGAAGCCCGAGATCCACTCGACCATCGATCGAGGTCTCATCAAGGACCAAGGTGAACGGACGCAGGCTGATCATGTCATTAGATACTTTGACACCCGACTTCACTGAAATTTTATTGAACCGGTCCAAATCCCTTGTGACCGGGATCGGGAAGTTACCCGCTCCCAACCATTGTTTGAGAGAGAATTCGGGAACTGCAAGCTGCCCTTCCCCACTGAATTGGCCCGCATTTGATCCACTTAGATAGCCATCGTATTTGAGCTCTAAGTCTCGGGAGATGATAGAGGCTTGTCGAATGGTTATTCCATCGAATGCTGCTGTTGGGATGATTTCAGTCTGGATTTCCACAGGCGCCTGATATTCGCCGAATGTGACGTATGCAGAAAGCGATAAATCACTCGCTGTTGCTGGTGTTAACGAATCGACTGATAACTGAACCCGAGACAAGGTGAGTTCGGGA
>PBZM01000081.1 GCA_002731015.1 Gammaproteobacteria bacterium
AATTCGGGCTAGTGTCGCCAACCAGTCTTGGGGTGCCTCATTGAAGGGTCATGGCTGGGATACTAGCTTGCTTGATTTAACCCCTGACAAGGAAACACTCTATGGCAAACGTTAGTATGCGTGATCTGCTCAAAGCCGGCGCACATTTCGGCCACCAGACGCGTTACTGGAACCCAAAAATGGCACCATTTATTTTTGGTGCACGGAATAAAATTCATATCATTGACCTCGAATTAACCGTTCCTGCTCTGGATAGAGCCGTGTCAATCGTCCGAGGGATGTCACAGAACAAAAACAAGGTTTTGTTCGTAGGCACAAAGCGCGCTGCCGCCAAGATCATCAAAGACCAAGCAGAACGTTCGGGCCAGCCTTATGTCAACCACCGCTGGTTGGGCGGTATGCTTACCAACTGGAAAACGATTCGTCAGTCGATCAAGCGTCTAAGAGAGCTCGAAGCCAAGATGGACGACGGCACGCTTGAAAAGATTTCAAAAAAAGAAGCACTGGATCTCTCTCGCCAGCTCGAAAAGCTGGAGCGCTCCATTGGTGGCATCAAAGACATGGGCGGCCTTCCAGACGCGATTTTCGTAGTCGACGTGAATCATGAGAAAATCGCGATTCAAGAAGCAAATAAGCTCGGGATCCCTGTAATCGGAATAGTGGATACGAATTCGGATCCTGATGGAATTGATATCGTCATCCCGGGGAACGACGATGCCATTCGTGCGATCGAACTGTATTCATCACTTATCGCAGACGCTTGCATTGAGGGTGCAGCCGAGAGCTTAGGTAAGAGCGATTACGTGGAAGTTTCCGAAGTTCCCAATGCTCCTGACGCGCCCGTGGTGGAACTCACTAACGATGTGGCAGAAGATAGGCTAGGAGTAGCATCCACAGAAGCAGTGTTGGAGCAAGAGCCTCAGGTAAAGGAATCGTTGATAACTGAAAGCGAGACAGAGGAGCCGCTACCCGAGGTCGAAGAGATAACAGAAAATACTGCTGATCGACCGACTGCGGGAGACTCTCCCGAAGTTGATGAGCCAGATAACGAAGCGGTGACAAAGAAGGCTAAGGTGATAAAGAAAAAAGCCGCTGAGGAATTAGACGAGACAATCGTTGATCCCGTCGAAGATTTGCCCAAGAAGGCCCCAGCTAAACGAAAGGTAGCCGCAAAAAAAGCGACCGCCAAAGTAGATCCAGCCGAGGCCGTCGCGGTCGGTAGTCCGGGCGAGGACTTGCCAAATAAGAAGGCTCCAGCTCAGAAGAAAGACGCGCCGAAGAAGACCGGAGCTGACTTGGCTGCTGACCAGGCAGGAACGGGCGAAAACCCAATTGAAGACGTGCCACAGAAAAAAGAACCGGCTAAAAAGAAAGCATCGGCCGAAAAGAAAGCACCGGCCGAAAAGAAAGCACCGGCCGAAAAGAAAGCATCGGCCGAAAAGAAAGCATCGGCCGAAAAGAAAGCATCGGCCGAAAAGAAAGCATCGGCCGAAAAGAATGCACCGGCCGAAAAGAAGGCACCGGCCGAAAAAAAAGCTGCGTCTAAGAAAGAGACCGCTGGAGAAAAGCCCGGTAAACGCACTTGAGGTGCTGAAAAAGACACTTACTGCATACACTAGAGAGGACTTGAAATGGCTGTTATTTCAGCTTCGATGGTTAAGGACCTGCGCGAACGCACCGGCCTTGGCATGATGGAATGTAAAAAGGCACTGGTCGAGGCAGACGGTGACCTTGAGCGGGCAATAGAAAATTTGCGCAAGTCATCCGGCATGAAAGCGGCGAAGAAAGCCGGTCGTGTAGCAGCTGATGGTGGGGTTCGGGTTGCTATCAAGGGCACTAAAGGCACTTTAATTGAGGTTAACTCTGAAACAGATTTCGTTGCGCGCGATGATAACTTTTCGGCATTTGCCGACAAAATCATAGCCAAAGCTTCTGAAACTGACACAACAGACGTTGCATCACTTATGAGCGACGAACTCGAGAGTGCACGATCCGCACTGATTCAAAAAATCGGCGAAAATATAACTGTTCGCCGGATTGGGAAGGTTGAAGCCTCAGTAATTGGTTCTTATGTCCATTCGAATGAAAAAATAGGGGTATTGATTGGTCTCCTTGGCGGCTCTGCCGAGGTTGCGAAGGATATCGCCATGCACGTAGCAGCGGTTAACCCGATGGTGATTTATCCGGATGATGTCGATCCGACAGTAGTTGATAAGGAAAAAGAAATTTTTGTTGCCCAAGCTGCAAACACGGGCAAACCACCTGAGATTATTGAGAAAATGGTCGGCGGTCGTATCCGCAAATTCCTTGCAGAGATAAGTCTTGTTGAGCAACCATTTGTGAAAAACCCAGACCAAACCGTTGGACAGTTGGCTGAAGCGGCCGGTGCAAAAATTACAGCCATGGTCCGATTTGAAGTAGGCGAAGGGATAGAAAAAGAAGAAGTTGATTTTGCTGAGGAAGTGATGGCTCAAGCCAGGGGAAACTAACAGGGAATCAAAACGAGGCCGCTACTGCGGCCTTTTTTTTGGAGGGAATATGGCGAAAGGTGAGCGTTCAGTGACGTATAAAAGGATTTTATTAAAGTTATCGGGAGAAGCACTTGCTGGGGCGGATGGCTTTGGAATCAGTCCTCAGGTCCTCGATAGGATGGCCCTTGAGATTGGTCAATTAGTTGGTATCGGTGTTCAGGTTGGATTAGTGATTGGGGGTGGTAACTTATTTCGTGGTGCCGAACTTCATAAGGCGGGCCTTGATCGTGTTACCGGCGATCACATGGGGATGCTTGCGACACTAATGAATGCGCTCGCTATGCGTGATGCTCTCGAGCGTTCTTCAATCGCTTCGCACGTTATGAGCGCGATACCGATGAGCGGCATGGTAGAACATTACGACCGCCGTCGTGCGATGCGTTACTTAGATCAGAATGACGTAGTAATTTTTGCGGCCGGTACTGGGAATCCGTTCTTTACCACCGATTCTGCAGCTTGTCTTCGGGCAATTGAGGTGGATTGTGATCTGGTTTTAAAAGCCACGAAAGTTGACGGCGTTTACGATTCAGATCCCGTCAAGAATTCAGATGCGCTAAAATACGAGACATTAAATTATGAGACTGTTCTGGCGAGGCAGTTAGGTGTCATGGATTTAACTGCAATTTGTTTGGTTCGTGATCACTCGATGCCAGTGAGAGTCTTCGATATGAAAAAACAAGGTGCGCTTGTCTCGATCGTTCGAGGGGAAAACGAGGGCACCTTAATTGACGGAGGGGCTGACTCGTGATTAGTGATATAAAAATCGATGCTACATCTCGGATGGAAAAATCGCTGGAGGCGCTCGGTCACGCATTCGCCAAAATACGAACCGGTCGCGCCCATCCGTCGCTTCTCGACGCTGTGCGAGTAGATTACTACGGATCTGAAATTCCTGTGAGTCAGGTCGCAAATATTTCAGTGGAAGATGCTAGAACGTTGGCTGTTACTCCTTGGGAAAAAAGTATGGTAATCGAAATCGAAAAAGCGATTATGAAATCAGATCTTGGATTAAATCCAGCGACCGCAGGAGAAGTGATTCGTGTGCCAATGCCCCCTTTGACTGAAGAGACACGAAAAGGCTACACCAAGCAGGCACGCTCTGAGGCCGAGCAATCTAGGATCTCAGTGCGAAATATCCGTCGTGACGCATTGGCTGAGGTGAAAGATTTACTTAAAGAAAAGGAGATAAGCGAAGATGAGGATCGTCGCGCTGGTGATGAGATTCAAAAGCTCACCGACGATATGGTTCAGCGCATTGATCGGTTATTGCAAGAAAAAGAAGCAGACTTGATGGAAGTCTGAGATTCATGACGGAACACCATATTCCCCGGCATATCGGTATTATCATGGACGGTAACAATCGCTGGGCTAAACTACGAGGGAAAAGAAAACTTGCGGGTCACGCTGCAGGTGCAGATTCCCTTCGCAGTGTTACCCGTAAGTGTGTTGAACGGGGTGTTCATAGCTTATCTATATTTGCGTTTTCGAGCGAAAATTGGAATCGACCTAAACTTGAAGTTGACGGTTTGATGCGATTATTCGAGAGATCATTGATTGATGAACTCTCTGAATTGATTGAAAACGATATATCTGTGGAAGTGATTGGTGATCGGTCTCGTTTCGCTTTGTCATTAATCGAGGCGATCGAACGAGCTGAAACTGCCACAGCGAAGTGTGCTCGTTTAAAGCTTAATATTCTAGCTAATTACGGGGGGCGTTGGGATATTGCTGACACAGCAAAGCACTTGGCCGCGGAGGTCCTCGGCGGTCGGTTGTCCCTAAATTCCATTGATGAGTACGTTTTCGATCATCATCACAAGCTCGCAGACCAGCCTAGTGTGGATTTATTGATCCGAACCGGTGGTGAGCATCGAATTTCAAATTTTCTGCTGTGGCAGTCGGCCTACGCTGAGCTTATTTTCACTGACATTCTGTGGCCTGATTTCGACGGCGAAGCGCTTGATACTTGCCTACAAGAGTATGCTGGTCGCGAAAGACGGTTTGGTAGAACCTCCGAGCAAGTGAGAATTATCTGATGCTAAAAGTACGTGTCCTGACGGCGATGGTAATGTTGCCGGTAGCACTTTTGGTTCTTTTTGTTTTTTCCGAAAATGCATTTGCATTCAGCGTTGGGGTAATTGTTTTAATCGGTGCTTGGGAATGGATTCGGCTATCTGGAGTAATCAATCGACTTGTAACACTATATTTACTGTTGATTTTGTCGGGCGCCTTGGTCTGGTCATATTTTCTACCCGTGACTCATGTCCCTTTACTCTTGTCTATCGGCTGTATTTTTTGGATAGGGGCTTCCATATTGGTCATTATTTATCCAAGGAGTAGAAAGCAGCTGGGTGGGAGACCCATCAAACTTGGGTTCGGATTATTGGTGCTGATCCCTGCATATGTGGCTCTTTTATATCTCCGCAGACACGAGGCACATGTGCTGCTGATAGCACTGTTGGTGACAATAATATGGGCAGCTGATGTCGGTGCATATTTTGTTGGAAGGCAGTTCGGGATCACCAAGCTGGCTCCGCATGTGAGCCCTGGAAAAAGCTGGGCTGGTTTATTTGGCGGTATAATTGTTGCTTTTATAGTAGGAATGATCTGTGTGTTAATTGGCCAGCCAGCAGGTCAATTCTTTTCACCAATCTTATGGTCCACCTTAACGACGATTATTGCGATGACAGTTTTGTTTTCAGTGTCGGGTGATCTTTTTGAGAGCTTAATCAAGCGAGAACAAGGTGTGAAAGATTCGAGTTCTCTCCTGCCCGGACATGGTGGTGTAATGGATCGTATAGACTCTTTGACTGCTGCAGCACCGATATTTGCTCTGAGCGTTTATCTGACTGGTTGGCCCGTGTAATGACGACCGGTGTGGCCGTTTTCGGTGCAACAGGATCGATAGGTGAGTCGACTCTTTCCGTGATTGAAGAGCACCCTGACCGTTTTCGTTTGGAGGTTGTCAGTGCTCATCGTTCTATCGATAAGCTCATCAAAGTAATCGAGCGCTTTAGACCACGGCACGTGATTCTTACCGATCCATCGCAAGAAGAGGCATTGATGGAAAGGTTACCCAAGTGGTTCGAAGGATCTCTGGCGTTTGGTGAAAACTCCCTTATTGAAGCAGCTAAGGCAACGGAAGTCGATGTGGTTGTGGCCGCTATCGTTGGTGCTATTGGCCTACGTTCGACTTATGTTGCCGTTAGTTCGGGAAAGCGGGTTTGTCTGGCAAATAAAGAAGCATTGGTTATGGCTGGTGGGCTAATGATAGCTGAGGCAAGGAAGAGCGGTGCGGTCCTTCTACCAATCGATTCGGAGCACAATGCGATGTTTCAATGTTTGCCTGAAACTTATCTGGTTGGAGAGCAAATAGCAGGCTTACGACAATTGATTCTCACGTGCTCGGGTGGTCCATTTTTGGAATGGAGTATCCGCGATTTGACAAGAGTCACTCCAGCGCAGGCAGTGGCTCACCCAAATTGGTCGATGGGCCGAAAGATTTCTGTTGATTCAGCTACCCTTATGAATAAGGGTCTTGAACTAATCGAAGCCACGCATCTATTTGGTGTACCAGAGAGTGTCATTGATGTGGTCATCCATCCTGAATCGATGATCCACTCGTTGGTTGAATTTGTTGATGGCTCTATCCTTGCGCAGCTATCGAGACCAGATATGCGAATACCTATCGCGCATGCGCTAGGTTTTCCAGAGCGTCTTCGAATCGATGTTGAGCGACTGTCTTTGATTGGGCTTTCTGGATTACGGTTTGAAGGAGTAAGACATGATGTATTCCCGGCTTTAAATTTGGCTCGTGAAGCAAGTGCGGAGGGTGGTGACCGACCGATCATTCTCAACGCAGCAAACGAGGTCGCGGTGGAGGCGTTTCTGAATGATCAAATTAGTTTTACTAAAATCAGTCAAATTACAGCCGATTGCTTACACCAGATAGCCAAGCAGACTGTTTCCTCTATTAATGATGTGCTGTCACTTGATAAGATGTGTAGAAACATAGCTGAAAGGTTAATATCGGAGCGTAAATGATAACCACGATCATCGCTACAATAGTTGCGTTGGGTGTACTGGTAACAGTCCATGAGTTTGGTCACTATTGGGTGGCTAAACGTTGTGGTGTGCGAGTGTTACGGTTTTCAGTAGGTTTCGGACGGTCACTTTATACTTGGAAAGATAAATCGGGGACGGAGTTTTGTGTGGCTGCGATTCCTCTCGGCGGCTATGTGAAAATGCTCGACGGCCGTGAAAAACAGCTATCTGCAACAGAGCAGTCAGAGGCCTTCGATCGGAAAACGGTGGGTCAACGATTCGCCATCGTAGCGGCCGGTCCGGGGATCAATTTTATATTCGCGGCTATTGTCTACACCCTGATTAGCATGATCGGAGTGCAGAAGGCTATCCCTGTCGTAGACGAGTTACCGTCACAAACAGCGGCTAAAATCCGATTGCCCGCCGAATTTGTATCGTTTGACGGCCGGGAGATGTTCTCTTGGGAACGTATTTCAATCGCCATGGTCGATGCGATTGGTGACAAGACGACCGTACAGGTCGGACTCCGACCGTTGGAGTCGAATGTTGTGAATAAAATTGCAATCCCAGTGCCAAAGGAGTTAGTTGCAGACATAAGTCCATTGGTCGCATTTGGAATCAAGCCTTGGTCTCCGCCAGTTGAGGCTAAACTTGCTCGCATCGTCACTGGAGGTGTCGCTGAGGCCGCTGGACTCTTAGTTGGTGATAAAGTAGTTGCAGTGAACAGTCAACCTGTTGCTGACTGGGCAGAATTTGTTAGTGTGATCAAGGGCGCCTATGGCTCGTCGACCGACCTTACGGTTGAGAGGTTGGGTATTACCCAGACCATCACTATCGTTCCTGAAACGCGTCAAGCACCTGACGGACCGTATGGCTTTATTGGAGTGGCGCCGTTTGTGGAGCCACTTCCACCTGAATTGGTGAGAACCATTCAGGAGAACCCAGTGAAAGCGTTGTTAGTAGGTGTGGAACGGACCATTGAGATGAGCTGGTTGACTGTCGAGTCAATCGGGAAAATGATTTCTGGAGTCTTGTCGCCAGAAAACTTGAGTGGGCCACTTACCATCGCCAAAGTCGCCGGTGATTCTGCGAATTCTGGTTGGTATGCCTATTTAAGCTTCATCGCATACTTGAGTGTGAGCCTAGGTGTTCTGAATCTTCTGCCAATTCCTGTGCTTGATGGCGGGCATCTGGTATTTTTTGCGTTCGAATGGTTAATAGGCAGACCTGTCCCAGAACAAGTGCAGATACAGGGCATTAGGATCGGCATGGCCTTATTGATGGGGCTTATGTTCTTCGCCTTTTACAATGATTTGATGCGGTTGTAGACCGTCAAACCGGGGAATTCATACATGTGTCGTACCCTATTGCTGAGCATTTTTGCACTCGCTCTCACGTTTCCAGCTCAAGCTGCCGAGTCATTTAAAGCATCTGATATCCGGATTGACGGATTAAAGCGTGTTTCATCTGGTTCAGTATTTGATGCACTGACAATTCAACCCGGTGATCTGGTTAGGGATGCAGATATCTCCTTGGCAACTCGTACTATCTTCGAGACAGGTTTCTTCGATCAAGTGGAAGTTAGCGTGGACGGCGATGTGCTTGTTATTCGGGTGACTGAAAGACCTGCCGTATCTCGGATAGAGATTGAGGGTAACCAAGCAATCAAGACAGAGGACCTGCTTGATAGCCTCCGCAACGCGGGGATTGTTGAAGGTGAGGTGTTGAAGCGTGCGACACTCGATCAGCTGGAGCAAGCTATCCAACGTCAGTATACGAGTCGCGGTCGATATGACGCGAGCGCCACTTCTGAAATCATTGAACAGGATCGAAATCGGGTTGGATTGAAGATTTCGATTTTTGAGGGCTCGATTGCTACGGTTTCACGAATCACAATTATCGGTAATAAAGCATTTGACGACGATACATTGTTGAACGAAATGTCCGTGACAGAAGCTGGTCTATTAACTTGGTTTTCTGGATCCAATAACTATGAGGCAGAGAAACTTAATGCTGATGTTGAGGCGATTCGCTCATTTTATTTAAACCGAGGCTACGTCAATGTTGAGGTCTCAGAACCTCAAGTCGAGCTCTCTGAAAATCTGGAAAATGTATTTATTACAATTACCATCAGTGAGGGCGAAGAATACCGAGTGGGTGCTGTCAACGTAGGTGGGGAACGACCAATTGATCTTTCCGCAGCTATTGGCGAAATGACACTACAAACTGGCGAGTTGTTTAGTCGCCGATTAGTGAACGATGCTGTCAAGACAATGACCAATGAGCTGGGTAATGCTGGTTATGCGCGAGCCCAAGTTCGAGCGGTTCCTGAAATTGATAACGATACGCAAACTGTCAATGTCACACTTGTGATAACACCGGGTCCTCCGGTCTATGTCCGTAGGATTGAATTTCGAGGAAACACTGATACCTCAGACGTCGTATTACGTCGCGAAATACCGCAGCTTGAAGCGTCTGTGAGCTCAACCGCAGCGATCGAAAAGGGTAAGGTCAATCTACAACGTTTAGGTTTTTTTAGCGTGGTGCGGGTATCTACGCGTCCAGTGCCCGATCAGCCTGATCAGGTTGATGTGATTTATGACGTGAAAGAACAAGCATCTGGGTCCTTATCTGCCAGCGTTGGCTTCAGCCAAGGGGAGGGCCTGTTACTCGGTGCTTCGGTGAGGCAAAACAACTTTCTAGGAACAGGTAACGCGTTATCATTCAATCTGCAAAGCTCAGATTCGACTAAAGAAGCAAAATTTTCCTTTACAGATCCCTACTTCACCATAGATGGAGTTAGCCGTGGTGTTGAACTGTATTACGCTAAGACCGATTTTGACGAGACTGGTACTGCAGATTATTCAACCGACGAGACAGGGCTCGGACTAAACTTTGGCTACCCAATAAGTAAAGAGTCTCGGATAAGCTCGAGCTTTGCCGTACAAAATACAACTCTTGACGCGAAAGCAAGTGGATCTCGGGCAACTTATATTGATTCGTTTTTTACCAGCGAAGGCTTCAGTAGCAGTGCAACTGCCGCTGATTTTATTGAATACAAGGTCGGCGTGGCCTATCGGTTCGACACATTGAATAAGGCATTTCTGCCAACCGATGGAACTCGTCATCGGGTTGGCTTTGATCTATCGATTCCAGGTTCTGATCTTGAGTACTATACAACAAGTTACCTCGGGGAAACTTATGTCCCGGTCGCTGCCGAACAAGATGTTAGTTTAAAATTCAAGACGCGACTCAGTTATGGTGACGGCTTCGGCGATTCAAACGGGCTACCCTTTCTGAGAAACTTCTTTGCCGGTGGTATCCGTACCGTGCGTGGCTATACCTATAACAGCCTTGGGCCTCTAGAAAATGGCAAGCAAGTGGGCGGTAATGTTCTAGTCACCGGTACGGCAGCTCTGCAGTTTCCGATGCCAGGCGTGAAGGAGGCCGACCAGGCGAGGTTGTCGTTATTTACGGACACCGGACAGGTTTACGACGGAAGTATTGAGGTTGATGATCTACGATATTCAGCAGGAGCTGCGTTGGCTTGGATGACGCCGATCGGACCACTTTCATTCACCTATGTTTCGGCGCTGAACACTCAGGCAGGTGATGAAACAGAAGGCTTTCAATTCTCCATAGGTTCCACCTTTTAATGGGTTTTACGTTAGCTGAGCTGGCTCGGTTGACAGGGACGGAGCTGATTGGAGATGGGTCCTTTGAGGTTACTGAACTAACTTCGCTTACACGCGCTTCTGAGAGCAGTTTGAGTTTTCTATCCAATGATGCACGCCGAGCGGAACTAGGGAATACCAAGGCTGGCGCCGTGGTTGTATCGAGAGCAGTGGCAGATGATCTTAAGTGTGGCTTAATTTCGAGCGACCCTTATCACACTTATGCGGAACTTTCGGTGTTATTTGACTCTGAAGGTATCCCATTTTCAGGTGATATTAACGTGACAGCTGAGATAGATTCGAGCGCTATTATTGCGGATAATGTATCTATTGGTCCGGGTGCCGTGATTGGAGCTGAAACGGTCGTTGGTGCAGGCTCAGTGATTGGACCAAATGTGACGATTTATCCTAGGACTCATATTGGCCTCGATTGTCTTATCGGAGCATCTACTGTAATCGGATATGATGGATTTGGTTTCGCTAGATCAGAACATGGTTGGGTAAAAATACGACAGTTGGGCGGTGTTTTGATTGGCGATGACGTGGAAATTGGTGCTGGTTGCACCATCGATCGAGGCGCATTGGATGATACGGTGATTGGTGATGGGGTGAAACTGGATAATCAGGTTCATATTGCCCACGGTTGTTGTATTGGTGCTCGAACAGCGATAGCTGGTTGTGTGGCACTTGCGGGCGGGACGTTGATTGGAAGTGACGTCACGGTTGGCGGCATGACCGGATTTACAGGACATTTGTCCGTCTGTGATAAAGTACACATAGGTGCAAACGCACTCGTTACTAAATCGATAACGGTTCCTGGATCCTATCTTGGTGGATCAGGGGGTGTTATGAAGGCCGAGGATTGGCGTAAAAATGCGGTTCGCTTTCGGAAACTTGATGCGCTAGCGCGCCGTCTAAGCGAGCTGGAAACGCGTCTGGAGACGGACGAGAGTAGGGACTTGTAATGCTTCTGGATATCAAGGAAATCCGTGAATACCTCCCGCATCGTTATCCATTTTTGCTCGTCGATCGCGTGATAGAACTCGAGATTGAGAAGCGCGTCAAGGCCGTTAAAAACGTAACCTGTAATGAAGACTTCTTTAACGGCCATTTCCCGGACCATCCTGTGATGCCGGGGGTGTTGATTATCGAGGCATTGGCGCAGGCCTCCGGTGTACTGGGCTTCAAGACGATGGACAAAAAGCCATCACAAGGTTCGATTTATTTGTTTGTCGGGGCTGACGATGTTCGATTTAAACGCCAGGTGATTCCTGGCGACCAGCTAATTCTGGAAGCCGAAGTCCTGCGTGTTCGGGCAGGCGTCTGGAAGTTTGGTTGTCAAGCTAGTGTTGACGGCGAAACAGTCTGTACAGCCACTATTTTGTGCGCGGATAGGAAGGTTTGACGAATATTCACCCACAGGCAATAGTTGATCCGAAAGCAGAGTTAGCTCAAGACGTTGAGGTCGGCCCTTTTGCTATTATTGGATCTGGAGTAACGATTGGTGCAGGTTCAGTAATCGGCCCTCATGCCATCGTCAAAGGGTCTACTATACTTGGTGAAGGTAATCGGATTTTTCAATTCGCCTCTGTGGGCGAAGATTGTCAAGACAAAAAATATAAGGGCGAGCCTACCGAACTGATCATCGGTGATGGTAACGTTATTCGCGAAGGTGTGACATTGCATCGGGGCACAGCTCAAGATCGTTCGGTTACTCGTATTGGTTCGCGTAACTTATTTATGTGTTATGTCCACGTTGCGCATGACTGTGTCATCGGTGATGACGTTATCATGGCGAATAACACCGCGATTGCTGGTCATGTGCATGTTGGTGACGGTGCAATTCTCGGTGGTGGCACGCTTGTGCATCAGTTTTGTCGTATTGGCCGGTATGCTATGACAGCCGCCGGAACCGTTGTGTTGCAGGATATTCCTGCATTCGTGACGTGCTCGGGTAATCGCGCGGAGGCACATGGAATGAACGTCGAGGGAATGCGTCGCCGGGGCGTGGATACTGATGTCATAAATCGTCTTAGGGAAGCGTATAAAACGGTATATCGTCGTGGTCTAACCTTGGACCAAGCTATTGCAGAGCTAGATCAAGACAGCAGCGGATGTGATGAAGTGACTGCTTTCCTAGAGAGTTTAAAATCCTCCCAGCGAGGAATCGTCCGCTGATGCAGATCTGTGTGGCGGCGGGAGAGGTCTCCGGCGACCAGATTCTAGCTCCCATACTTTCTCGTGTTTCTGAGTCAGCCTCGGCGGTTTATAGCGGTATTGGCGGGCCCCGGATGATCAAGGAAGGGACATATTCGCTTTTTCCGATGGATCATTTATCTGTGATGGGAATCATGGAGGTCGTTCCACGGCTTCCCAAACTTTTATCAATGCGGCGACAGATGAAGAATTATTTGGAGCTCGTGCAGCCACACGCACTGATCACATGCGATGCGCCTGATTTCAATTTATCGCTCTGTGCTTTTGCAAAATCGCTCGGGATTCCGGCGATTCATGTGGTTAGTCCCTCGGTTTGGGCATGGCGTCGGTCAAGGATCTCGAAGATTGCTCGCCAATTGGATCTCTTGTTATGTGTATTTCCGTTCGAGCCTGAACTTTACAAGGGGACTGGTCTTCGATGTGAATTTATAGGCCACCCATTGACCACTCAAATAAGTTTTAACCCAGATCCTGTGGCCTCAGCTGCAGCGTTAAACCTTCCGATGAATGGACTTATTCTTGGGATGTTACCCGGCAGTCGGGAGTCCGAAGTAAAAAGATTGCTACCCCTATTCCTAGCAGCGTTTGATCGCTTGATAGCTGAAGATAAAGAGCTAGCTGGAGTTATCCCTGCTGCAAGTGCCTATTTATACGAATTGATTAAGTCGATGATTGGCTCGCGTCCGATCCGAGTGGTTCATGGTAAGTCTCGAGAAGCGATTGCGGCGTCTAAGACCGTACTAGTTGCATCCGGGACCGCAGCGCTAGAGTCGGTCTTAACAGGTCGGCCGACGGTAGCTGCCTATAAAATGAATCCATGGACCTATCATTTGATAAAGAATAAGGTACAAACTGAATATGTAACGCTTCCAAATATTCTCGCGAATCGGGCGCTTATCCCCGAACTGATTCAAGAAAAAGCGTCTGTTGATTCTATTGTTAACGCTATCCATCCCATGCTTGAGGAAAGTCCAGCTGATCAGTTTTTAACGGAAGCTCAAAATATCTATGATTCCCTGGCGGGTGACGTATCCGGTCGCGCAGCGGAGGTAATTTTGGAACACTTATCTTGAGCTTGATTATTGGTGTTGATGAAGTCGGACGAGGCCCCCTTGCGGGACCTGTCGTAACATGCGCAGTATTGTGGCCCGAAGATCACGGTATTTATCAGTTAGTTGATTCGAAAAAGCTTTCCGCGAAAAAACGCGAGGCATTGGTCCCATTGATCCTTGAGAAAGCAGTCAAGGTTAGTTATGGACGTGCGGAAGTCAGCGAGATTGACATGCTCAATATTTTGCAAGCGACCATGCTCGCAATGGAGCGAGCTGTCGATGGGTTGGGTGATTTAGATGAAAAAATACAAATTGACGGTAATAGGATCCCCGACAGTCTAAAAGGACGCGCCCAAGCGGTAATTGGTGGAGATGGATTCGTATCTGCAATCTCAGCGGCATCAATTCTTGCTAAAGTCGCTCGTGATAAAGAGATGGTCGCTTTGTCGGAGATCTATCGAGGTTATGGTTTTGAAGCGCACGCAGGCTATCCAACTAAATTACATCTAGAAGCGTTGGAACTATTGGGGGTAACACCAATCCATCGACGCTCGTTTGGTCCAGTAAGGCGCATATTGGAGAAGGCATGACACAGTTCGTCCACTTAAGGACACACTCCGAATATTCGATGGTTGATGGCTTATTCCGAGTGAGGGAACTCGTTGGTCAGGCAGCTGATTGTGGGATGCCGGCCATCGCTCTAACTGACGATTCGAATTTGTTTGCATCGATTAAATTTTATCGTGCATGTTTGTTGCAGGGTGTGCAGCCAATCATCGGTGCCGATTGTTGGGTGAAAAGCGAGGTTAGCTTTGCCCGGTTGACACTCATTGCGATGAATCAAGAGGGCTACAAAAACCTCTTGGAACTCGTATCATTAGGCTGGCTTAGAGGTCAAGACGGCGATTACGCCCTTTTGGATTGGGAGTGGGTGGCCGATCACTCTGCCGGATTGATTTGCCTTACGGGGGCGACGGAAGGAGAGATTGGGCGATTGGTGGTAGCCGGGCAGCATGATAAGGCCAGCACGGCACTAGAGAAATATCATTCAGTTTTCACTGACCGACTCTATTTCGAATTGACCCGCGTCGGTCTACCCGGTGAAACAGCGCTCGCACATTTCGGTGTAGCCGCTGCTGACCGCCTACAGATTCCTTTGGTCGCGACAAATGTGGCCTGTTTTGGGCAAGTTGATGATTTTGAGGCTCATGAAACACGGGTCTGTATCCACGAAAGTGTGACGCTGGATGATCAGAGGCGCGTTCATCGGCATACGCCAGAACAGTGGCTGAAGTCGCAAGAGACTATGATCGAGTTATTTTCGGATCTACCAGATGCCATTACCAATACGGTACGAATTGCCAAACGCTGTGGTGTGGAATTGACCCTCGGCAGTCATTTCCTGCCTGAATATCCCGTACCTGACGGCATGACCTTAGATGAATATTTCCACAAGTTTTCGCACAATGGACTAACTAATCGTCTAGAGACTTCTAATTCCTATGGGCAGGCTCTTAATGAGGCGGTTTATCGGGACCGTCTTGATTTTGAAGTTAGAGTGATCCAGCAAATGGGTTTCCCTGGATATTTCCTTATCGTTGCAGACTTTATCCAATGGGCCAAGGATCATTCGATTCCAGTGGGCCCGGGGCGAGGCTCTGGTGCCGGATCGATTGTCGCCTGGGCTCTGAAGATAACTGATCTTGATCCTATCGAACACGAACTGCTCTTTGAACGCTTCCTAAATCCAGAGCGGGTGTCGATGCCTGATTTTGATATCGACTTTTGTATGGAAGGCCGGGATCGCGTGATCGATTATGTTGCTGAGCGCTATGGCCGCTACTCCGTGAGTCAGATTGTGACTTTTGGCTCAATGGCCGCTAAAGCGGTGGTACGCGACGTAACCCGTGTTCAGGGTAAGCCATATAGTCTAGGTGACAGACTTGCCAAGCTTATCCCATTCGAGGTTGGTATGACTTTAGACAAGGCTTTTGAAGCTGAACCTCAGCTTAAGAAACTTGTTGAGGATGACGATGAAGTTCGTGAAGTTTGGGATATGGCCCTAAAACTTGAGGGTTTATCACGTAATACCGGCAAACATGCTGGTGGTGTCGTAATCGCGCCCGGAAAACTTACTGAATTTACGGCCCTCCTGTCAGCTGAGGATGGCTCAAGTTTGGTTACTCAGCTAGATAAAGATGATGTCGAAGCGGCCGGCCTCGTAAAATTTGATTTTTTGGGTTTGCGGACCTTGACTATTATTGATTGGACCCTTGATTTGATTCAAGAGACGAGAAGCGAGGCCCTAGTCATTGAGCGGATTCCGATGGCCGATCCAGAGGTGCTCCAATTGCTATGTCGTGGCGAAACAACTGCGGTTTTTCAACTCGAATCACGTGGTATGAAGGAGCTGATCCGTAGACTTAAACCAAATTCTTTTGAAGACATCGTGGCACTGGTGGCGTTATTCCGTCCTGGTCCATTGCAGTCAGGCATGGTAGATGATTTTATTAACCGAAAGCATGGTCGAGCCAAAGTTGAATATCCACATCCGGACCTAGGACCAATCCTGAAAAATACCTACGGTGTGATTCTCTATCAAGAACAAGTAATGCAAATCGCTCAGGTACTTGCAAATTACTCACTCGGTGGCGCGGACTTATTGCGCCGCGCTATGGGCAAGAAAAAGCCCGAAGAGATGGAGAAGCAGCGTGAGATTTTCTTGAAGGGGACAAGCGAACGAGGGATTAATCCGATCCTTTCTAGTTCAATATTTGACTTGATGGCGAAATTTGCGGGTTACGGATTTAATAAATCGCACTCGGCCGCTTACGCATTGGTATCTTATCAAACCGCATTTTTGAAGACTCATTATCCGGCAGAATTTATGGCGGCCGTGCTATCTTCCGATATGGATAACACGGATAAAGTGGTTCCTTTAATCGAGGAGTGCCGGAGGATGGGCCTTACCGTTAGGCCACCCGATGTGAATGTCGGTGCGTTTAGATTCGCGGTCAAAGATGGCGAAGTGATTTATGGACTTGGAGCGATAAAGGGTTTAGGAGAGGGTCCAAC
This sequence comes from Gammaproteobacteria bacterium, assembly GCA_002731015.1. Lineage (GTDB taxonomy): Bacteria > Pseudomonadota > Gammaproteobacteria > Pseudomonadales > Litorivicinaceae > HIMB30. The sequence continues at coordinate 16,594 of PBZM01000081.1, forward strand.
CCGAGAATTAGTTGGTTCTCGTAAACTTGTTGGTACGTTCGTGAATCTTTTTGATTTCTGTCGCCGCGTCGGCGCGAGCAAGGTGAATCGTCGTGCACTTGAAGCGTTAATCCGGGCTGGTGCGTTCGATTCTCTGAATGAACCACGCTGGGTATTGATGTCATCGCTAGAGGACGCGATCAGCGAGGCTGATCAGCAGGCCCGAAACGAAGCTGTTGGAATTGCAGATATGTTTGGGTTGGGCGTTGGATCCGATACTGGTGTTTCTGCTGACCCCTACCAGCATCATCGAAGTGCCATTGCCTGGTCTGAGCATGAAATCCTACGTGGTGAGAAAGAAACGCTGGGGCTATACCTAACGGGTCATCCCATAGATTGGTACGCAGATGATCTAAAGGGCTTGGGGGCTAAACCGCTAGAAAATTTGGACCGTACTAGAGACACAATTAGAGTGGTTGGCCTAATTGTCGGCCTCCGCGTGATTCGAAACAAGCGTGGTGATTCGTTTGGGATCATAACTATTGACGACCGAACCGCACGGATAGATGTCACGGTATTTGCAGATCTGTTTGCAGATTGTCGAGAAAAGTTAATCGATGACACGCTCGTAGTAATTGAAGGCAATGTCAGCTTCGATGAATTCACAAATGGATTGAAGATGCGCGCAAGTAAGGTTGAAACACTCGAAGACGCCAGAAAACTGTCTGCCTCAAGCCTTAAGATTTATCTTGAGAATCGGCCGCCTGAATTTGCCGATACTTTAGTTTCGACAATCCAACCATATTTGGGCGGTGAGTGCCCGGTCATAATCGAGTACAATGCACAGCACGTTAGCGGTGAGATTGTTTTAGGTGACCATTACTTGGTCTACCCCAATGACTCGCTATTAATGGAATTACAGGAGTTGCTCGGGCGAGACCGGGTCCATCTCGACTTCTCTGCAAGGACACAGCAGCGCGCATGAATCCTAATTACCTCGATTTCGAACAACCGATAGCAGATCTTGATTCCAAAATCGATGAGTTGAGGCATCTATCGACTGAGTCTGGAATCAATATCGCAGAAGAAGTTGCAAGATTGCAGGCGAAATCAAAAACATTAACGGAAAAAATTTTTTCAGATTTATCGATATGGCAGAAAGTCCAGCTCGCTAGACATCCTAAGCGTCCTTATACCCTTGAGTATGTAAAGATTTTGATTGAAGGGTTTGATGAGCTGCATGGGGATCGATTATTCGGAGACGATCAGGCGCTTGTGGGTGGTCTCGGCGAATTTCGTGGCCGTCCAGTCATGGTGATTGGCCACGAAAAAGGCCGAAGTGTTAAAGAGAAGGTTGCGCGTAATTTCGGCATGCCACGCCCCGAAGGCTACCGAAAAGGCCAGCGTCTAATGCAGATCGCCGAGCGCTTCAGGATACCAGTACTTACGTTTATCGATACCCCTGGAGCGTATCCCGGAATTGACGCGGAAGAGCGCGGTCAGAGTGAAGCAATTGCAAAGAGCTTGGCCATAATGTCGCGACTCAAGACTCCGATCGTGACGTCGGTCATTGGTGAAGGTGGTTCGGGTGGAGCCCTTGCAATTGGGGTGTGTGACAAATTGTTGATGCTGGAGTTCTCTACCTACTCAGTCATTTCACCAGAGGGTTGTGCATCGATTTTATGGAAGAGCTCGACACATGCCCCTGAGGCTGCTGAAGCTATGGGAATCACAGCGGATAGACTGTTCTCATTGGGTTTGGTTGATCATTTGGTGCGCGAGCCCCTGGGCGGCGCACATCGAGCGCCAGAACAGGCAGCTACAGCCCTCGGTGATGCAATTGAAGGACAGCTCGATATTTTGATTGGGTTGTCAGACGAGCAACTACTTGGATCTCGTTATCAGAAATTGATGCAATTCGGTGTTGGTCGCAGCTGAGGGACTACTCAGGCCTCACTGGCCCGAGGTCGATCATCGCGTACATCTTATGGTCAGCGGTGGCCCAGACTCCATGGCTTTGCTGGCTTTGGTTGGCGATTTTTCAGAAGTTGTTCCTCGTACAGTGGTTGTTCATCATTGCCATCATGGGGTGGCCGCTGAGGCGAATGATTGGGGAAGTTTTGTGCGGTCCGAAGCTGAGCTAAGAGGGTTTGTTTTTCGAGTGCATCGTCTCAATCTCAGTCTAGGTCCTAATTTCGAGGCTCGAGCTCGCGAGCTACGTTATAAGAAGATAATGAGCGAAGTGACATCCAATGAAGTTGTGCTAACCGCACATCATCGTGATGACCAAATTGAGACGCTTTTGATACGCCTATCGCAAGGATCGGGCCTGATTGGTTTAGGTGGTATTCCAATTTCACGGAAGTTTGGACTAGGCGTTTTAATAAGGCCGCTGTTATCAGTATCCCGTAAGCAGTTGAAGCAAATCGTAGCGATTCGCAATCTAAAATATATCGAAGATCCATCGAATCAGGATCTCTCTTACCGTAGAAACTTCATAAGACTTCAATTTTTTCCTGCATTGACGCGCGTCGCACCTCGAATAGAGGAGAAATTACTAGAATTATCAAAGCTAGCGAGAGAGCGCACTAAATTGGCAGCCATTCATTTGGGGAAGCAATTACCTGTCTCAGGTGTCGAAGGAGTAGATATGGCATCAACCGAGATATTGATTGCATGGCAGGTACGTTTCTTCGCACAAATCCAAGCTTGTTATGCGCCATCCACATTACAGATCTTGGAGTTTGCTCGTCAGGGTCTTGAAGCAGCTGATGATAGATCACCTGAAGTACGAGTAAGTCCTACTGTGGTCATCCGTAAATGGGGGAAAAAGCTCTACTGGATCGATAGCAAAGAGCTTGGTGACGAGGCAGAAAACGAAATAGCACGATTTGAGGAATTGGCACCAAAACAGCTTCTCCAGCTCCGATTCCCAAACGGTATCTTAACTCTGAGAAATGGGGCAGTGTCTGAAGACGTTTCTATATTTTGGGGGGTTAAAGGTCGAAGCTTCCGCCGGGGTCGGAAACGCCCATTGCAAAGCCTCAAGCAGCTAGCGCAAGGGCTCGGTGTACCACCATGGTTACGCAGACGAACTCCCGTACTGGCGATTTCAGATCAAATTCTTGGTTGGGGCGATATCGACTGCAGAGAGGGTGGGTTGATACCTTATTCTTTGCAATGGGAGTGGCGCTTTGTCACTAGGAATAGAGTTGATTCCTCTGTATCCTAATTTCCCATCCCAACACAACCTTCTCGCCATATAATCGGTGGGTTTACTAAAAGGATTGTAGGCCAACATGAATCGATTCGTGTTTGTAACAGGCGGGGTGGTGTCTTCGCTTGGTAAAGGAATAGCAGCGGCCTCGCTCGGCGCTATCCTTGAAGCCCGTGGTCTTAAGGCCACCATGTTGAAGCTTGATCCCTACATTAACGTAGATCCAGGCACAATGAGTCCGTTTCAGCATGGTGAGGTATTTGTTACCGATGACGGCGCTGAGACTGATTTGGATCTAGGTCACTATGAGCGTTTCATCCGCACTCGTATGTCGCAAAAGAACAATTTTACGGCAGGCCGTGTATACGAGGATGTATTGAGAAAGGAACGTCATGGTGATTATTTGGGGGGCACAGTCCAGGTCATCCCACACATCACTGACGAGATTAAGTACAAAATTGTTTCTGGAGCTGAGGGTGCCGATGTTGCGATTGTTGAGATAGGCGGAACTGTCGGTGATATTGAGTCACTACCATTTTTGGAGGCGGTACGACAGTTACGCCAAGAGCTTGGTTCTGCGCGTGCATTATTGATGCATCTAACTTTGGTTCCTTACATCGCAACTGCGGGAGAAACGAAGACTAAGCCAACGCAGCATTCGGTGAAAGAATTGCGCTCGATAGGTTTACAACCTGATGTTCTGATTTGTCGCTCGGATCATGAAATAGATATTGCTAGCCGAAAGAAAATTGCATCATTTACCAATGTGGAAGAACGTGCAGTGATTCCGTTAAACGACGCTGACACAATTTATCGAATCCCGATCATGTTACATGAACAGGGCCTTGATCAACTGATCGTCGATAAGCTTAGCCTTGAGTGTCAAGAGGCTGATTTAAGTGAATGGGTCCGTGTAGTAGATGCACATCTTAACCCACTCAAATCAGTTGAGATCGCCATGGTAGGTAAGTATATGGATTTGCTAGACGCCTATAAGTCATTGATAGAGGCAATGATCCATGCTGGGATCCAGACACGCACACGGATAAATTTTCGTTATATCGATTCTGAAGACATTGAGAAACGAGGTCCTAAACTGATGGACGGTGTGGATGCAATATTGGTTCCGGGCGGGTTCGGCGAGCGTGGCATTGAGGGTAAAATCGCCGCTGTTTGCCATGCGCGTGAAAATAAAATCCCTTATTTGGGTATTTGTCTCGGTATGCAGGCGGCCGTTATTGAATTTGCTCGCCATGTTGCAGGTATAGATGGTGCTACTTCGAGTGAATTTGAACCATCGGCAGAGCATCCGGTAATTGCCCTTATTACCGAGTGGACGCGAGCAGACGGTAGCCGAGAAAAACGCTCAGAGGAGAGTGACCTAGGCGGTACTATGCGTCTGGGCGCTGAGGAATGTCGTCTCACGAAAGGGTCAAAAGTCGCTAAAATTTACGGTACTGACATAGTTACTGAGCGTCATCGTCATCGTTGGGAGTTCAACAACGATTATCTGAGCCATCTTTCGAACGCTGGTCTAAAGGTAGCCGGTCGCTCAATCGACGAGACATTGGTTGAAGTGATCGAGGTTGACGATCACCCATGGTTTGTCGGTTGTCAATTCCACCCCGAATTTACGTCAACACCGCGAGATGGGCACCCACTGTTTAGGAGCTTTGTAGAGGCAGCAATCGTCTATTCGAAGGCGAGCAAAAAGGAAACCTTATTTTCATGAGATCTGTGCTCACCATAGGTGACATGCCCTGTTCAAACACGCATCCTCTGATGATTTTCGGTGGTATGAATGTTTTGGAATCCAGAGAACTGGCATTTGAGATTGCGGAAGTATACGTAGATATCTGCGGCAAACTGCAGCTTCCCTATGTTTTCAAGGCGAGCTTTGACAAGGCGAACCGTTCCAGTATCAGAAGTTTCCGGGGCCCAGGGCTTGAGCAAGGACTGACTTGGCTATCTGATATAAAGTCACGTTTCAATATACCTTTGATCACAGATGTACATGAGCCTGGTCAGGCACGAGTTGCCGCTGAAGTTTGCGAGGTCATCCAGTTGCCCGCGTTTTTATCACGCCAGACCGATCTGGTTGTGGCGATAGCAGAGACTGGGGCCATCATTAACGTAAAAAAGGCACAGTTTCTTGCTCCTCACGAAATGAAACATATTATCGATAAATGCGTCGAAGTGGGAAATGATAAGGTTATTCTGTGTGAGCGAGGATCAAGCTTCGGTTATAACAACCTCGTAGTCGATATGCTTGGTTTTGGAATCATGAAACAGATGCATGTCCCCGTGATTTTTGATGTGACCCACGCTCTTCAGAAGCCAGGTGGTCGTCTAGACTCAGCTGGGGGTCGCCGCCAGCAGGTAACTGAGTTAGCTCGAGCAGGAGTAGCGAATGGTCTTGCTGGGTTATTTTTGGAATCCCACCCAGACCCATCGAAGGCCAGATGTGATGGCCCATGTGCTCTCCCGCTCGATAAACTCGAGCCGTTCTTATCACAATTGAAGGCTATTGACGGCCTCGTTAAATCGTTTGATGTTTTGGAGACAAGCAACTAATGACATTAATCGTCAAAGTAATCGGCCGCGAAATAATGGACTCACGCGGTAACCCGACGGTTGAGGCCGATGTTATTTTGGCATCAGGTGTGGTCGGTCGTGCTTCTGCACCGTCCGGCGCATCGACCGGCTCTCGTGAGGCTCTCGAGCTACGCGATCAAGACGGTAGTCGCTATTTGGGAAGAGGGGTGTCACGTGCAGTTCAAAATGTAAATAGCGTGATTGAAGAGGTGGTTGTTGGCCGCGATGCCGAAGACCAGCGAGGACTTGATGACGCGATGATTGCGCTTGATGCTACCGACAACAAGTCAAGGCTTGGCGCAAACGCGATGCTGGCTGTGTCTCTGGCGACGGCACACGCTCATGCAAAAGATCGACGCGAACCGTTATACCGGCACATTGCAACTCTGCACGGAAACACAGGGCCACTGACGCTTCCCGTGCCGATGATGAATATCATAAACGGCGGCGAGCACGCAGATAATAACGTTGATATTCAAGAATTTATGATTCAGCCAGTCTCAGCGGAAACTTTCGCAGATGCCCTCCGCATGGGCTCCGAAGTTTTCCATCACTTAAGAAAAGTGTTGGTTGCTCGCGATATGAATACAGCGGTCGGTGATGAGGGGGGGTTCGCTCCCAACCTGCCGTCGAATGAAGCAGCGCTTACAGTAATCGCTGAAGCTGTCACCAATGCGGGTTATCAGCTTGGTGAAGATATCACCCTCGCACTTGATTGTGCCGCAAGCGAGTTCTATTCCAACTCTCACTATGAGCTCGTTGGTGAAAACCGCAGTTTTGACGCGAAGGGTTTTACAGAGTACCTGAGCGGCTTATGTGATAGCTATCCAATAATCTCAATAGAGGATGGTTTAGACGAAAGTGACTGGGACGGTTGGGTGTATCTGACCAATACTTTGGGTTCGCGTTGTCAGCTGGTGGGTGATGACCTGTTTGTGACTAATACCAGTATCTTAAGTCGCGGGATCGAGCAGGGTGTCGGTAATTCGATCTTGATCAAGTTCAATCAAATTGGAACACTTTCAGAAACCCTCGATGCCATAAATATGGCTCAGAAGGCAGGATACACAGTGGTGATCTCGCATCGTTCTGGTGAGACTGAAGATACAACAATTGCAGATTTAGCGGTCGGTACCTCGGCCGGTCAGATTAAGACGGGCTCCCTATGTCGTTCAGACCGGGTCGCTAAATACAATCAATTGCTGCGCATAGAACAAGGGCTCAGTTCTCACGCGAAATATGCAGGGCGTGGAGCCATTTTTGGGCAGTCATGACAGGAAGGCTTATTCTTATTGGTCTTACGATTCTGCTGGCGTTGTCCCAATATCAGCTCTGGTTTGGAACGGGCTCGATTTCTGAATTACAGAGACTGACTGACAAACTGGAGAAGCAGGAAGCTGAGAATCAGCGTCTGAGCTCTAGGAATGATGAACTTGTCTCCGAGGTCAACGCTCTAAAGACAGATCCTGAGGCGATCGAGGAACTTCTGCGGTCGCGTTTTGGTTACGTGAAAGAGGGCGAAATTTTCGTACGGTTGCTGCCGAAGGGAGAGCGCTCGGGTGACTAAAATCTGGGCGGTGATACCCGCCGGGGGTGAGGGTCTCCGCTATGGGTCTGAAACTCCGAAGCAGTATAGTACCGTTGCAGGATTGATGGTTTTGGAGCATGTAATAAAAGCTTTTCTCGCGTTAAATGTGTTTGAATCAATCGTGGTCCCGATACCCTCAGTGGACAAGCATTTCCATAGGTTGGCTGACGCTAAGCACGAGTCAGTCGTCTCGATAACTGGTGGGCTTGAGCGCGCCGACAGTGTGTACGCCGGGCTTGAATGGATTAGGGCACAAGGCGCTGGGAAAAATGACTGGATATTTGTGCATGATGCGGCGCGGCCGCTTATCACCCAGGACGAATTGAATGCGTTATTGAGCGTGATTGATTTACCGGATTGCCCGGGCGTCGTTCTAGGGGTACCTTCATCGGATACCCTAAAACGTGCAAATCAGAAACGGGGTCACGGGGAGGGAGTTGGTATCTACATCACTGAGACTGTTGATCGCGTAGGACTTTGGCATGCGATGACACCACAGGTTTTTCGGCTGAGTGATTTGGTTGACGCGCTCGATCAGGTGAAAGCATCCGGCCTCCTCGTCACAGATGAAGCCCAAGCTATGGAGGCAACTGGCACTCATCCTTGGCTAGTTCGTGGGCTCAGGACTAATGTTAAGCTTACCTATCCAGAGGATCTGCAACTTATCGAGGCAATACTCTCTATTCGTCGGGAGGTGCCCACATGATACGAATTGGACAGGGGTTTGACGTCCACAGAGTTGAGCCAGGTGATGGAATGACTTTAGGTGGCTTTTGGGTGCCCTGTGGATATCAAATCGTGGCACACAGTGATGGTGATGTCGTTTTTCACACCATCATGGATGCGATGCTTGGAAGTCTCGCTCTGGGAGACATAGGTCAATTATTTCCAGATACAGATTCAAGATTTAAGGGTGCGGATTCGGCCGAATTAACGCGAGAAGTGAGGCGGCTGTGTCTGGTCAAAGGATATTCTGTATCAAATCTTGATCTGACGATCCTTTGCGAGGAGCCTAAAGTTGCTCCGATCCGCGGTGTGATTCGGCAGTGCATAGCTGATGTTCTTGAAACACCGCTCGATCAGATTTCGGTTAAAGCCACGACTACTGAAAAGTTAGGCTTTCTCGGGCGCGGTGAAGGAATCGCCGTGATGGCCTCGGTATTGATGCGCGCCCATTGAACAATCTTTCTTACGGTAATCGATCTATTGAATTGTCAGATCTTCCAAGAGGACACGGAGAGCCTGTTTTTGAGGGCAAATATCGCGTTAAAGCGTCTGACTTTCTTGTCACGGAGGATTTAGGGTTTGAACCTGAGGGAATTGGACCGCACATATGGGCGCTCATACGAAAGGTGGGAATTTCTACCGAGGAAGCATGCTTACGCCTCGGCCGGGCTACCAAGGTCTCGCGAAGGGACCTTGGGTACGCTGGCAAGAAAGATACTCACGCGATTTCGATTCAATGGGTAAGCCTTCCTGATTCGGCGCGGATAGATGTCGGTTCTATCGACTCCTGCTTAAAAGTATTGCGCCTCAGCCGTAATCAGAGGAAGTTAAAGATCGGGCAATTAGCAGGAAATTATTTTCAAGTGCGTCTTTACGGGGTCGTGATGGGTAATCTGAGCGAGCGGTTGAAGGCTATCGGCAGCGTTGGTGTGCCGAATTACTTCGGTCTTCAACGATTTGGTCGATCAGGCTCCAATCTCGAGAGGGCACGACAACTTGCTCGTAGGGATCCAAGCGGGAGTCGGCGATTACATCCTAGAGATGGCATGGCGGCGTCAGCTGCCCGCTCAGCAGGTTTTAATACTGTCGTAGCCGAGCGACTGAGAACAGATCGATGGCTTGATGTTACGGTTGGTGATGTGGTCTCACTGGCTGGGCGCGGTAGTCATTTCCCGGTATCAGAGGCGGATATATCGAATATTCAGTCAAGGATTATGGCCGGTGAGCTGGATACGACAGCGCCGATGGCCGGCAGGATTAGTAAGACCTCGTCTGAACAGAATGCTTTTGAGACAGCTACTTTACAAACCGATCCTGAGTTATTTGATTGGATGACCGGTATCTTTCGGGAAGAGGACCGAAGAGCGGTTCGAGTTCTGCCGAAGCACTTGGAGGCTGAGGTTTCAGAGAATACACTCCAGGTATCGTTTTGGTTGCCTAAGGGCTCCTTTGCGACAGCCGTATTGAATGAATTAGGAACACTGCGGGAGTCATATGCACGGACTGCTTCATGAACGCGGGTTGAGTCGCTTGGTCGAGACCCTTGGTGATCTGGGGATCAATGATGTATTTGTATTGGATGCATTTCGTCGTGTGCCGCGTCATCTTTTCGTCGACCCCGCCGTGTCTGATTCGGCGTACACAGACGTCACTCTACCGCTCGGATATCAGCAAACATTATCTCAGCCATCGGTTGTCGCACGCATGCTCGAGCTGTTGCGGGGTGGTCGACACCTGAATCGAGTACTCGAGATCGGTGCAGGGTCAGGTTTTCAGACTGGTTTGCTGGCGCACCTCGCTGAGCAGGTGTTTGCTATCGAACGAATAGCGCCCTTGGCCACGGAAGCCCGGAAGCAGATGGATACGCTCGACCTTGAAAATATTGTGATCCGTCATGGCGATGGCCTACTCGGTTGGCCCGAGTTTGCGCCTTTCGACGGTATCATTTTGGCTGCTTGCCCTCAGGCGGTTCCGGAGACCCTTTTTGATCAGTTAGCTGATGGGGGTCGTCTGATTGCTCCGGTTGGGCGAGGCCAAAAACAACAATTGATCTTATACATTCGTGATGGTGTGGCGATCAAAGAGATACCTCTAGACACGGCATTTTTTGTTCCCGCGTTGGCAGGTCTGGAATGAGTTGGTTTGGGATTTGGGTGCGTGGCCTCGCGATGGGGGCCGCGGATGCTGTTCCCGGTGTGTCCGGCGGGACGGTAGCTTTCCTGACGGGCATCTACGAGCGCTGGCTGGCTGTGTTGACGGCGATTACACCAGAACTGTGGACTATTTTTAGCAGGGAGGGAATCCGAGGACTCTGGTTGCGTCTGGACGGGAGTTTCTTGGTTCCCCTAGTGGTTGGAATTTTGATGTCGCTTATTACTCTGGCGCATTGGATTAAGGACTGGCTTGATATTTTTCCTGACCGGGTATGGGGGTTTTTCCTTGGGCTCGTTTTCGCGATGGGAATCGGGATGCTGTCTGATTTGCGATCCTCGATGCGATTCAAAGACTGGGCATGGCTGGTGATTGGTATTTTGACCGCCCTTGCTCTTGGATTACAGACTCCGCAATCGGCAAGCCCCTCACTCTGGGTGTGGCCCTTCGCCGGGGCGATGGCACTGTCAGCGATGCTGTTGCCGGGAGTTTCAGGGAGTTTTCTGTTGTTACTCGCGGGCTTATATCCGGCACTGATTTCAGCAGTCAGTGCCCTTGATATTAAGATCTTGGGATTATTTATCGGCGGCGGTGCCGTTGGGATTCTCACGATGGCACACATTCTGAAGGCGTTGCTTGCGAGGCACCACACCGAGGCATTGAGCTGTCTGACAGGTGTGGTTTTTGGTGCACTGGTTAGGGTGTGGCCCTGGCAGGGACGGGGTGATGACGGTTCGATTAGTTTGTTCGTTCCGACAATGGAAGTTTTGTGGGGTCCCCTTGGACTAGCAGTCTCCGGTTTTGTGTTGGCGTCATTGGCCTTGAAATTATCGGCTCGGGACGGTTGATAGTCTAATGAAATATTTCTGGGTTGCAGTCGGTTTGTTGGTCGGATGTTCTGCCCCATATAAGGTGCCGACGGATAACCTCGGTAGACCAATCGCTCTTGTGAAGACGGAAGTCACAACCATTGCGACCCCAGATTTGGATGCCGAAGAGCCGGGATCTCGCTATGTGGTTCGACGCGGTGATACCTTGTTTTCGATCGCTTGGCGTTTCGAGCAGGATCCTGATGTCCTGAAACGTCGTAATCAATTGAGTTCGGATCTCATTCTTCCGGGGCAGGCATTAAAGCTCAGGGGCGAGGTCCCGTCCGAACCGGAGCCTGAGCCTGAGGTAAAGACCAAAACGACGGTGCGAACACCACCGACGATTCGGGCCGAACCCGAGTCCGAGAGGAAGCCGCAGGTGAAGGAAAAGCCAGTGCCTCAGTTACAGAAACGAGAAGAGTCGAAGCCCACGTCCAAAAATTTATCTGTGCCGCAATTGACGGGGTGGCAGTGGCCAGTCAATGGGCCGATCCTCAAGCGGTATTCGTCGAAAACACGGTCTAGTCGTTCCTTGCAGTTGGGCGGAAAGGCAGGCACCCCGGTTAAAGCTGCAGCAAGTGGTCGTGTTGTATACGCCGGTGATGGATTAGTCGGGTTCGGTAATCTGGTAATCATTAGCCATAAAGGCAAGTATCTAAGTGCCTATGGTCATAACCAGAGTCTGGGCGTTAAAGTGGGCGATGTTGTTCAGCGTGGCCAGGTGATTGCCGCGATGGGATCGACAGGAACCGACAGCGTTAAGTTGCACTTTGAAATCCGGAAACAGGGACAGCCGATTGATCCAGTCTCGTTGATGCCAGAAGGTAAGTCCTAGTCGCGGGAGTATTGAAGAAGTGTTGTTCACCTAAAGAGCATTATATTGTTGGCAGTTTTCTCCCTCGAAAGAAAGGGCTAACTCCTCTGTAGGTGTTCGATCTTACTCGGAACCCCATCCCACTCGTCCGCGTCGGGCAATGGTTCTTTCCTTTCAGTGATATTGGGCCAGACGCGCGATAGCTCGTCGTTGATTTCGATAAAAACTTTTTCATCATCCGTAAGTTCGTCCTCTGAGCGGATTGCGTCCACAGGACACTCGGGCTCACAGAGGGCGCAATCAATACACTCGTCTGGGTTGATAACGAGGAAGTTGGGGCCTTCGTAGAAACAGTCCACCGGACACACCTCGACACAGTCGGTATGTTTGCAGCGAATGCAGTTATCAACAACAACGAAGGCCATTCGTCTCTCCTTTCAGCGGCCGAGATTTTAGTCGTTTACGTCCGGATCGCCAAGTGACTTACGTGCTTTTAGGACAAGCGTCTCCAGCGTCGCCCACGCCTCTTTCGGGGACAGGTCGTCAGGATCAAGTCGGGCGAGCAGGCCCACCATTGGGTCCGGTGGCTGACGGAACAGGTCCACCTGTACCGCTTGAGGGTTATTGAGGGCGACTTGCTGTAACTCAAGTTCAGCGAGATAAGACGCGGCACGGCCGATGATCTCATCTGGGACACCGGCACGTCTGGCGACATGTAGGCCATGGCTTTGCGACGTTGGGCCCTCCATTACTCGGTGTAAGAACACGATTTGGTCCCCGGTAACCTGGGCCGTGAGGTGGACGTTAAAGGCGGCAGGCTCACTGTCGGGGAGGCTTGTGAGTTCGAAGTAGTGCGTGGCGAACAGGGTTAGCGCAGAACGTTTGGCCATAGCTTCTGCAGCTGCCCAGGCGAGCGCGAGACCATCGAATGTGCTGGTGCCGCGGCCCACCTCGTCCATCAGAACAAGAGATCGGTCGGTCGCCCCGGCGAGGATGGCCGCGGTCTCAGCCATCTCGACCATGAACGTTGACCGACCACCCGCGAGGTCATCTGAGGCACCAATCCGTGTAAAGATTCGGTCGATTGGACCAATGGAGGCGCTGTCTGCTGGAACGAAGCTTCCGATCCGTGCGAGGAGTGTAATCAGCGCAGTCTGTCGCATGTAGGTGGACTTGCCCCCCATGTTCGGTCCCGTGATCAGTGCCAAAGATCGGGCAGGGTTAAGGAGCGTGTCGTTTGGCATGAAGGGGTGGGTATTCGCTTTCTCGATCACCGGATGGCGGCCATTTGCGATGCAAATCTCGACGGTATCCGAGAGGATGGGCTCTATCCAGCGCTCCTGAACAGCGACAGTCGTGAGACTCGTCAGGACATCGAGTGCTGCGAGTGATTTTGCAAGTTTCTTCAGATCATTGATTGCTTCATTGAGTGGTTTGAAAAGGGCTTCGTATAGATGACGCTCTCGACTCAAGGCCTGGCTCTCGGCAGACAGCGCCTTGTCCTCAAATGTCTTTAATTCAGGAGTAGTAAATCGCTCTGCATTCTTGAGGGTCTGTCGCCTCTGGAAATGAAGCGGAGCCTCTTGGGTCGCCAGTGAGGCCTTTGAGATCTCAAAATAATAACCATGGACACGATTATAGCCGAGCTTAAGCCCACTGATAGCTGAGTTCGCCCGCTCCGTTTCTTCCATCTCTGTCAGGAGTCCTGACGCATCACGAGAGAAACGACGTAACTCGTCCAGCTGCTCATCGTAGCTTTCGCGGATCACACCGCCAGCACTGATCACGACCGAGGGCTCCGACTCAAGCGCTCGGTCGAGTAGTCGCTGGATGTTTTCTAGCACCAGAATATCGGCGCCGAGCATACTCACCGATCGATAATTCGATTGGGAGAGTCGTTGTTTGAGTTCTGGTAGCTCTTTTAGGCTATCTCTTAGGCGTGTGAGGTCTCGGGGACGGGCTGACTGGAGTCCGATACGCGCGACGATGCGCTCGAGGTCCCCGATTCGTTTTAAATGGTTGGTGATTATATTTGTTAGCCCTGAATCGCTGAGCTCCCGGATATTCCTGAGTCTTTGTCGGGGAACATCGCTATCTCGATAGGGTGCAGTGATCCATCGCGCGAGTTCACGACTCCCCATGGCCGTGGATGTACGATCGAGGACCCAGAGTAATGTATGCCTCCGTTCACCCCTGAGAGTCCGGATGAGTTCAAGGTTCTTCTGCGTGGTCTGGTCAAGTACAACCCTATCATCCTCACGAATATGTTTTGGCCGAGAGAAGTGGGCGAGCTCTGTCCGCTGCGTATCGTGGAGATAGGTCAGCAACGCGGCCGTGGCCTCGAGTCCTTGCTCACTGACCTCACTCAGACCCAGACCGGCCGCGTCATTGACTTTGTATGTGCGGTCGAGCTCTCGCGACAGTTGATCGAGGGTGTAATGCCACGCGGGTACCTCAACCTGCCGAGCCTGTGAGGCAACAAGATCTGTATCCTGGACTAGATATTCGCTGGGCTCGACACGCGCGATCAGACTATCGAGCGACTCGCGGCTTAATTGGTCATAAATTAGGATCTCACCACGGGACACTGAGCCGATAACGACTGAATAGTTAAATCCGTGGGTATTCAGTGCCGCGGCCGAGGTCTCCTGACCAGCCTCCATGAAGGCTTCGTCTGTTATGGTTCCGGGGGTTAGG
>PBZM01000082.1 GCA_002731015.1 Gammaproteobacteria bacterium
CAGCTGAAGGCCATCAATATTCATCTGCGTTAGTGATTCTGTGCCTATCAGCCGAGGCCAAGTGTGATGCCAGTGGGCTCGGTATTGCTAACCCTATGGTCTCGTCTAACCAAATTCCAAGACGCCCAGGTAGAGGCTCTGGAGTTCTATTTACTGACCGAGGGTCAGATGCTCGTCGGATTTTTGTTGCGTATCCCACAGGGATTTGAAGATCACACTCGATTCAATCAAGGCCGAAAAATGTCCTTGCTCGACGATCTCGCCATCCTTAATTACTAATATCTTGTCTGCATCCTTAATCGTGCTTAGTCGGTGCGCAATAACAATCGTCGTTCTATCAGTAGCTATCTGCTCCAGATTCTTCTGAACCTGTTGCTCGGTCACAATATCCAATGATGACGTCGCCTCATCAAACAAAAGTATGGGTGGATTTTTTAGAACGACCCTCGCTATCGCAATCCTTTGCTTCTCGCCGCCTGAGAGTTTGAGTCCACGAGCGCCGACTTGAGTGTCTAATCCTTCAGGTAGGCTGGCAACAAACTCTCTTAACCCCGACACTTCAAGAGCTCTGGTCACCTCTTGATCACTGGCATCGACCCGGCCATATCGAACGTTATTGGAAAGGGAATCGTTGAATAGAACGGTGTCTTGAGGGACGACACCCACGGCATCCCGAACGGCACCACGTGAGAGTTCCTTGGTATCTTTTCCACCTATAGATATCGATCCATGATTCGGCTGGATGATCTTCAAGAGTAATTTTCCGATTGTGGTCTTTCCTCCGCCAGTCTCACCCACAATCGCTACTGTTTGACCCGGCTCAACGATAAACGAAATTCCCGAAAGGGTTGGACGACTTTGATCATAAGAGAAATGTACGTCGTCGAAAGCAATTGCAGAATTCTCAAGCTCATCCATTGAGTTTGCTGGATCAGACTCACCAGATTCGTCCAGTATATCGAAAAGACTCTCCATATCGATCAGAGACTGCCTGATCTGGCGATAGATCCAGCCCAATAAATTGAGGGGCGTAAAAGCCTGCAGAATATAGGTATTCAAGGTCACGAATCCACCAACTGTTAGCGCGCCAAGCTGCACATCGAAAGCGGCCAGTACCAAGAGAACGATCACTCCGGACAAAACAATCATCGTCTGGCTCAAATTTAGATACATCAGCGACAACCGGCTCTGGTTTGCCGCCCGCTCGTAACTAGCGAGACCGAGGTCGATCTGCTCTGTCTCATATTTTTCGTTATTAAATAGTCGAACGTTCTCGACGTTTACGAAGCTATCGACCATGCGGCCGGCGACAGCGTTATCAGCCTCGTTCATTTCACGTCGAAATCGTAACCGCCAAATCGTAATTCTCAGTGTAAGAAGAACATAAAAGACGACGGTGCCGGTGATGATAAGGGCATAAATCCCTCCAAACGTAATCCACACGATCACGCTAACCAGAACCAACTCAATCAGGGTCGGACCAATATTAAAAACTACATACCGGAGAAGAAAGTCGATCGCTTTCGTGCCTCGGTCAATTAATCGATCGAGCGATCCGGTGTGCCGCGACAGATGAAAAGAGAGCGGTAACTGATGCAAATGCGCAAAAGTTTTCAGGGCCAGGACACGGATCGCGTGCTGAGACACATGGGTGAACAGCACCTCCATTAACTCCAAAAAAATAAGTGAGAGGAGACGTGTGATCACATACACAACGACGAGACCAACTGCACCCAAGGCCCAGACTGGGAGAACCTCATCACCATTTAATCGGTCGATGGCTAAGCCTAAAAACCATGGCGTAGCTAAATTGCTCAATTTCGCTAGAACCAAACAACCGAGGGCGGCGATTAACCTGAGTCTCAGGTCAGGGCGCTGGCGAGCCCAAAAGTAAGGCTTTATCGCTTGCGCTTGTTCTGAAAGCGTCACTAATAGGCCGACAAGTTATTCGTGCCCATCAACCACTGCCGCCTGGCATGATGACTGAGCAACCACCATCTACAAACAGGTCGGTCCCTACGATGAAGTCTGACTGGTCGGACACAAGGAACGCCACCGCGTTGGCGAGATCTGCCGGAGCACCCGCACGATTTCTAAGGTTGACGATTGGTCTGCTCGGGTCGAATTCATCTTTTCCGACCGGGGACCCGATCTTATTTGGCACTACACTGTTCACACGAATATTATATTCCGCCAGTTGTATAGCCATAGCTTTCGTAAGATTTACCACACCACCCTTAGCTGCAGCATATGCAATCGCTCTGCCACGACCGAAGTAGCCGGTCGTTGAGGATACATTAACGATGTTACCTGGGATTCCCTGCTCGACCATCTTGTGGGCCACACATTTCGCAAAGTAAAACGGGGCGGTCAAAGTGATATCGAGCGTCTTCTGCCATGTGGTCAGGTCGATTTCTAGAATACTTTTATTATCAGAAATAGCGACATTGTTAACAAGGATATCGATTCGTTTGAATTCCTCGTGAATAGCGTTAACCGTAGCCATAATCTGTTCCGGGCTAGATACGTCACAGACAAATGGCGCGGCGGCAACTCCTTTTCCTAACAGATCTGCAACAACCTTATCTGCGCGCCCCTGGTCGAGATCAACAACCGCAATTGAGGCACCATCCTCTGCAAGCCGGTGGGCAATCGCCTCTCCAATATTTCGACCGGCGCCGGTGATGATTGCAAGCTTTCCCTCGTGATCCATCTCAAATTTCCCCAACGTCAGATACCGTGCATTCTTAATTATGACTATCCCATATAAACCAATGGTCAGACAAAGATATTGACGGTCTCGGTGGCCCAAAGCGGTGGTATGTATCCACAAAACTGAAGAGCCCTTGCGGAGCAGACTATCCTTCGGGACCGTTGATTACCTCTTTGCGATGAGAACCAAGGAACCAGCATCCAATAAATTCAGGTAAATCCTTCGATAAAGACGCCCTTATACAGCTCTTTTTCCAATATAAATTCGAACAAGCCAAATAGAATCAAACCCAAAATAACGCTGGTCCCCGCTGCTGTCAGAAACCTCTTTCCGCCGAAGAAATACATCGAACAGAACGTATAAACCACAGCAGCGGGAATTAGCCCCAGAAAGTAAGCAAGACCAACAAATGCCGTGATCCATAACATCGCGACCAGAACGCCCCGGCTACTTGGTTGACCAGATGTTTGGCTCGCCTCGTCGTTTTCAATGTTCGATCCGTCCAATCCAAATAATACAAACAAACAAGTAAGCAACATAAAAATCGACGCCCAGAAAGGAATAAACGCCGAGACGGGTCCGTAACTTGATCCGACATAGAGCGTGCCAATAGCGAACGCTGTTAAGGGTGCCAGCAACCACGCACCGTTGTGATTAATTTTGATCTTCATGCTGGCGTTTCCTCAGAATCTGACCTGCTAAAAAATCCCTTCAGGTAATAGGCTATGCACGCAACTATTAGGAGCATGATGACTATTGACTGGGGCCGATCGAACAAAATACTCAACGTTCCGTCTCCTATCCTTAGCGTCTGGAAGTAGCTCGTTTCCATGAGTGGTCCGAGGACAATCGCTAGCGGGAAAGCGATCCGAGGGAATCCGAATCTCATAAATAAAAAGCCAACAAACCCAAACACCAGGGTCGTGACCACATCGTAGATTTCATTGTCGAGCGAATACGAGCCAATCATTGCAAACGCCAAAACTATTGGGACGAGGGTTCGGGAGTCTACGAAAGTCAGTTTAGCGATTGAGCTCGCTGCCGATATCGTAATGACTGACGCAATTACTCCAGAAGCTGCCGCAGCAGCGATTAGGATCCAGATGATATCAAGACTCTCTGTCATGATGGTCGGTCCTGGGACCATACCATGAAGAATCAGTACGCTCAGGAATACCGCCATCTCTGCGCTCCCCGGGATACCGAACGCCAGTGTCGGTACGAGCGCGCCACCCTCCTTGGCATTATTGGCCGACTCAGGTGCGATAACGCCAACAATATTACCCTTGCCAAATGAGTCTCTTTCGCTGGGCTTGGCCGTAGTGACCGCTATCGTGTACGCCATAAATGCGGCCACGGTTCCACCGACTCCAGGTAACGCGCCAACACCGGTACCGATGGCACTCCCACGCAACAATACCTTCCATCTTTTGATTGGCTCGAGGCAGCCCTGCAAAACTTGTCGGAAATTTATGGCCTCCATTTCACCAGATCCAGCAACTGAACCCCGTTTGGCCCAAAGGTTGATCATCTCACTAACAGCAAAGAATCCGATCATCACCGGAACAAGCTTGAATCCATCCCACAGATAATCGATTCCAAACGTGAAACGCTCTTCGCCGGTCACCTCGTGGTAACCGACCGAAGCAATAATAAGACCGAACAGTCCTACGATTAGGCTCTTGACGAATTTTTTACCCGTCGACAGTGAAACAGTTACGAGTCCTAGAACAGCTAATAACAAGAACTCGGTCGGCGCGAACATCAAGACAATCTCACGTGTGATCGGGACCATCGCAATCAAGAAAATGATCCCGATGATACCTCCTAAACCAGAGGCCGCCGCCGCCGCGCCGATTGCGAGACCAGCCTTTCCCTGCTGAGACAATGGGTATCCGTCAAGCGTTGTGGCTGCGTTGGGCGCTGTCCCTGGCGTATTCAGAAGTATTGCAGTAACAGCCCCGCTTGTGGGAGCAACACCCATAACACCCGCCATCAGGATAATCGCGTCACCGGGTTCCATATTCATCGAAAACGGGATCAATATTGCCAACGCGGTGGTGCCCCCCAGCCCAGGGAGCACGCCGAAGACGAGCCCAATTAGAGTCCCAAGAACGAGATAAAACAAAGAGTCCAACTCGAAAAGCCGGACCCAGGCCTCAGCAATCACCGCTAAATCAAGAGCTTCCATTCAACCAAGACCTATCAGACTGAAAAATTGTGGCGCCGTTTAGTGCCTTGCCTCCCACCGAAATTTGGCGGAAGGCAAGGACAAAAACGCGATCAGAAGACGTCTCTAAACTTTTTAAAGTAGTTCAGCGTATCCATCAGCGCTTTCTTTGTTTCCGCTGTTGTATCGTATGCCTTGACGGGGTTACCCGTCTTAGCAGACCAGGCCTGAATGTCAGGGTGATTTACGGCATAAGATAGCGCGTTATTCCACTCATCCATGACTTCCTTAGACATTCCTGGAGGACCAGCAATGATTCTGAGCAGACCTAAACTATGTAACTCCGGATGACCGATGTCTTTCCCGTTAACCGCGCCTGGGAACGCCGGATCAACTTCGTCTGCAAAGTGCGCAAGGATATTGTAATCGCCACCCTTGTTGTACCTCTTTGCAGATCCAGACGCCAACATCGTGACATCGCCATCGCCGCGAAGTACCGCTGTGGTGTAATCTCTGGATGATTTGTATCCATAGATGTATTCACCACCTTTGCCAAGAGTCGACCAAGTAATCCTGTTGGCCATGTTTGATGTTGATCCGGGGCCTTGCTCAGGGATCTTTAGGTCACCGGACTTATTGACCAGATCATCAAGCTTTTTATAAGGCCCCTCTTTGGAGACCACTACGACGTAGCTGTCGCCACCCACACGGTTCAGCCAACTGTAGCCTTCGATGTCATAGCCCGGATTTTCTCCCTTGATGTAGGGTAGTCCATGGCCTGGGATATTAAATATTTGAACAGTATATCCGTTAGGTTTCTGCTTAGCGGTATACACAGCTGCCTTCTTGCCAGATGCGCCAGGCATATTTTTCGGTACTACCTTAATCTTGTTAAAGCTTTTGCCCGATTTCTCTCTAAAATACTCCTCGATATAAGGTGAAAGCTTACGTGTCAGTGTGTCAAATCCACCACCTGGCCCATAAGGGATCACTATCGTAATATCTTTTTCAGGGAATGCTGCTTGTGCAGGCGCCGAAGCGATCAGACCCAAAGCAACGAGTGCTGTAAGAAAACGCATGCTTACTCTCCTTGAGTTTTATAATTATTAGCCACCAACTAATCTGATGCTTCTAGCACCGTACACTTCATAGATTACGACAGTCCAGCGATAGGCTATCTGATTTTGTTATTGGCTCGATATAGTCAGCGTATGGAGACACTATAATCGTTCCCTCGCCATCCACAAAGTCACGAGCATCAGACCCAAGAGCACCATACCCACAATCAGGAATGTCCACTGAGTACTGACAATGCCAGCGATTAAACCAGCAAACAAAGGGATGAGGAATGTCGCAAAACGGTTCGAACTGGTCCGCAACCCGACGGTTAGGCCTTGGATGTCCTTTGATATCTTGGCACCGAGAACGGAGAACATAGCGGGCTGGGTAACCCCTACCGCAAGTCCCATGGTGATGTTCAAAAAAGCGAGGACCGCGTACGAATCTGTCAGTGACATCGCAGATACAGCGATTAAAGCTACCACGATAAATACACCGAGGACCTTTTCAGAGCTCCAGCTCTTGGAAAGTATGGTGTGGAGGAACGCAGAACAAGCAGAGGATATCGCACTTACACCGATTAACACGCCGATCTGGGTTGCACTAAACTCGAGCTCCGCAAGATACACTGGTACAAAGCTGGTCTGCAGCGAAACTGCGCCCAGGCGGATAGAAGAGCAGGCGACAATATAGACTACGATTGGATCTCTAAGGAGCTGGACGGCCTGACTATAGTCACCCTTCATAGCCTGTCGTTTGGATCCGGCTCTATCGCCGCCACTAACCTCCTGAGTTAACTGCAATGCCAGGATGCTCATTAGGGCACACCAAAGAGCGGTAGCCACAAAGGTCGAATCGGCCCCTAAGTGATCCCAGATGAATCCGATAATAAACGGACCGAAAAATGTTCCACCCATACTCCAAAAACCAAGGTGGCTTGTAACGACCGGGTCCCCCCGGTAGGTCTTCCCGATACCAGTCTGAACGCCGATCCAACAGAATGACTGGCACGCGCCGAAAACAAGTTGCAGAAGAACAAGATGAAATACACTCGTCGCAAACGGATAAGCGAGAGAAAGGACGGCACAAGCAAGAGCCAGCCGGGTGACCATAAATCGAACACCGTAGCGATCAACCATCGCCCCGCCAGGAATCGCGAGTAGGAATGGTAGCAATGACCGCATCGCCATAATTATTCCAATCTCAGCCGGACTGGCTCCGATCCCTAAAGCGTAAAGTGGCACGATTACCGCGGTCAGAGGAACGAGGCCTAGGGCCATAAAACCTGACGCGAAGTAGAAAATTTTTTCCTTATCCACGGATCTGACTCAAACGTCTAAGGCCCACCAGTAGGAGAGGAAGCGAGAACATAATCAAAGTAATCCGAAAAATTTGGTGAGTAACAACAAATGTCAGATCCATTTTCAATGCAAATGCCAACAGAGCCAGCTCTGTCTGTCCACCGGGCATGAACGAAAGCACAATCTGAACCCACGGGATGTTCGATGCAGTGACATACACCAAGAATGCACAAACGCAGAGAACACAGAGCATTATCAAGACGCTTAAGATACCCGCGACAAATGCCTGCCTCATGGAGGTGACCGAGACCCCATAAAACGCGCGAGCGATATCAATCCCGATCGCGACCTGTGCGAATATCAGCAACGGCGTGAAGAGCTCCAGGTGCAGGACATCAAACCCTTGCAGGCCCGCGACCAGAAACATGGGGCCCAGCAAGGGGGCGCTGGGGATCTTGAAGTAAGCAAACAATTTCCAGCCAATAAATCCAAGTACAAGATGCATCGGAATGTGATCAGCATGGTCAAGAGCCGGTGTCTGCATCCGCAAGTCCTGGACACCGACATAGAGACCGAGGACAGACGCACCTATCACTATAATGACGACACGCATCAGATGAATGATGGTCATGGTCTTGACGTCGGCGCCCATATCACGGCCGCTCGTTACCATCTCTACCATCCCACCAGGAAGCGCAGAAAACATCGCTGTGAGCCCGTCAAAGCGGAACACCCGCCTGAGTACATGGAAGTTTATCGAGGTAGCCAGTATTAAGAAAACTGGAACAATGATCAGGGTACTCCAGTAGGAAAGAAACTCGTCCACTGTGACGGCATCAAAGCCTGTACCCACCATCGCTCCCAACACACAACGCGCCCATGGTGTCAGTGGTGTGTAGGTGTCGACCCTAAGCCCAGCCACCGCCGCTATCGATGCGGCGACCATTGACCCAAGCAACCAGGCCAGAGGAACCTGTTCATAAAAAAGACAAAGCCCCCCAACGAAACCGACGAGCCAGCTATACAACGTGAAACGAGTCATCCGTACTGTTTATTCCGAAAACGATAGAATTGCACAGGATGTTTGGGCCCAGTCATGATTAAAACCGTCCTAAGCCGATACAGTTTTAATCTTTCAGTCCAAAACGAGTGTTGACTAGATTATAGCCTACGCAAATGATTCCCCACAGTTCTCGAGAGATTGGAGATACAAGATGACTCGATACCACGACCAAACCGACCGCATTTTTGTGCGCGGTGTTCAGGGTGCGTATAACTTACAGCAGGAACTCGAGCGACTCAGGTCGCAACCACGAGTTCGCAAAGCCAAAGACCTTAAGATGGTTGACGGTCCTCAGGCCTACTCACGTCACTACGTCGAGCCCAAAGACGGAATAACACAGACGTTCCACTTGCATCTAGAGGAATACAGCCCGGGCGGGAAGTCACAGAAACACGGGCACGTGAACGAGGCCGCTTTTTATATTCTTGACGGCCAAGGCTACGAGATCCACGACAATATCCGGTATGACTGGAGCGCAGGTGATATCGCGATCGTCCACAACAACTGTGTCCACCAGCACTTCAATGCCAGTGACACGGAACCAGCCAGGGCTCTGGTGATAAAAACCAAACCGATGTATCTGTTCCTTAATATGCTTTTCCAGCAGACAGTAGAGGCGCGACTCAAGGATCCGGTGCCGGGACAAGAAGGATTTGAGCCCCGCGAAGAGGAGATCGACTATAACCACCTAGAAGGAGGTTACTAATAATGGCATGGCAAGAATCTAAGTTCTGGCTGGATGGCTCAGAAAATATGTTGAAATATCATGATGTGCTTCATGAGGCCCTTACTGCTGATGAAAGAAACGCCAAACGGAAAAAAGTCGTTCATCCAAGAGACATGCCCTGGGAGTTGTCACCACAAGGCATTTTGAAGCACCTGATCAACGAGCAAATGAATACGAGAATGGAAACGGTAGACGCCTACATGCAAATAGTTCCTCCAGGGAGCCGCTCCGGAAAGCACAGACATCTCGCCGAAGAGTGCCTCTATGTTCTCGAAGGTTTCGGCTACGACCTACACCAGGACTGCGACGTAGAGATAACGGATACCTACCACTGGAAGGCGCAGGACGAGGTCAAGAAATTTGAGTGGGAGGCCGGGGACGTGATCTACATCCCACCAAACACCATACACCAGCACTTCAATGGGAATACTGAGCGTCCTGCACGTCTCATCTCTGCAACCAATCGTGTCTACTCGATGTGTGGTCTGAATGATCTTGAGCAGCTCGAGAATGCGCCTGAATATGTAGCCGATACCAACATTGACTCGGACTGGGTAAGAAAACTGATCGCAGA
>PBZM01000083.1 GCA_002731015.1 Gammaproteobacteria bacterium
CTTTTGCCATCTACTTCTTAAATCCTCAGGGGCGTAATGATTTGCAAAAACGCTTTACTTCTTTTAACGCGGTAGCTCGCTCGTTCTTCTTAGCTTCAACCATCTGCTGCTGAATTGCTTCCATTTCAGCTTTCAACTAGCCATAAGATTTCATCGCGCACCGACGTTACCTAAACTTGATAACTACTCCCACTCTATCGTCGCAGGTGGTTTTGAACTTACGTCATACACTACCCGACTGACGTCCTCGATCTCGTTAATTATCCTGCTGGAGACCCGTTCGATAAATTCGTAGGGTAGGTGCGCCCAACGTGCTGTCATGAAGTCGATTGTCTCGACGGCGCGCAAGGCAATCACAGGCGCATATCGACGCTGATCGCCTACCACCCCAACAGACTTTACTGACAAAAAAACGGCAAATGCCTGTGACACCTTGTCGTATAGATCTGCCCGCCTTAACTCCTCGATAAAGATATGATCGGCTTTTCGGAGAATATCCGCCGAATGTTTTTGGACCTCACCCAAAATCCGAACCGCAAGGCCAGGACCCGGGAACGGGTGGCGATAAACCATTGATTTCGGCAGGCCAAGCGTCACACCCAGAATCCTTACCTCATCTTTAAAGAGCTCACGCAAGGGCTCTACAAGCTCCATGCGCATCTCTTCTGGTAAACCACCCACATTATGATGACTCTTAATTACATGCGCTTTACCCGAGGCACCGCCAGCAGATTCAATGACATCTGGATAGATTGTCCCCTGCGCTAAGAAACGAATATCTTTCAATTGTGCCGCCTGCTCTTCGAATACCTTGATGAAGGTCTTGCCAATTATCTTTCGCTTACGTTCCGGATCAGGTTCGCCTTTCAGCGCGGTCAAGAAACGTTCCTCAGCGTTGGCTCGGATCACACGAACCCCTAAATTCTGAGCAAATGTCTCCATCACCTGAGTGCCTTCGTTAAGGCGCAAGAGTCCGTTATCAACGAACACACACACCAACTGGTCACCGATTGCTCTGTGCAACAATGCTGCAACCACCGATGAATCGACACCACCAGACAAGCCTAGAAGAACCTGTCCATCGCCGACCTGTTCACGGGCTTTTGTAATCGCATCATTGATGATGTTTTCAGGGGTCCACTCGCGACCACATTCGCAAATAACGCGTGCAAACTTTTCAAGTAGCTCAGAGCCTCCCTCAGTATGGGTTACCTCCGGATGAAACTGCAGCCCGTAGATCGCTCGTTCCTCATCGGCCATGGCGGCGATAGGTGCATGATCACTTGAGCCGATCACTTTGAATCCGGAAGGGAGCTGCGTGACGCGGTCTCCGTGACTCATCCAAACAGACAAGGAGCCTTTGTCCGTCAACCCAGTGAGTAACGACTCCTCTTTTTCAATAACAAGATCCGCGGGACCAAACTCTCGTAAGTCACTTGATTCGACACAGCCACCCAGCTCTTGTGCCAAAGCCTGCATGCCGTAACAAATTCCCAACAAAGGAACTTTCAGGTCATACACTTCGTTTGGAATTTTCCAACCGGTCGCGCCTATAGTGGACTCTGGACCACCTGATAAGATGACTCCCTTTGGGGCAAACGCTCGAATCCGTAGCGGGTCAACGTCACATGGTAATATTTCGGAGTAAACGCCATGTTCACGCACGCGACGCGCGATTAATTGAGTGTACTGAGAGCCGAAGTCAAGGATCAGCAATCGATCATCATGAAGACTCATCATTATTCAACCCGGTAGTTCGGCGCTTCTTTGGTAATCGCCACGTCGTGTACGTGCGACTCTTTAACACCAGCACCAGAGATTTTTACGAAGCTCGGGGCTGATCGCATCTCTTCAATCGTTCCGCAGCCGGTGTAACCCATCGCCGCTCGAAGCCCCCCCATCATTTGATGTAGAATTCCGGTAACCGGACCCTTGCAAGGAACCCGGCCCTCGACACCCTCAGGAACCAACTTCTCAGTACCCGAATTTATGTCCTGAAAGTATCGATCAGATGAGCCGTCGCGCTGAGCCATTGCGCCTAAAGATCCCATACCGCGATACGATTTATAGGCGCGCCCTTGAAACAGTTCAACTTCACCCGGTGCCTCGTCGGCCCCGGCCAGTAGTGAACCTACCATCACTGTCGATGCTCCAGCCGAAATCGCTTTAGCGATATCACCTGAGTATCGGATTCCTCCGTCAGCAATCAGAGGAATTCCTGACCCTATGAGTGCTGATGCGACGTTGGCAATTGCCGAGACCTGAGGCACACCGACCCCGGCCACGATACGAGTTGTGCAGATTGATCCCGGGCCAATACCAACCTTCACTGCGTCGACGCCCACTTCGACGAGCGCTTTCGCAGCCTCACCCGTTGCAATATTGCCACCGATTACTTCTACTCGCGGGAAGTTTTGCTTTATCCATGCGACACGATCCAATACACCTTGAGAGTGGCCATGTGCAGTATCAACCACCAGAATATCAACTCCCGCCTCCACTAGTGCGCGGACTCGTCCTTCGCCCTTAATTCCGGTACCAACGGCTGCTGCGGCTAAAAGGCGCTTAGCTGAATCCTTGGCAGCATTCGGGTGGCTTTCGGCCTTCATGATATCTTTCACCGTTACCAACCCCCTCAATCGGAAGTCATCATCCACGATCAATACCTTCTCGATGCGGTGTTTGTGAAGCTTACCCTGAATTTCTTGATGGCCAGCACCCTCAGGCACTGTGACCAAGCGGTCTTTGGGGGTCATCACCTCGCGAACTTGCACATCGAGATCCGGCACAAATCGAATATCCCGACCTGTAACAATTCCGACGAGATTGTCGCCCTCGACAACAGGAACACCACTGATATTGTGATGCCGGGTGATGCCCAATAATTCGCGGACCGTGATGTTAGGTGAACAAGTCACGGGATCCTGAATGATCCCCGTCTCGAATTTTTTGACTTTTCGGACTTCTTGCGCCTGTGCCTCAATTGCCATGTTTTTGTGCAAAATACCAAGACCGCCCTCTTGAGCCATCGCAATCGCCAACGACGCCTCTGTCACTGTGTCCATCGCCGCTGACAACAACGGCATGTTAAGCTCGATATTCCGTGTGACCTGAGTCTTAAGGCTGACTCTCGCAGGAACTACGTTTGAATAACCCGGAACGAGAAGTACATCATCGAAGGTCAGGGCGTCTTCAGAGATTCGCAACATGAAAAAGTCCTTGAGGGTGGCAGACCAACAGATAGTTTAAGGAGTTAAGGGGTGTCGGAACAAGTGAAGCAGTCTGAAAATGCATTTACAGTCTCCGCGCTATCAGCCCTGCTGACTCAGGCACTCAATGAATTTTTTCCACAAAACGTAACCCTCGAGGCAGAGATAAGTAATTTCAAAACCTATCCGTCAGGTCATTGGTACTTTTCATTAACGGATGGGGACGCCTCCTTAAGCGCAGTCATGTTCAAAGGTGCAAACCGCTTGGTCCGTCTGATTGCCCGGGACGGTCTCAAAGTTCGGGTGCGGTGCGAGGTCAACTTTTACCCACCAAATGGCCGCCTACAGCTCATTGTCAAGCACATGGCTGAAGAGGGTGTCGGAGACCAAAAAGCGAAACTGGAAGCTCTAAAGGCTAAGTTAATAGCTGAGGGCCTAACAGATATTCAATGCAAACAGCCACTGCCTGCGATGCCCCAATGTATCGGACTAATCACCTCCCCGAAAGGGGCTGTCGTTAGAGATATGCTCACGATTTTAAATAGGCGATGGCCACTTGCCTGTATACGCTTATATTCAGCGGCCGTTCAAGGAGAGAATGCGTCAACGGAGCTGGTATCTGCACTCAAACGAGCTACCACCGAAAGATTAGCTCAAGTTCTAATCATTGGTCGTGGTGGTGGAGCATCCGAGGATCTCAACGCATTCAATGACGAGCAACTTTGTCGATCAGTTGCGGCATGTCCGATCCCAATTATTTCAGCAGTTGGCCACGAAACTGATTCAGGATTGACGGATCTTGTCGCAGATTTACGAGCCGCCACACCATCGCAAGCTGCAGAAATCGCAACGCCAGACTTGTCCGAGGTTTTTGGACGGTTAACACAACTTGAGTCTAGAGTCCTGTCGCGAGCCGACATACTTATCTCACTTGCGCAGCAGCGTCTCGAGCTATCGGTGCAAAGGCTCTCGATGAAGCTAAGCCAGCGTACCAATCATTCGAGAGATCGTTTGCGACAGCTCGAGCGCAATCTTGTGCCGCCCTCTGAATATATTCGGCTGAAACGTCATGACGTCAGCCACTTACAAACGCGCCTGTCACGTGCTATCGATCAAGAGATCAAACAGATCACGTCGATACTCGGGCATCTGACTGCGCAGCTTGACTCACTGAGCCCACTAGCGACACTTAGCCGTGGCTATGGGATTTTATTGAAAGGCGATACTGATAGTCATCGATCCATTGGGTCTGTCGACGATGTGGAGGAACAATCGCCACTTGAAATTCGTCTCAAAGATGGCACGCTCAACGCGACTATTGACCAAATTCTCAAGGATCCGACATGAAACTCTGGTACACCACTCTTCTGGCCGCAATAATTTCAACATCTGCCACTGCGGTCGAGGACTTACGGGTGCCAGGAGGAGTCGCCGTCATACCTGTCGAAGCAGATGCGCAACCGAGATTCAATGGAAAACCTGTGCTCACAATTCAAGAAAATGGACAATTTCTTGCAGTGGTCGGCCTAGCACTATCGATAAAGCCGGGTGACTATACACTGAACAGCGAAGGTCAGAAAATCCATTTCAAGGTTTTGCCGAAAAAGTATCTTGAGCAGCGGATATATCTGGAGAACAAGCGTCACGTGACACCTAATACACTGGATCTTGATCGCATCAAGAAAGAATCACGAAAGCAGCGCAGAGCGCTAGACGCTTTTGGCGGGAAACTTGATTCTGTTCGCATGGTCCTTCCGGTCAAAGGCCCGATTTCCGGCCCTTTCGGAAAGCGGCGATTCTTTAATGACCAACCACGGCGCCCACATTCCGGTACCGATATTGCCGCACCGGCTGGGACACCAATAAAAGTGGCCGCCTCGGGGCGTGTGAGTCTTGTTGGAGACTTCTTTTTTAATGGGCGGCTAGTCATAGTTGATCACGGGGAGGGTTTAAAGACTATGTATAACCACATGGATCGAATTGACGTCAAAGAGAACCAAGTCGTTTCTCGGGGCGAATCAATCGGTACAGTCGGATCGACTGGCCGTTCTACTGGACCTCATCTACATCTCGGTGTCATCCTAAATGGCGTCTCAGTTGATCCATCCCTCTTTATCCCCGAAATACGTTCACTGCCCCAGTGATTAGCTCATCGTTCGAAACAGTATGAACAAGTGACATCCGGCCACTGCATAGGCGAGGCGTGGTCGCATTTCAAGATACCACGAAGGTATCGGAAGCTCAGCTAGGATCGGACGGTCAATAAACCATTGCGCGATGAAACAACCGCCCAGCACGGCCAACGTTAGAGGAGCCGGAAGGGCTATCAGACAAATCCAAGCTACGATGACGGGAACGACAGATATTAAAAGTCGTGTGCTTTGTCGGGTCCCGATAATCAGAGCCAAGCCCCAATGAACGCCCCCCATGAATGATAAAATTGCGAGAGAGTAAAGAATAAATGCTTGGAACGCGAGCGATAAGAGTTCCTCGGAGAGAAGGGCTGTGACCGCCCCGGCCACGAAGGGTATCAGGCCCAAATAACCTAGCCGCGTACCCATATCTTCAGCGCGCACTTGCTCGTCCAAGGTCATTCCAGATCCAGAGCCATTTGTGAAAGGGGTGCCTTCCTTCCATACCGGGGTCGGGCCTGTCTCAAGCGACTTCCATGCGCCCTCAAGACCCGCTGAGCTTCAGGCTTCATGTCATGTAGGTCGATCCAAGATTTCAGCCGAGATCGTGCTTCACGTGCCAGTTGACTTGGGTCGCCAATCGGTTCTGGATAATCGAGACCTATGCGACAGCCGATTTTCTTTTGCACACTCAAGGGCATCCTCCACGGTTGGTGGATCCACTCTAATGGTACTGTTTTCAACTCTGGAATCCATCGCTTCACAAAAATACCGTAAGGATCCTGATCCTCTGACTGTTTGATGGGGGAGTACATACGATTTGCATTAATACCGGTGGTGCCAGACTGCATCTGGATCTGCGACCAGTGTATCCCCGCCTCAAAATCAGTGAACCATCGCGCCATCTGAATCCCAGTTTTACGCCAATCAACCCACAAGTGATAACTCGCGATCGAGACTAGCATTGCTCGCATTCGAAAATTCAACCAACCAGTCGCAGCGAGGTATCTCAGACAGGCATCGACAAATGGCCAACCCAGAGTGCCACTACGAAATCGTTCAAACCGCTCTTCCACAGGGTCCGACCCTCCTTGTCGAAGCCCTATAAAACCACGATGTAACTCCTCGAATTCAAGCCGCGGCTCAGACTCCAGTTTCTGAATAAAATGACAATGCCAATGAAGCCTCGACTGGAATGATTTGAGGCTTCTGAGGGCAATACCTCTACCCGTTTCTTCCTTGAGATTCCGACGACGGTCCAACGTACGCTGCCAGACCTCTCTAACGCTCAATGACCCGACAGATAGATGTGTCGATATTCGTGAGCAAACGACTTCTCCGGTCGAGGGACTCGACATACCGCTTCGATAAGCTTCACAGCGGTCATCAAGAAAACTATCCAATAATAATAGCGCGTTACCGCGGCCCCCCTCTTGGCTGGATAGCGAAATCTCATCCGTTACTGAAAAACTTTGCAACACATCAGACGCCGGTTTTGGAGGTGAGCCGATGCCAAGAATTTTCTTGGGTGTCGCGAACTGCGGCAGGCACATCAACTGGTCCCACTGTGATGACCAATCCTTACGTTCTCGGAGGCCACGGACGACGCCGTGCTGCCGATACTCATCCCAAACGACTCCGTGATCCTTAGACCAGCGTTTCACGTTCAGGTCTCGCTCATAGGTCCAACCAGGACCGGTCTCCTGATGAGAGACTATCTTGCAAAACTGAAATTTTTGATGAAGATGATCGAAAACCTCCTCCGCATTGCCAATTAGGATCCAAAGCGGTTGCCCCAATGCGGTTAGTTCTCGATCTAGCGATATTAAGGAGTCTTTTAGGAACGACCACTGCCGGCCCGATGTGTAGTCTCTCGCCCAATAATCGGGTTCGACGATATACAGTGGGAGTAACTGCCCTTCGCCAACAGCCCTACTTAGGGGCTCATGATCAACGATACGTAAGTCACGTTTAAACCAGACGACAATTGGTGGCGTCATTGCAACCAACGCCTCCGATAAGTTTGATCAGGGTCATACCGACCGGCCTGCTCATTTAAATTGAAAATCCGTCCACCTCTCGGATCCGGTCCAACACCAGCAATGTAGGCCCAGTTGCCCCAGTTACTGGCCACATCAAAATCAACCAATCGGCTCTCGAAGTAGGCAGCCCCCAACCGCCAGTCAAGGTTCGATTCATAGACGAGGTGGCTGGCGACCAACTGCCTGGCACGGTTGCTCATCCACCCAGTCTGGTTTAGTTCACGCATCGCCGCATCAACGATGTCACATCCGGTGTTACCCGCACTCCAGACCGCAAAACGTCGACGATTATGGTCGCCCCCCGCATCCTTATTATTGGGTCCCCGTCGCCTAAACAGGGTCCAGTCGCATGCTCTGGAGTACCAGCGGAAAAAATCACGCCACAAGAGCTCAAACCGAAGCCAGTAGGTCGATTCGTTGGCTCCCTCTGTGCGCTCATAATCGAGTATGTCAGACCAAACCTGACGGGGAGAGATGCATCCATGGGCGAGCCAAGCCGATAGATGACTCGACTGCGTGGGCCCGCATAAAGCATTCCGAGTCACTTTATAGTGAGACAATGCCCTTGTAGCCAGATATGCCTGCCAATGCCGCAGAGCTGAAGCTTCACCGCCAATAGTTCGGACCTCGGTCTCCGGCGATATTTGACTTCGAAGAGGCCCTATTAACTCGCTTGGATCTGCCCATGGTTGCTCCAATGACAGGGTCAGATCAGGAATCGACTGCGGTGGATCCGGAAAGATTTCCGTTTTTTTTTCTACCACTTTCCTAAACTTTGAGAATGTTGCCGGTAAATCAATTAGGTCAAACGGTAATTGTTCAAGCCGAAAGAGTTCGTCGGCATACACAACTTCACTCTGAAAATCTTCGGCTTGAATACGCTCCATCTCGAGCCGTTCCTCTGTTCCCAGAGGCGCGTCACTTATAACAGCGCGTACTCGGTATTTCTGTCGCGCTCGCACCAAAGCACTGACTGGCTCCTCGGCACTGATCCAGAGCCCGCAACCTCGTCCAGAGAGATCGTTACGCAGGGACTGAAGAGTTTCGGCGCGAAAACGAGCCCAGTGCTCACCGATGCGAGGCAACCCAAATTGCTCGCCAGCCCAGCGCCTAGGTTCCAAACAAGCCAGTGGGACCAACCGTGCCCCAATGGATTTTGCTAGTCTTGATGCACGCTGGAGGGCAGGATTATCAGCCAACCGGCATGTATCGCGAACCAACCAAACGACGATCTCAGGCGTCACGAGTTACTCCTCTGCGCCTGCACCGTTCACTGCAATATATAACCGAATCCCAGTCTCGCTCCCATTTTTTTCGCCAGGAAAACAATCGATCACATACCGGACACAATCTCGTCGGTAAATCACTTTTTTTAATTGTTTTGCCGCCCCGGTTCATAGCAACCGATCCTCCGATAATAGCTTAGTGTCACAACCATCCGTGATGACATGATCACGCAAATCAGCCGCTTCATACTAAAAATAGGTGCAATTTTTTGCTCATCATGCTTGACATATGTGCCCTTTGACCAAACCTCTCCATTTCGGTTATGTCTTCGATTCAGGAAGTCTCAACGACGGTAGGTCATCGGTTAACCGAGTCCCAAGGTTGAGGCAACAATGGGCAGAAGATGTGCTCCTGTAACTACGAGGATGACATCCATGAACCTCAAAAAAAATACTTTCCAAGCGTTAGTAGTGGTGATGAGTATGACAATTTTAAAGGCAAATGCGACCTGCGCTCCTTTACTTGACCACCCCGTCCGACAGCTAGCCGGAGACCAAGTAGATCGACTTTGCGAGGTTTATAGGGGTCAGGTAGTGATGATCGTTAATACAGCTTCAAAATGTGGTTTTACGCCACAGTTCGACGGCCTGGAAGCCCTCTACCGGAAATACAAGGATCGAGGATTTGCCGTATTGGGATTCCCCTCGAAGGATTTTGGCAATCAGGAGTACGGGACTGAACAAGAAACAGCGGATTTTTGTCGCTTAACCTATGGAGTTCAATTCCCCATGTACGCGACAACGAATGCGAAAAAGGGAAAAGCGGACCCTCTCTTTCAGGGATTAGCGGAAGCTGCAAATGGCGATTACCCTTCATGGAACTTCCATAAATATATTCTTGACCGACATGGCGAGCTTGTTGGGAGTTTTGGGCCTTTCACCGGACCGTCGCGACTCAAAAGGGTTATTGAGGACGCGCTTTAGCTATCTCAAGGTAATAGATCTTTACCAGCGTATCCCTCACGGAAAGCAGATAGACAGATTGAGACCGAGTCCGAAAAACGCAGAGCATGAGGTTTATCGATAGTCACATCGGCCCACATAACCTCCGGATGCTCCATGACCAGTGAAAGAACTTCATCGGTCATTCGCTCTAATAACAAGAACCGATTTTGTTCGACGTGCGTGATCACCTTCTTCGTAATTGTTCGATAATTTAGTGCCTCATCGATTACGTCAAACGTCACCGCCTTCTCAGCGTGATAATGAATCCGGATGTTGATTACAACGTCCTGCTGATTCTTTTTCTCATCATCATTTATTCCGATGAAGGTCCTGAGCCGGAGATCTCGAATATTTATCTTCGCGATTTGATCACGCTGAAAATCTGCCATCACACCTTTCCAATTAGTCGCATAAACTCGCTCCTAGTCGCCTGTTGCTCTCTAAAATCACCAAGCATTACAGAGCTCGCCATTGTCGAATTCTGTTTCTCGACCCCGCGCATCATCATGCAAAAGTGATGTGCTTCGATCACAACGCCAACGCCTCTCGCTCCTGTCACCTCTTGGACTGCGAGAGCGACCTGACGGGTCAGATTTTCTTGGATCTGCAGACGCCTCGCGAACATGTCAGTGATTCGAGCAAACTTTGATAACCCGAGCACTTTCCCGTTCGGCAGATACCCGATATGACAGCGTCCGCTGAATGGCAACATGTGATGCTCGCACATCGAATACAACTCGATGTCACGCACCACGACCATCTCGTCGTTGTCTGACTCAAACACAGCATTATTAACGATTGTCGTGAGGTCTTGGCGATACCCCGACGTCAGAAATTCTAAGGCTTTGGCGGCACGTTTTGGGGTGTCTAGAAGACCTTCCCGCGCAGGATCTTCTCCAATCGCTCGGATCACGTCACGGTAGGATTCAGATAATGAATCGATCATGGGGACTCCAATTTTTTCGACAACTGCTCAGCAATGCCGGTAATAACACTGTACCATCCAAACTTCACAGACGGCTCGTTGCCCTTAACTATGGCCCCTTTGAAAGAAAACAACAAATTGAAAATGATTAGGCTTAAGTTAGTCATTGCTATATTCCTTTTAGGGGCCACAATCTGGATCGTAGTCGGTCTGATAGACTTAACTGCACTAATAAACGCTTTCGGATCGCTTCCTAGCCGTACAATGCTTGTCGTCTTCCTGCTCGGAGCGA
Organism: Gammaproteobacteria bacterium; assembly: GCA_002731015.1. Taxonomy (GTDB): domain Bacteria; phylum Pseudomonadota; class Gammaproteobacteria; order Pseudomonadales; family Litorivicinaceae; genus HIMB30. The sequence continues at coordinate 10,832 of PBZM01000083.1, forward strand.
CAAGCTGGTTTCTACGAGGCTTAAGGACCTGGATTTTATTCGAGGAAGTCCCTCTAGTTGATTCACTTGGAATCAGTTTCGTTCATAACACAGCTAACAACCTCGCCCCGATGCGTTTAGGAGAGTTACTATTACCGGCAATGGCTCGTTGGATAGGGAATGTCAAATTTTCTGTCGGGTTAACGGGCCTTTTATGGATCCGTCTGCTTGATTTCATCAGCCTGATCAGCATTACTATCTGCATTATGCTGCTACCATCCGTGGGAACGATTATGTTAGCGATTCTCGCTACTTTAATCTTCCTAACACCGCTATTACTGACGCTGGTGGTGCCAAAAATCCAGCATATACGGCTACCACCATTGCTTGAAGATGTGCGAGATCAATTGATCTATGAGGTAAAAAACGATCGACGGCTGCGGCGGATGTGGCGCCTTACTATTCTTGCGTGGCTGGCAAAGATAGCGGGCATGGGTATTCTATTAGCGGCGCTATCTGGAATCCCGATGACCGATCTAATGGCGACAATCTTAGGCGCGGAACTATCTTCTATTCTCCCCATCCACGGACTAGCAGGAGCAGGAAGTTATGAGATGGGTGGTGTTTTGGCCTCGGCCTTGGTCGGGCTCTCACCGATTCTTGCGCTAGAAATCACAATACAGCTTCACATTTACGTACTGAGTCTCACGGTGGTCTTCGGTATACTCGGTGTATTATTGCTTTTAAAACGGACTTTCCATGTCTGAAACGTTGCCCCGCCTATCAGTCGTTATCCCTCTGTACGAGGAAGAAGACAATGTTGAGCCCCTAGTTCTCGAATTACATGCTGCCCTAGAAAATTATCTTGGTGAGTTTGAACTAGTATTCGTGGACGATGGCAGCACCGATCGAACGCTTGAAGCGCTTGTTGAGGCCCGCGAGAATCACGGTAATCACATCATGGTTGTCTCACACAGACGTAACCTGGGACAGACCCAAGCCATGCAGACCGGTCTACAGTTGGCCCGCGGCGACGTCATAGCCTTTATGGATGGTGATTTACAAAATGATCCAGCCGATATTCCTGGTATGGTTCAAAAGCTAGAGGCAGATAAGCTGGATCTACTTTGCGGTTGGCGCAAAAATCGTCAAGACAGTTTGGACCGTACGTTACCTTCAAGGATTGCGAATTGGCTAATCGGGCGGGTCACCGGTGTAGCTCTTCATGATTATGGATGCAGCCTGAAAGTCGGCCGTCGTGACATTCTTGAAGGCCTAGATCTGAGAGGAGAAATGCATAGATTTATCCCCTTGTGGGTGGCAAATCTGACGCATCCTAGCCGAATCGCTGAGATTACTGTCAACCATCGGGCTCGCTCTTCAGGGGTCTCCAAGTACGGAATTTCTCGCACCCCAAGAGTCATACTTGATCTGTTGGCTGCATGGTTTTTCCTTAGATTCAAAGAGCGTCCCGGACATTTTTTTGGAGTCGCCGGTCTGATCACTGGGTCGCTCGGTGGGTCAGTACTTACCTATCTCTTAATCCTAAAATTATTGGGAGGAGATATCGCGAACCGCCCACTACTCATAACAGGTGTCTTGCTCGCGTTGGTCGGACTTCAACTGATCACCACGGGACTCATCGCGGAGATGCTGACACGATTACGGAGTCGCAGGCAGCCGTTACTCACAAAAAAAATCGATACGATGGTTTGGATGAAAGGATCTAATGACCGCGCTGAGTAAACCTGACTGGCGTTTATTTCTTTGTCTCGTCTTGCTGGGCTTAATCGGTACCTCGGGTCCCTTATTCGACCTCGATGAAGGTGCTTTTTTAGAGGCGACCCGCGAGATGTTAGATGGTGGTCATTGGGCGTCGACCACACTAGATGGGGAGCCCCGTTACGATAAGCCAATCCTGTCTTACTGGCTTCAGGCAATCTCCCTGACTCTTTTCGGATGGCTCAGCCCAGCGATTCCCACGGAAATAATCGGGAGACTTCCATCGGTTGTCGCGGGTGCGCTTTGGGCAGTAGTTTTGGGCCGTTTTAGCGCAGATGTAACCAAGAAAACTGGGCTTGGAGTATTCGTTGCCCTCGCTGTGGCGACCACCCTCGGCACTTCGATAATCTCGCGAGCTGCGACCGCTGATGCAATATTGAACCTATGGCTTGCTCTTCTTTTCACGGACATCGCACGCTATATCCTTAACCCAAGCGATTCACTACGCCTCAAAGTATTTTTATGGTTGGGTTTGGGAATCCTTACTAAGGGCCCGGTCGCGGTAATTATCCCCGCCTGTGCTTTCGGCTTCTGGGTATTATTGTCCAATCAGTGGTCTTTGTTCTGGAATGCAATCAAATCATGGGGAGGCTGGGCATTAATGGTTGCGCTCCTGACACCTTGGTTGATTGGCGTCTATGATGCCCAAGGTTATGCCTTTTTCGAAAACTTCATCCTTAAGCACAACGTGGAACGATTCTCTGGAAATCTCCATGGACATGGGGGCCATCCGCTATACTATTTATTGGTAATGCCATTAGTTTTGTTGCCGTACTGCGGGCTAGTGATAGCGGTTCTTCTACGAATCCGCGAATACTGGGGCTGTCCTATCAATCGATTTGCATTGATCTGGGTAGCCATTGTGGTGATCCTAGTGTCATCATCAGGGACTCAACTACCTCACTATATCTTATATTCGACCGGCCCATTATTCATGCTCTATGCCCGGATTTTGCCTACCCTAGTTTCTCGGCTTTGGGCGTTACCCGGTTTGTTTGTCCCTTTATCAGTGCTTGGGTTTGGTTTGTTCCATCAACTTTTGCCGGAACCAAACCACCTTCGGGATCAGGAACAGCTCATACTGTTGTTTCAAGTAATGACCGAGTGGCGGATAGTATTGGTAGCAACAAGTCTAGGCTTGTTGCTTTTGAGCCTAATCGTATTGCTGCTTCCCGAGTGGCAGCTGGGTCAACGATTGATAACGCTCGGATGCGTCCAACTAGCCTGTATCGCATTCATTGTTCTTCCGATCATATCGGAAGCGAGGCAGCAGCCATTGAAAGACGCAGCATTGATGGCTAGAGAGGCGAACGCTGACGTCGTATCACAGGGCGTGCGTATGCCAAGTTTCTCGTTTTATCGCGGAGCGATTACAAGAGAGCAGGCGCCGACCAAAGGGCAGTGGGTTCTGATTTCAGCAACACTTTTTCAAGAGCTTAAGGCCCTAGATGCCGCCTTTAAGATCAAAGCATCTGGCCCAGGCTGGAGACTTATCGCGCCACATGAACCGTCTAAGATCTAGTCTTTTGATTCCAACTGCAGGCTCGCTGAATTGATGCAGTAACGAAGTCCGGTCGGCTTTGGTCCGTCATTGAAAACGTGGCCCAAGTGTGCGTCACATACGCTGCATGTAACTTCAGTTCTTGGCATAAAAAAAATAGACCGGTCGTCGTGCTCCTCAATTGCTGTGCCGGATATTGGTTGAAAGAAGCTCGGCCATCCAGTACCTGAGTCGAATTTGTGATCGGAGTCAAATAACGGGGTCCCGCAGCAGATACAGTGATATATAGCCGGTATCTTCAGATCATGGTAAGCATTTTCAAAAGGACGTTCCGTTCCCTTCTCGCGTGTGACACGGTACGACTCGTCAGATAGATCAGCTCTCCATTCCGCATCCGATTTTTTTACTTTATTTTGTGTGCGCATAACTTGAACTCTCCGCTGAAACCAATATCTTATCTGTGAGTTCAGCCACCCTCAACAGAGGTCTATATGCTACGAATAGGATTGTTCCTCTTAACCAACCTCGCGATTGTAATTGTTGCAAGCATCACACTCAGTCTGCTCGGCTTCGAAGGATATCTCGCAGCAAACGGTGTAGATTTGAACCTATCAGGCTTACTTTTGTTCTGTTTTGTTTTTGGTATGGCCGGGAGCGTCGTTAGCCTCCTTCTCTCCAAGACCATGGCGAAAATGGGAACAAGAACACAGGTCATAGTGCAGCCCCAAAATCCGGATGAGAAATGGCTCGTTAATACTGTCGCTGAGCTAGCTAACGACGCTAGGATTGGTATGCCGGAGGTTGGAATTTTCGAGAGCCCAACAAGCAATGCGTTTGCAACAGGCTGGAATCGGAATAACGCGCTGGTGGCGGTGAGTACTGGTCTTCTAAGGCGCTTTAGCAAGGATGAGGCGCGTGCTGTCATGGCACACGAGATTGGGCACGTGGCTAACGGTGATATGGTCACGCTGGCCCTGATTCAGGGAGTTGTGAACACTTTTGTGATGTTCTTCTCACGGGTCATTGGCCATACCATTGATCGGGCTGTGTTTAAAACTGAGCGCGGGCACGGACCTGCGTTCTACATAACCACGTTCATTACAGAGATTATCTTGGGTGTACTCGCCTCTATGATCGTGTTCTGGTTCTCACGCCAACGCGAATTTAAGGCCGATGCGGCTGGCGCACGATTGGCCGGGGGAGCCGCAATGATCGGTGCATTAGAACGACTCAGGGCTGAGCAAGGTGCGCCGTCTGAGCTCCCTGATTCCATGATGGCTTTCGGGATCCGGACAGGTGGGAAATCTATGACACGTTTGTTCATGACGCATCCTCCTATTGAGGAGCGGATTGCAGCTCTCAGGGCGGGCCGCTAAATCAAAAATACTATCGCGCCATAGCGGCGAAACCACGCTCACAATCCTCGATCAAATCATCGACTGATTCGAGCCCGACAGCGATGCGAATCATGTTCTCAGAGATTCCCATTAATTTACGATCAGCATCGTCCAGTCGGCCATGTGTACTGGTTGCTGGATGACAGATCGTGGTCTTGACGTCGCCGAGATTCGCGGTCAATGACATCAGGCATGTGGCATTTAAAAATTTCCACGCATCCTCTCGCCCGCCGTCCTTCAATAAGAAACTCAATACACCGCCACCAGATTTCATCTGACGATCAATTAGTCGCCTCTGTGGGTGTGATGGAAGACCAGCATAATTAACATGCTCAATTTGTGGCTGTTGCAAAAGCCAAGCGGCGAGCTGATGCGCTTTCTCGCTGTGTGCCTTCATTCTAATATTCAAAGTCTCAAGACCTTTCAGGAATATCCAAGCGTTAAAGGCACTCATGGTCACGCCACCCGATCGAATGAACGAGGTCACTGGTTCAACCAAATCAGTAGAACCAAGAATTGCACCACCGAGTACACGGCCTTGTCCATCAAGATATTTGGTCGCGGAATGGATAACCAAATCCGCACCCATTAATAACGGTGTCTGAAGTACCGGGGTCATAAAGCAGTTGTCTACAACGAATAAGCAGTCATGGGCACGACAAATCGCCCCCAACGCTTCAATATCAACAATTTCAATGGTTGGATTCGATGGTGTTTCGCAATACGCTAGTTTAGCAGGTCGAGACAGTGCTCGCTCCCACGCAAAAATATCGGTAGGCGGTAAGAGTTCTAC
>PBZM01000084.1 GCA_002731015.1 Gammaproteobacteria bacterium
ACGACCAGCAGCGTCAGTTTTTTTATTCAATTGATCCTCCTGCCAATGCTGATATCCGAGTACAGAGCCAACGCCGACAACGATTGCAATCAATAACCCTAGTCCATTCTGCACAAGCCAGCGTTTGAGCGCCTCGCCCTGTTCTTCATCAGTTTTGAAATAGTCCATTACGAGTCCCTAAGTATTGACATCCGCTTCAAAAGTCCGGCCTCTGAAAGGGTTTCTTGCTCACCGCCTCTGAGTGGTTTGCAGACAATATGTCCGCTTTCAAGTTCAGATTGACCGATGATTAATCCAAAAAGTGCGCCAGATTTATCGGCTCTTTTTAACTGGCTTTTCAGACTACCTCCTCCGATATGAGTCAGCACACGGAGCGAGGGAAACTCTTGTCTCAAAAGGCGAGCGAGCTTTCTGATCGCTTCTTCACACGCTTGCTTTTGTGGCATCAAATATACATCGGCTTGAGTTCGATAAGTATCGGGAATTACCGCTAGCGCTTCCATTAATAAAACGACACGCTCCATACCCAGTGCGAATCCGACACCTGGAGTTGATTTCCCTCCTAAGTGATCGACAAGACCATCGTACCGACCGCCCCCACAAATGGTCCCCTGTGACCCTAGCGCTTCAGTGGTCCACTCAAAGACTGTGCGACTGTAATAATCAAGACCACGCACTAAGAGAGGGTTAACAGCGAACCCGATGTCAGCATCTTTCAGCGCGCGTCTTAACAGATCAAAATGCTCTCTGTCAGCCTCGGTTAAATAATCCATCAATGATGGTGCGCTGCGGAGTAACGCTTGCGTGGAATCATTTTTGGAGTCAAGGACCCGCAGTGGGCTGCGCTCTAGACGTGCCAAACTGTCGCGATCTAATTGATCTTTATGTGCAGCCAAAAAATCAATCAGTGCAGTTCGGTACTTGGCTCTCGCCTCTGTTGATCCAATGGAATTGATTTGCAGTGTTACGCAGTCACGAATGCCCAACTCTTTCCAAATTTGGTCGGTTATTTCGATAAGTTCTGCATCCATTAAAGCATCTGCGATACCAAAACATTCGACGCCGATTTGGTGGAATTGTCGGTAACGCCCTTTTTGTGGCCGCTCATGTCGAAACGCTTGTCCTTGGTACCAAAGACGCTGGGTCTGATTATGTAACAGGCCATGTTCGATGGCTGCTCTCACCACACCAGCTGTGAGTTCAGGCCGAAGGGTTAGACTATCACCCGAGCGATCCTCAAATGTATACATCTCTTTTTCAACGATATCAGTCACATTTCCAATCGATCGCGCAAAGAGCTCGGTATCTTCAACGATCGGTGTTCTAATTTGAGTGAGCCCGTAGGCGCTAAAAATCCGTTGAACTATTTGCTCTAGATAACGCCATGCGCCAACTTGGTCTGGGAGAATATCTGACATGCCCCGGACTGATTGGATTCTCATTAATGCGTATCCGTCGAATGCGCGATGAGTTTAGCGCGTTCTTGTTCTTTGATTTGGACTTGTTGACGAATCATCGATTCCAATTCGTCAAGAAAACTGCCCCCCGGCAGACGAGCAGCCGGTTTCCCGTCGATGAACAACGCTAGACTCTCTGGGTTACCTCCAGTAAATCCAATATCCGCCTCTTTCGCTTCTCCCGGCCCGTTCACCACACATCCAATAACCGCAACGTTTAGGGACGTTTTGACATCTTCAAGGCGCGCCTCGAGTTGATTCATAGTTCCAATCACGTCAAACGTCTGTCGAGAGCAGCTCGGGCACGCAATAAAATTAATACCGCGTGATCTAAGCCGAAGTGACCGCAGCAGATCAAAACCGACCTTGACCTCTTCTATCGGATCAGCCGCCAACGATATCCGTAGTGTATCGCCGATTCCATCCATCAATAACATGCCGAGTCCCGCAGCAGACTTTACAGTACCACTGCGTAGCCCGCCTGCCTCCGTGATCCCCAAATGCAATGGTTGCTCAATTTGATCAGCTATTTTTCGATAAGCGGCGACAGTCATGAAAATCTCACTTGCCTTGAGACTCACCTTAAACTCTTGAAAATTCAGACGGTCCAAAATATCGATGTGACGCACGGCTGATTCGACCAACGCATCGGGGGTTGGCTCGCCATACTTTTTTTGTAAATCTTTTTCCAACGATCCCGCATTAACTCCAATACGTATTGGAACGCTGTTATCCAGACACGATGATACGACAGCTCGCACCCGGTCTTCTCTTCCAATATTCCCCGGATTAATCCGCAGACAGTCAACGCCGAGCTTAATAACTTTTAATGCGATTTTATGGTCAAAATGAATATCAGCGACCAGCGGCACCGAAACACCTTTCCTGATTTTCCCGAATGCATCTGCTGCTTCCATTGTTGGGACCGATACTCTGACCAAATCTGCGCCGGCGTCTACGATTGCCTCGATCTGCTTAACCGTGGCCATAACATCGCATGTGTTTGTATTAGTCATCGACTGCACAGCAATCGGCGCATTTCCTCCAATCGGAACGGAACCTACGTGAATTTGACGAGAAAGACGGCGCTTAATCGGGGAGTCGATCAATTGCTCGCAGCTCCTAAAGTGACCCTAGCAACATCTTGAAAGGCCCTTTTCTTTAGGTCTTGTCTCTCACCATTGAAAGTAACGTCACTGACACTCACCGCACCAATCAATACCTCCACAGGTCCGTACGTTTCAAGATCGATGCCTTTGTCGGGTGTCATTAAGTCAGAAAGCAAAAGTCGACCAAGCGCATCACGAATTTCTACCCATGACTCACCAGAAAACTCGATTTCCAATCTGCCGCGCGCTCCCATTGCTAACTGGTCAGCTGAGGGGGCCGCCACGGTCTGCGACAGAACTCTTAATCCTTCATCTGGGGGCGCAAGACCGGTTGCTTCCGCAATTACGCGACCGCCTTGACTCTGATTTTGGACAATTTGCACAGTCTCGGCGGATGCCTCTGGACTCACAGAGGAGGACACTACATTCGACGAAGAGACCACAACAGGTTTCTCTTCTTTCTTTACCTGTTCAATGGCTAGTTCAGAGCGCTCAACCACCTCGCGCTTGTCGGCTAGTCTTTGGCTTTTCTGAGGTTCACGTTTTGGTTTGGCTTTTGGTTCCTCGGCCACAGAAACCTGTGGCACCTGATCCGCCACAGCTCTTTCTGGTTCCGCTTCTTCCGATAAAAGTGCTGTTGGTGTCTCCTCAGGTCGGGGTTCTTCTAGCTGTGTGGCCTCGCTACCTTGCGGGCCGGGTTCGGTTGATCGCGTAGCTGAGTATCCGCCAATGGCCGCAGGCACTTCATTAGTGTCAGAGCTTTCACTTTTTTGGTTCTGTGCCACAGATTCACCTGTTTCTAGTTTCAATTCGGTTGTTTCTGCATTCACCAGTGTTTCATCATCAACAGTGACTACTAATTCGCCTTCACTAGATTCCAGGTAAGAAATAACCGAGCCTGCGACGACAAGGCCCACCAAAGCCAACGCAGCTACAATCAGAGACATTCTACTCGGGCCCGTTGAAGGTTCTTGGGTTCTTGAGTTAGAAACATGAGATTGTCGAGGTCCACCAATTTGTTCGGCCTTCCACCGATCAAAGGTCTCAAGTACATGGGCTTCATCAACGCCTAATTTTTTAGCGTAGAGCTTAAGGTAACCACGAACAAAGCTCAGACCAGCCAGTTCTGAATAGTCGTCACCCTCTATGCCTCGAATGACCTGTTTGGTGAGGTTGGAGATCGCCGACATTTCTTCAATCGTCAGCCCTTTATCCTCCCGTGCCCCACGCAACAAAGCACCCGGCAAGCCAGACGTTGCGTTAACAGTTGGTTCAATTTTCTCTGTCGACATAGGTTTTATCTGAGTTCCGCCCATCCGGATGATACATCAGAAGTGTTGGGGACCAAAATCTCATCGACTAACTACTTAACGATACCCCAACGCGGAATAATCCAGTATCGATTTATATTGGGATTCGTTAGGGATAAGCTTCATAAAAGTATTGACCCCATGGTAATCGCGCAAATATGTGAAGGCCCTGAGAGAATCAGGATCGTAATGACTCGTGCTCGTGCATAGTTAAACTTCACGAATCAACACTTGGCTGCTCTGCGAACGATCACCCAAAATGTAAACACACTCTGGCTTCTTTACGGATCTATCCCGTGCCAGACAAATTTTATCGACGCCCCTATTAGTTCGTCAGTGTGGAATTTCTCGCATGCACTCTGTCACATCCTCGATCCGAATGTAACGAGAAGAGCGCTTTGTCTTATCCGCGACTTGGCCCGCCAATTGTCCACAGGCCGCATCGATGTCATCACCTCGCGTCTTTCGGACAGTAACTACATGACCATCACTCAAAAGAATACGCTGGAATGCATAAATACGGTTCCGGGAGCTTACCTCATACTTTGTGCCCGGAAACGGATTGAATGGAATCAAATTGATCTTACAGCGAATGGTCTTCGCCAGCTCTGAGAGCTCGCGGGCGAGGCCATCAGAATCATTTATGCCCTTCAGCATGGTGTACTCAAAGGTTACTCGCCTGTTTTCGCTGAGTCCGCTTAGATAGTTTCGAATGCTGTCGAAAAGGGTAGCAATCGGGTATTTCCGATTAATGGGAACAAGCTCGTTACGTAATGAATCATTCGGGGCGTGCAACGATATTGCCAAAGCAACATCAGTTACTTTAGCGAGCTTGTTCAAATTGGGCACCACTCCGGACGTAGATAAGGTCACTCGCCGCTTGGATAAACCATAGGCTTGATCCTCGAGCATGATGCTCATCGCGTCAATAACAGAATCAAAATTCAACAATGGCTCGCCCATGCCCATCATCACAACATTAGTGACCAATCGTTTTTGGGAGTCTTTCACAGGTAGTCCGAAGGACCGAGCAGCGAGAAATACCTGTCCAATGATCTCCGCTGCGGTTAGATTCTTGTTGAATCCCTGCTTACCCGTCGAACAGAAACTGCAGTCAAGCGAGCAACCTACTTGCGAAGAAACGCATAAAGTCCCACGGTCTCCATCTGGGATATACACTGTTTCGACTTTCGAACCGCCATCAACTTCCACTAGCCATTTGCGCGTCCCGTCCACCGAATCACCTTCAAACGTAACTCGTGGGGGACGCACTTCTGCTATCTGTTTCAGTTGTTCCCGTAGCGCTTTTGAAAGATTGGTCATCTGCTCGAAATCAGTAATACCCTGCTGATGGATCCACTTTATCATCTGAGCCCCGCGGAACTTTTTCTCCCCAATTGAGATGAAGAATGCTTCCATTTTTGGAAGGGTAAATCCGAGTAAATTAACCTTCTCGATTTGTTTTTCTGTCATTTAGCGTGAACAAATTTCTGATGTCTGGAAGAAGTATGCAACTTCGCGAGCCGCACTTTCCGAACTATCAGAACCGTGAACAGCGTTGGCATCGATACTTTCTGCGAAGTCTGCACGGATTGAACCGGGCGCCGCCTCTTTTGGATTAGTAGCACCCATTAGGTCCCGATTCCTAGCAATCGCGTCATCGCCCTCGAGAACCTGCACAACCACTGGTCCGGATGTCATGAAATCTACGAGATCTTTATAAAAAGAACGGTCTTTGTGCTCTGCATAAAAACCACCTGCCAATTCACCGTCTAGATGGATCATTTTCATGGCGACGATTTTGAGACCCGCCGCCTCGAAACGACTTTCGATTTGACCAATACTATTTTTAGCAACAGCATCAGGCTTGATGATGGATAGAGTTCGTTCGATTGCCACTATGGCTTCTCCTTCAAATACTCGGTTCGGAATATTCTAGGACGAAATTATAGAGGAACAGAGGCTCCAACCGCAAAGCTCTCTCCACAGCCACATTCACTAACCACATTCGGGTTGTCAAAGCATAGAGTACGGTTTACGCCCTCAATTTTGAGGTCCACCTTTGTGCCAGCCAGAAGCGGCGCCGAAATCGGGTCGATCAATATTTTCAAACTATCGACCTCAATCTGATAATCAGCTTCCGTAGTTTGCTCCGCGTAATCAACGAGGTAGGCATAACCAGAACAGCCCGAGGTTTTCACTCCGAGACGAATTGCTACGGCTTTACTGTTGCGCTGTAATGCACCCTTCAGATGATCAACAGCCTCAGCTGTAACTACTAGGTTCATGCTGATCTCCTCAATTGGGAGATTGCATGTCTCAAAGAATCCAAAAGCATCGTTACATCATCCTCTGTCGTCATGCGGCCTGTGCTGACACGAATAGATGATAAACCTTGTTGGCGTGAAAGTCCCATGGCCTGAAGGACATGGGACGGCTCTACCGTCGCGGCGTTGCATGCGCTGCCTGTCGAAACAGCTATACGTGGCATTGCCGCCATCAACCGCTCCCCATCCACACCGTCAACGGTGAAATTCAGAATATGAGGAACACCACGCTTGCCATTGATCTGAATACCACCCAAATCCTCCAGCGTCTCCTCGATTTGATCACGAATTCGATCCAAGCGCTGGATTTCAGGGTATACCTCTTTTTTCGAAAGCCTGTAGGCCTCTGCCATACCAACAATTTGGTGGGCCGGCAGAGTCCCAGACCGCATCCCTCGCTCGTGCTTTCCACCATGTTGCTGCTCAGCGACTTGACATCGACCACGCCTCACGTAGAGGGCGCCAATTCCTTTAGGTCCATGGACCTTGTGCGCCGACAGTGAACCCAAATCAATACCTAGTTGGTCGACAGTCCATTGCAACTTACCCACCGCTTGTGCTAGATCCGAATGCACAAAGGCGCCAACATCATGAGCTAAGCGCGCGATCGTTTGGATCGGCTGAACGACCCCGGTCTCATTGTTCACAAGCATTATGGAAACCAGCAATGTGTCTTTATCCAATACCTTCGCCAAGGCATCCATACACACCAGACCACTGGGTTTCGGCTTCAAAATCACGACATTTACATCATCAAGATGGGAGCAGGTGTCGATCACGGCCTTATGTTCAGACTCCATAGTAATGATTTTTGTCCGGCCCGTGGACACTCGCATTGCCTGAACGCTGCCGCGAATTGCCAGATTATCGGACTCTGTAGCTCCACTGGTCCAGACGATTTCCCCCGGGCCAGCGCCAATGCAGTCCGCAACCGTCTCTCGGGCCCACTCCACCTCTTCGGAGGCCATCCAACCAAAGCTATGCGTCGTGGACGCAGGATTTCCGAACGTCCCGTCGGCACTCAGGCATGATTGCATTTTATCGACAACACGCTTATCGACGGGTGTCGTAGATGCATTATCGAAGTATGCTGTCTTCATTCTAATTTGCCCGAAGAACTGTCTGGGGAAACAAATCCGCCCATTAATTCTTTTTCATTCAGTACTGGCAATTCTTCGTCAGAATATTTTGGATTAACTTGGCCGAGAGATTCTCCCATTGTATGCATCTTTTGGTCGACACGGTGTAATTGATCAAGAATCGCGTGAATGGAACGAACCAACGGATCGGGGACGTCCTCACCGAGCGCATACAGGTCGAAACCAGCCTTTTCATGCATGTCACGCCGACGCTTCTCGACCTCAAACTCAGGATCTGCGTATCCCTTTGTAACGAACCTAGCAGGAATACCCATCGCCGTTGCTTCAGATGGAACAGGCCTCGTAACCACAGCGTTTGAACCAATACGTGCTCCTTCGCCAATCTCAATCGGCCCAAGAACTTTAGCTCCAGCACCAACTACAACTCGATCTTTAAGTGTCGGGTGACGCTTACCCGGGTTCCACGTGGTACCGCCAAGAGTGACGCCATGGTACATGGTGCAATCGTCACCGATTTCTGCTGTCTCACCAATTACAACACCCATGCCATGATCTATAAAAAAGCGGCGACCAATACGCGCTCCCGGATGGATTTCTATGCCTGTTAAAAATCGCCCAGTTTGTGAAATCAGACGGGCTATCCACTTTAAATGCCACCTCCAAAAGCCGTGTGCCAGACGATGGATCCAGATTGCATGAAGCCCAGGACTTGTTGTAACGACTTCAAGCCAATGCCGAGCGGCTGGGTCACGATCAAAGACTGCACGCACATCCTCTCGCATTCCACTAAACATCATCCCGCTCTCCGTCGCCTGTTCCGTAGTTTTCTTCGATGACTCTTTGATTGGTTGGCGGATCCATCTTTTCAATGCTGTTCAAAATTCCTCGTAGAATATTTATCTCAACACGGTCCACACGTGCACGATTAAATAGACGGCGCAAACGTGCCACTCCAAGCATTGGATTTTTGGGGTCAAGGAAACCACTGTGGCGAGTAGCGCGCTCGAAATGATTAATCAATCCGTCGACCTCTCGAGCGGTTGCAGGTTCCTCATCCCACGCTTCACATCCCAACCGATCGAGATCGTAAGTTGGTGGCCAAGGTTCTTTACACTCGATCCCCAAACGCCCTTGCCGTTCTAAAAATGCTTGTCTTAGTTCGTACGACATCACTTGCACTGCAGAACCCAGATTCAAACTCGAATACGCGGGATTAGCTGGGATCTCGATGTGGTAATGACAACGAGCAAGCTGTTCATTCAAAAGCCCACACTCCTCACGGCCATAGCAGACTGCAACGCGACCTTTTTCGGCCTCCTCTATCAGAAGGGGTGCAATTTGTCGGGGCGTTACGTGTGGGAAAGTCAGAGAACGTAATCGTGCCGAGGTGCCCGCGACGATTCGACAGTCGGCTATCGCCTCCTCAAAAGTTTCGTAAAGTGAGGCAGTATTGAGGACGTCTAACGCACCAGATGCCCGTGCTGATGCGATGGGTGAGGGGTAATCATCCGGGCTAACCAATCGACACGAAGATAATCCCATCGTCTTCAAAGACCGGGCAACTGCCCCGATGTTTCCTGGGTGAGACGGCGAGGCCAAAACTGAAATCAAATTGCTCGGTAGGCTATCGGGAAGTTCGTTCAAACTGTTATCCTTTTGCGTTTACAGCCAAGATTATAGCGATGCATCCGTCTAATTCACTCCTAGTTCCTGTTCTTCAAAAATTTAGCGAGCGTCTGCTACGGGCTCAACTTGAGGCGCACGCCAAAGAACTGAGGCCTGACGATCGAAAAAAATTCTTGGGAAAACAGTTTGATGCGGTCACAGATGCCATAAGCGAAAAACTCGAAATGTCCTATAAGGATGCGCCTGTGCTGACCGATTGGGATCCCGACTTGATCAGGTCATCAATTAGGTGCTGGACAATTTTTCTTGCTGGTGAAGCTAATTTCACGCTGGGAATTAATGATTTTTCACTCGGCGCTATGCAACTGGAACTCGGCCGTCCTATAAGCTTTTCAGCAATCACACCAGCTACACAATCTGAAACCCACGGGCACCGTAACGAAGGAGTCTTTGTAAATGGCTACAGAATTCGAAAGACGCTTTCCAAAGTAGAATCGAAACTGTGTGTAATTATAGGGCCTAAACGATACACAGAGAATGATATTCAGTCGTTTGACTTCGTGCGCCAAAGCGGAAACGAACTTGAGGATATGTTGTTGGTTTTAAATGGCCGGGCTCAGAAAAGTTTCGGCGAGCCAAGTGATTCTGCGGTGAAAATGTTGATCACTCATTTTCTGAGTCCCTGAATATTATTCAAACTCCATCCGTTCGAACACGCGACCTGCGTTTCTGGCGGCTAGCTCGTCATAAGTGTGCCAATGCTCGTAACGACTTTGATCAATTTTATAAGCATCATCGAGTGACCCGCCTGCTTCTAAAATTCCCTGAACTTGTGCACGCAGAAAGAGTAAATAGTCCTTTGTTCCCGCTGTTACAGTCGCTATATCAGTTACCCCACCGTGCCCCGGTACGATAACCCAATCGGCGACCTCGTCTAAAAATCGATCGAAGCTTTCAATCCAAAGAGCGGTGTCTGTGTCACCAAAAATCGGGGGCATTCGGATGTGGAATGCCATGTCCCCCGCCAAAACCAGTTGATCCCGGGGAACCAATACACTGATATCCCCCGGAGAGTGCGCTGATCCATACGTTTTAGCAATGGCCTTTAAATCGCCGAGCTCCAAGGTGTATTGATCTTCAAATGTAATATCAAAATTAACAAGCTCGGTATCTTGCGCCCATTCTTGGGCATACTCACGCATTCGGTTCAGTATGCCAAATCCCTCTTCATCGATCTGATGTTGTGCATCAATGTGCCCTATCAAAACAGCATCTTGAGATTTCCAATAATGATTGCCGAGAATCGCGTGTCCCTGACCGTTTTCACTAATGACATATCTCACAGGAAGATCCGTCACCTTTTTTATTTCACGATGCAAGGCTCGAGCAAGAGCATTATTGGCACCACCATTGACCACTAGTACTGATTCTGACCCAATCACGAACGATAAATTGTTGTTGTGGCCAGCATTTAATTGCGTAGGCGGTTGTGTCGCTCCTATGGCACTGTAAACATGATCGCTCACTTTCACTGGTAAATCATAAAGCGCTGAGTCTAGTGCCTTGTCCAAAGGACCATACTCACCCCGCTCTAACGCCGTCTTCTCCTGTGCCACCAGAGTTGCGGAGGTAAATAGTGTTGCCGCAAAAATCAATGAAAACATTTTTACTCCTCAAGCCTCAGTTTGACAGTTCCCTATACGGGCGGTAATTGGACGGTCATCGATAATTGTTATCTTTGTCAAGATCAGTTGTTTCTCACTGACTCACGCTCGGTGTGCGCTGTTTGAGTCGCGGATCTGGTCGTGATTTAGTCAGATAGCAGTTCGAAATTCCCCTAATTTTTAAGCTCCATCCCTTGCCATTCGAATTTGAAGACCGGTGGATAGCAAGTCATATCACCAATAGAATGATTGCCGGCAATGAACTCGTTTTCAGCAAGTGCTCCATCCAGCACACAATACAAACACGCTTTTTGCCCACGGTATCGGTCAATCGCGCAAGAACTTTTTCAGGCGCAAATCGACGGAGATGATGAGTTCGCCCAGGCCATCAGGCTTAGCTCTCTAGTCTGCCACATGAGCCACTTCATGGCACACTAGTGCTCTCCCAAGTCCGCCGGCAACAATGACTGGTTTTCTCCACGAGGCACAGTAGGATGGCACCTAAAAAATTTGTCCGCTGCCGGCCCGCCGCCAATGGAATCATTGTCGACGATGGCGGGCGCCCGTTTACCAAAAGATACCTTGAGAAAATCAGGTCGAAACTGGTCGCCTGCGGTACCATTAATAAATTAAATGATTTAATCGCGGCCGCATTCTTCGAGCATTAAAAATATTTTGTCGCCGTTTGGGGTAAGCCAATAATACAGATCAATCGTTCCTCACTCGCCGGTTCCCGTGGAATGTGACGCCGGTTACACTGACAAATTAGGATTTTGTAAGAGTAAATTATGTCGACGCTACGCACTACATTATTGGAGCTGGCCAACCGCTTTCTGGAGACGCTGCCGAATTCTGTACAGGAAATCGACTGGGGTCAGACCCTCTGCGCAAGATGGGTTCATGACCGCGCCAACATGGGACATTTACGCATACTACACCCTAGACTCGATCAGACGTTTGAGGGGCTGATTGGCGTAGATAAACAAGCTCGCCAGTTCAAAGCTAATCTTGAATTATTTTTGAAAGGTTTACCCGCTAATGCGACATTACTCTGGGGCGCCAGAGGAACCGGCAAATCGTCCATGGTACGAGCTGCACTTACGGCCTTCCACGATCGTGGTCTTCGGATAATAGAAGTTGAGAAAAGTCATTTGGGAGACTTGCCGGCCATTGTCGAAAATGTGCGTTCTGAGCGGTTTCAGTTTTTGATTTATTGTGATGATCTCACGTTTGAAGATGGGGAACGCGGGTACTCCGGACTGAAAACTGTGCTTGATGGCACTCTCGAAGAGTTTGGCACTAATATATTGGTAGTTTGCACCAGCAATCGTCGTCATCTGGTCTCTGAGCCCATGCGCGATAATCAAAATGCGACTGTTGTCGATGGCGAGATCCACCAGGGTGACGCAATTGAAGAACGAGTCTCATTGGCAGATCGCTTTGGGCTTTGGTTATCGTTTTATCCTTTTCCCCAAGATACCTATATTGCAATCGTCAAGCATTGGTATACCGAGCTGGGCCGCGACCTAGATCTTCCAGAATTCACAGAGCAAATGGCGGTTGAAGCAAATCGTTTTGCGATCGGCCGGGGTGGCCGGGGGGGGCGCGTTGCCAGGCAATTCGTTATCGACCAGATGGCCAAACAACTTCTGGCGAACTCGACTTAGACTAGACTCCGTCGGGAGTGCGGACCCCGTTTTACATAATTGTCCTCGAGAGTAATTGAGGGAGAGCCACCAATATGAGATACGGAATTTAAGCTATAACGAGCCTATGAAAAGAATGCCTAGCGAAAGCCTTCACTATAGCTGCCGCAACGATAAAAACTTCTGTGAGGCTAGGGCCCTCAAAATATTCAATCAAATGAACAAAATAGGGGGGCTGCAAGACAGCTTCCGTAAGAGGTTTTTTGAAGCGAGCCAGAAATAATAAAGGTCTTTACGCCACAGAAATCGGCTTACCGAATTTTTTAATGGCGTCAGGCGATAGGGTTAAGCCTAAACCTGGGTCTTGATTCAAGATCAGCATCCCATCTTGATGGATTAACGGATTCTGAAATAATTCAGCCTGCAGAGGATCCCTCGACGGATCAGGAAACGACTCGACCATCAAGCCAGCGGGTGTTGAGGCTACAATCTGTGCGTGAATAAAAGGATCGTGGTGTGGAACCACATTTACATGGTTCAGTTCGCACATCGCGGCCAGTTTTCGTCCGCCCGTGATCCCCCCGAACATCGTCACGTCAAACTGTAAAATACTGATCGCCTTCTGATCCAAAAATGAGCGGCAACCCTCGAGCGTAATCTCACTCTCCCCACCAGAGATTGGTATGTGAGTTTTCTGAGCGAGCAATGTTGTCTCATAACGATCGTCCGTCCAACGCAGTGGCTCCTCCAACCATCGGGGCTTTAAAGGTGCTAACAACTCTGTTGCACGAATCGCTGTCTTAAGGTCCCATGCTCGGTTTACGTCGACCATAAGATCGGCATCAAACCCGATCACATCTCGGATAGTCTCCAAACGATCGATATCGCTTTCGAGACCGAGCCCTCCTATTTTGGCCTTGAATCTAGTGTGTCCCTGCGACTTCAGTCGCTCCATTTCATCCCGCAGCGCGCCGAGGTCTTTCCCGTCTTGGTAATAGGCGCAGGTCACATAATATGGGACTTCGTGAGACCAACCACCCATTAGTCGGTATAGCGGCAGATTTGCTTTCTTACCGATAATATCCCAGCACGCGATGTCAATCGCCGCGGACAATCTTACAAGCGCCTCGCGCGACCAACCTCGTTCAAACGAAATACGCTTCCAAGTTGTCGAGAAAATATCGTTATAGATCCGCTCGGGCGATAACGGATCGGCGTTGATTATAAAATCTGTTAGCCCGGTCGTTAACGTATCCACTAGCGGACTAATGTCCGAGTAGCTAGTAGCGAGGCCAAACCCCTCAATCCCCTCGTCGGTATCTAGGATAACTAACAACTCATTAGCGCGTGGTACCTTAAAGTGGCTCACCCAGTGCGCTTTCCCGTTACAAGGATCACTAAGCACATAAGCTCTTAGATTCGTTATTCTCATTCCGCACCTTTTTAATACGTTCTGCGCATAACGAGATACCCAAGACATTGCATGTCTTTTATCTACGCCATTATTTTATCTTCCCTAGGTCACGATCCTGTTTAAACAGACAAAAGTCGTACTGAAGAAGTTCTCCAATTCAGAAACTCACATGAAGTAATCCGAACTGTTTAAAAAACCGGAACGCTAAGCTTACCGAGCATTCCGTGTCTCTCAAGAGAGTCTTTGATGAATCCCGTCGAGATCAATTCACTAACAATGTTATTCAAGAACTGAAGCGCCTCTGGGTTACCTTTTTTTATGCCGACTGCTTGCCTAATGGCCGTGAATCTCGGTTCCACGATTCTGTAAATTGGGTTCCTGTCGACCTCTTCCATGAGTGATGGTTTTAATCCAGCTAATACCGTTACAGCGCCTTTTCTAAACAATTCCAGCGCCTCCCCCATTGAGCTGACGCGCCGAATAGTTGCGTGCTTTAAATTGTCAGTCAACCATAAGTCATAAGCGCTCCGCTCTAGCACCGCTACGGTATTCTTATCTTTGTCCACATCTTGATACCGCCGTAATCTAGAATCGTCTCGAACAAGGAAATGTGCGTCTATCAAAGCGTAGGGATTGGTAAAATCCATCACCGCGGCACGGGCAGGCTCATCTGCGATGTTACCGATATCCCACTGGTCGAAATCGACCGCATCGGCAATAAACCCAGGCCTCTCAAAACAAACAAACTTGCACTCTACATCTAACGCTCTGGCAATCCGTGTAGCTACGTCAGGCGATGTGCCAGTGGGTGTGCCATCTGGCATGACACGGGGCACCAGTAAAAAGTTGCTTAAATTAATTGCAGCTCGCAGATGTCCTTCTGGTGCTAACGATCTCAAAATCGCCTGATTCATTTATGTCTTTTGCCACAGAACAACTGTTGAAAGGTAGGCTAAGTTGATGTCTGTTGATTCATACATAATTAAAGCTCAAGCCAAGAAATCTCGCTAATATCACCGCGCTTACCTTTCACATTCAAGTTCATAACTTTTAATTTTGCATCGGTATCTCTTTTAGGTGACTTGGAAGGCAAAACTACGCTTCATGCCGCCACAGCATATGACTATTCTATCGCACGAAATCTAATCGACAGTGTTTAAAAGTGATTGAGTTTAAGTCTACAAATCTGGAAATATTTCACAAGTCCGCAGATTATTTGAAGACAGATGACTGTAATTCATTGAGAGCCATTAAAGATCGTTGGACTCTCTCAAGCGCGAGGAGATTCTCCTGATATGATAAAAAGGCATGTCGCTATCGAAAGACGGGAAATCCTAATACAACCCCCCCCAGACCAAACTAAATCCGAATTGATAATCGAAACGATTTTTTGGGAAAAAACGGGTGCAGAAATAAAGGATTAGCAGAGATACTATGAAAAAGTGCAGAGAGCCAGTTTTAAACTTTTAATAGAAAGATGAGGTCCTTATGAGCATCATGGTTGCAGAG
Source organism: Gammaproteobacteria bacterium (assembly GCA_002731015.1). Classification (GTDB taxonomy): domain Bacteria; phylum Pseudomonadota; class Gammaproteobacteria; order Pseudomonadales; family Litorivicinaceae; genus HIMB30. Next base: position 15,163 of record PBZM01000084.1, read on the forward strand.
GAATTTCCCTTATGAAATTCCTGGGTTTAACTATTTGTTTGGCCATTATCGTCGGAGCCGCGGTAACTGTTGGTATTCATTTATTCCTTGACATCAATAGTCTTGTATTTGTTCTTGGCGGAGCAACCGGCTTTTTGGTTATGAAAAATGAGCCTGAGAAGCACATTACCAACTTCGGGGAAGGTGCCGTTTATTTTGGATGGCTTGGAACTCTTATCGGGTTAATTGCTATAACAGGTAACCGATTTTCTATTTGGGGCGATGTAGATAAAATGGGACCAGCATTAGCTGTGGCTATGCTCACCATTCTATACGGTTACTCATTGAAGCTAATAACCATTGCGTTGGCCACCGATTGAGAGCCCATCAAGGGTAGGGTTTTTCGTAATGATCTGAGCCAAATAAGGCCTAGAGGGGGGATCTCTAGAGGACCAATAGCAACGCTTCATCTAGTTTTTTAGTGGTCACGTACTCTGATTTTGCTTTTAATAAAATCCTTGTGCTCGACATAAATTAGATCAGCAATTTTACGAATTGTGTTCTCT
>PBZM01000085.1 GCA_002731015.1 Gammaproteobacteria bacterium
CTCTTGTATCATTTAAGTTCCTTAAATAATGAATTCCATCTAGGCCTGAACCTTCTACTTCTAACCGACGCACTCTAGATCCTGTTGCTATCGCGAGCCTATCCCAAGACACCAAACGACCGTCTTGTAGGAGGATATTCTTATCACGACAAGAAATTTTGTTGACTCTCGTATCTAGGAGAACATCAATATCATCGTCTTTATATGACTCGGGTTTGAAGAAATAGGTACTTTCTATGTCTGTCTTACCAAGAAGCACATCCTTAGACAGTGGTGGCCGCTCATAGGGATAGTAACTCTCCTCACCTATCATAGTTATTTTCCCTTTGAACCCCTCTTGTCTAAGTGTCTTGGATATCCAGCATCCGGCTTGACTAGCTCCAACTACTACGAAATGACGACTATCCATTAATTTTTTCCTTGTGCTTTCAACTTCATATTGGAATTTATACTCAACACATCCCGTGGCTTTGGAATATCAACGACTTAACGGTTACCGGTACGGTCCGTGACGGCAGACGAATCCTGCCAAGGTCAACAAACTCAAATTCCTTGAAGCGAAGACCGTCAAGCACCAGCAAAGGTCTCGTAACCTGATGTTCGGTCGTCAGAATCCTCCCCACACTCTGGGCAAGATCCCGGTCGAATAACAGGTAAAGTGATGAGTCGCAGTGCTCTGTATCCGACTCGATATAACCAACAATAGAATCACAGAAACGCTTCAGCAACTCATAGTCAAACTCGCCTAACCATTCAAATGCCAAAGCAAATTCATCGTAACCGGTCAAATCAAAGTCGGTGATCGACTGTATCAACCGACGCTGAAGTCCATCGGCAGTAAGATTTTCTGCGTCGACCGTCAGTCGTATAACTGGCATATTTTTACGTGGCAACAATAATCCGGGATCCGACAAATAACCGGTATTTCCGCTGACCTGGATATTGAACTCGGACGCACCCAGCGCTGTCGCCCGTATACCCCCGGACGCCGCCTCAAATCGGATATTGCTTTTATTTTGGTTCAGTACTTTACGGAGCTGATTGCCAAGTGTTTGGCCGATGTCGTTATGTCCACTAATATCTGGGTCTGCAACGTACTCGGAAACGCCACCAGAAAAAATGACGGTACCAACATCGGACGGGATCTCCAACGGGTCGGTAAGCCAACGAGCGTCAGAACGCTTCTTCCCTGTGACGATGTCGAAAATGATGCTGGCCATCTGTTCGCCTAGCGCGGTGATCATCTTATCCGACACCGCGTCGCCCAACCCAACCTCGTGACCAAGGTCAGACAGTACTTCGGCCGCACGCGGCTCTATCCGACTTATCTGCCCCCGTTCGGTCCAGACAAGTAATCGGCCACCGACGTGAAGAGCCGCAGTCTGGATCAGGATACCATCTCGAATCAGCGCGAGTTTAGTGGTACCACCACCGATATCTACGTTTAGCACGCACGATGACTCCTCGCCCGATAATTCCACCGCACCTGAACCATGTGCCGCAAGATTGGACTCCATGTGATGACCAGCGCTAGCGCTCAAAAACTCTCCACCCTTGTGAGCGATCACGTGCGCAATTCCCTCTGCGTTTTGACGCCTCAAAGCCTCCCCAGTCAGCAATACGACCCCGATATCGACATCGTGCGGAGTCACTTCAGCCTCACGATAGGCCTGATCAATCAGCGAACCAAGCGCCCGAGCGTCGATGTCAGTGGAATCTGCGTAGGGAGTGAAGAAAATTGGTGACTGATACAGCAACCGTCTGTCTACGACTACGTAGCGGGAGCTCAGTGCCTCCCCCTGCCTCTCAAGATGAACCTGAGAAAAGACCACTTGTGTGCTACTTGAGCCGATGTCGATCCCGACCGTGGATAAGAAGATATTGTCCTGCTGCCACAGCGGATTATCTTCAAGCGGACCGTCATCAAAATCGTCATCATGGTCATGATCGTAGTGATGCCCCGGTAAATGAGTGTGCTCATCAAAAATACCGTAGTCGTGATCTGAAAGCGCGTGCTCGGCGTTGCCTGCACCTGCACTCTTGTTATTTGGCTTCGCCAAAGATGTTCGCCCCCATAGCAAGAATGTTTCGTTCCTGTCGTCCTCTGGACGCACTTTTTCTGATTATCATTGCTACCATCGAATTCAAGCCTGTTGAAGACATATTTTTATCTGGCGGGTGAATTTGTTCACTACGCCATGGAGTCATTTGAGGGATATCATGAGTAAAAACGCCATCGTTTCCGACGAGCTAGCAAAAAAATTCGCGAAGGAAAAGGACACCCCTTACCTTAAATGGGTCCGAGATGAAGGGCTCGATATCATTGACGCGCTGTACGTCAAGAATCTGAACCATGTCGCGCTCAAACCTTGGTCCCGCCGGGGCGGCTCGGGCGTTTACATTAACCATGACGCGTCCCGGACAACCAATGACTGCTATGTGTGTGAGATCCCAGCCGGAAAAAAACTGGAACCCCAAAGTCAGTTGTTTGAAGAAACAGTGATGATTCTGTCGGGACACGGTAAAACAACCGTAAAAAACTTTGCAGGACAGGAGGTCGAGTTCGAATGGGGCCCCGGGGCTTTGTTTGCAATCCCACTGAACACACTGCACCAACACTTCAACCTGTCGGGGTCTGAACCAGCTCGGTATGTCGCGGTAACCAATGCGCCACCAATATTAAACACCTACGGTGACCCAGCGTTTGTTTTCAGCACTCGCTACGACTTCCCAGAGCGCTTCAATGGTGACCCTGAATTTTTTTCAGGTAAGGGTGAACAAAAAGGCCTGCTGTTGGAGACCAACTTCGTCCCGGATGGCGTCAATTTACCGCTGATCGAGGCAAAAGAACGCGGCGCTGGGGGCGGCCATATCCGTTTTAATTTCGCGAAGAGCTCATTGAACAGCCACATCTCGCAGTTCCCTATTGGCACCTACAAGAAGGCGCACGCTCATGGCCCGGGCGCTCATGTGATTATTCTGAGTGGGTCCGGGTACTCTCTGATGTGGCCCGAGGGTGCCGAGCCTGAGCGCTTCGATTGGGAGGTTGGCTCGATGATCGTGCCACCAAATATGTGGTACCACCAACACTTCAACACGGGCACCACACCCGCGCGTTATCTGGCATTTAAATATGAAGGGGTCGCTATCCGAAACGCCCAAGGGGTTCCCAAGGCGTGGATCAGTAAACGGATAGGCGGTCATCAGATCGACTACGCGGACGAGACACAAGAGGTGCGTGATCTGTTTGAACAAGCGCTCGCGACGAATGGACTGTCCACTCAGATGACCGAGGCCTATGAAAAAGAGCTCGAAGATCTTCCACCAAAACCTGCATAAAAAAAGGGCCGCAGATGCGGCCCTTTTCAGGTATCAGGTATCAACTCTTCTTAGCAAGACGCCCGAAAAGCATGGAGGAGGCAGCAACTACACCAAGAGCAAGAAGTAGGTGCTCGCCGGTTAACGCATGTCCGGCCAACTGGGCAAGCGCCAAGGAGCCGTGGTCGCCATGAGCAATCACTGGGACGGCAACTGAAAAAAGTCCCGCCACGGATAGGATGCTTGTGAGTTTCATTAATCTACCTCATTCATTGTTAAAATCAGACTGGCTGAGATTAATTTCCCAACCATAAACCTACCAATCTTATTCTGATTTGATTGTCGTTACCAGATTGTCTACCTGTTCCTGCTTAACCACTATATCGATGGCCGAAAATTAATTAATCCTTGACCCAGATGTCGAATAACCTAAATTCGGTCCGATAAATAGTAATCACCGGTAGGTAACAGAATGCTCGGAAATAAATATGGACTGATAACTGGTGCCAGCAGAGGTCTAGGAATGGAAATGGCTGTCGCGTTGACCGAGTCGGGGCTGTCGGGGATAACAATCACGGCGGCACCGGGATCTGACGAGACTATAGCCGAGATCAGAAATGAGCTCGAACAAGCCAAAGCGACCCTGACCAAAGCTGGTGCAAAGGTAAGCACAGTATTATCCGACGTAGGTGTCGCGGAAGATTGTAAGAGAGCTGTCGAGAGCCATATGGATACCTTTCCTTCTCTGGATATCCTGATCAATAACGCTGGAAAAGCCGGCAGGTACGCCAACCTCGGCGATACCAATAATGATATCTCGAGCCACAATCCGGCGGGCGTTAGTGCAATCATTGCAACGAACCTAAATGGTCCATATTTCATGCTCCACCACGCGCTTCCATACATGAGACGGTTAACCAGGGGCCGCATAATCAACATCTCCAAGCGGACTGAGTCGATGCACCGCAAGGCTTGGACCCCCTACGGCCCCACTAAGGCCGCTCTCGAGGCGGCAACGATCGCGTGGGCAGAATCCCTGGCTGAAACCGGAATCACCGTAAACACCCTGTCACCGGGCGGAGCTGTTAATACAAAGTTTGGGACGGGCGCAATCACCGGGCACGGAATCGATCCTCAAACGATTCGACCAATGACCGTCTGGCTCGCCTCGAACGACTCCGACGAATTCAATGGATGCAGGTTTGTGGCCGATCGATGGGATCCCTCAGTTACTACAACCGAGGCCGCTCTCGGCTGCCAGGAGAGTCAGATTTTCCCGGAGCCAGAACGAGACACGCCCCTCAAAAAAGCCTGGTTCTGATCGACTAGTCGCTCAGGCGATACCGCCGCTCAATCATTACAGCAAGAAGAATAACTAATGCAATGGTGCAGATGAGGAGGCCCAACAGATGGATAAAAACTGATCCCGCCTCCACACCCAGGATACCGTACCTAAACGAACTGACTACCATGAGTATAGGATTCAACTCCGCGATTGGCTGGATCACCGCTGGCAATGATGTCATTGGGAAAAATACACCCCCCATGTAAGTCAACGGAGTGATAACGAAGTTGTTGACCCAGTTCGCCTCGTCGTGGTTATCCGCAATAATCGCGTTGATCATACCCAGCGCAGAAAAAATGAGCGCGGTAGTGAACGCAACGCAGGCAACCACGAAGATGTTGTGGATGGTAAAAGGATTAAATAGGTAAACGACGACAGAGACGAGACACATCACTATTAACCCGCGGCACACTCCACCAGACAGGTAACCCAAGATGATCGAAATGGTCGGTATCGGCGTCACAAACATTTCCTCGTAAACAGAATGATTCTTGGCGCTAAAAAATGAACTGCTGACGTTTGAGTAGGCGTTATTAATCAGCGCCATCGCGATGATACCTGGCCCGATAAACTGGACATACGGCATATCTAGGAGCGTCCCAACCTTTCGGCCAATGATCGAACCAAAAATATACAGATACAGCGCCATCGTGATCACCGGCGGCACAAGGGTCTGGCTCTTTATCCTCATGAAACGCCTCACCTCGGTCCGGACGATCGTCACATAACCGGTCCAGGCTATCTCTCGCTTCGAACGAAAGTCAGGCATCATGTGCCTCGCAACGCTTCAATATTCTTCACACGATCAAGCTCTCGAATCTCTTTAAAAGTGAACCATCCCCAGACGGACACAGCGAGACCAATACAACCGCCGAGCACGGCTGTTGGTAACGGACCAACAACAGACGCCAGCCACCCTGCCCGGAATGTGCCGAGATGATTCGAGGACGATGTACACAAAGAGTTAACAGCGTTAACGCGACCTCGCAAGTCATCAGGCGTACCCAACTGCACCATAGACATTCTAATATTTACGCTCACCATGTCGACCGCACCATATACGACCAAGGCAAGGCAACTCAGCCAAAGCATCTCGGAAATAGCGAACGCAAGGATAGAAAACGAGAACAAGACCAGAGCAACGAAAAGTTTCCGTCCGACACGGCGCATCGGGCTCATTCTCGCTAACGTGATACCAACGACAACAGACCCAAGCGCTGGCATCGCCCTCAATAACCCAAGACCATCGGCGTCTGTTTCTAAAATATCAACCGCATAGATTGGCAAAAGAGCGATCACGGAGCCGAACAGGACTATTACCAAATCGAAAAGGATCGCACCCAACACCATCATGTTGGCCCGCAGGTAATTAATCCCTGCAAATATCCCTTCGAACGTCCTCGAATTCTCAGCCACGGGCACCGGTGTGGTCGGAAGAAGACTGTAAAGTACCGGACAAATCAGAACAACAGCAGTTATCAACCAATACACGTCTCGGTCAATCACGGTAATCAAAACACCTGCCACGAACGGTCCGACAGTGGTCGCAAGATGCCCCATTGTGGCATTCAAGGCGATCGCTTTAGGGAGGATCATTGGCGACACCAGGTTGGCAAGAAACGCGGATTGTGCGGGTGTAAAGAACGCGTGTGCAATCCCGTGGACGAAGATAAAAAAATAGACCCAATTAAGCGACACGTCATGTGAGGTCAACGCGATCGCCATCCCGACAAACGCGACCGCGTCAATAGAAGTCGCCACAATAAGGATATCTCTTCGTCTGAACCGATCTATCACAAATCCTGTCAGGAAAAAGAAAACGAATATGGGGAGAACAAACACCAGCCCCACCAGCGCGAGCTTAAAGGCATCGCCCGTGATCTCATAGATGTGCCAACCGAGTGCGACCGCTACCATTTGCATTGAAAGGCCGAAGCAAATCCGGGCCCCCAAAAACGCTAGCACAGGCAGACCAAAATTTTCGAACGGTGTGTGCATACAGAACTTCATTGTTAGAAGCCATCATGATAACCCGCGGTAATAAATACCACGCGTTCTTGATAAACCGATTTGAACTCTAGGGCACTGCGAAAAAACTTCGAGAACAGGTCGAGGCTCCCGTATCATCAAATTTTTAAGGAAATAAATTTGGAAAAAACTAGCCACCAGTGGTCCCCCCCAATCTGGATACTCTCACTGGGAGCCGGGTTAGCGCCGTTTGCCGTGACACTAGTGGCCCCGGCCATCCCATCGATGGCTAGCGATCTCAACGCCGACTCAAACATCATACAACTCGTACTAACTACCCTGTTACTTTCAATTGCGTTTGGGCAACTGATCGCAGGACCTCTGTCCGACAGGCTCGGAAGAAAGCCTCTGTTCTTTGGTGGCGCGGTCGCCTATTGTGTGGCGGGTTTTGGAGCGGCGCTATCACACACAATCGAGGGGATTATTTTTTTCCGAGTGATCCAAGGATTGGGGGCCGCTGCCGCGGTTGCAATGTCCCGATCAATCGTAGTCGATTTCTACGGGCGGGATCGGGCAGCTGGTGTGATGTCGACGGTCATCGCAATGATGGCAATCATACCGGTACTTGGAACGGCGCTTGGCGGGGTTTTGACCGACTTCGTCGGATGGCAGGGCTCTTTCTGGATGCTAGCTCTGACGGGCCTGATACTAACTTATTTTGTAAATACTGAGATTCAGGAAACTCATAGCCCGGAGAACGTTTTCACTTTTAAAGATGCATTAGCCGGCTATGCCGAACTTCTTAGTTCCAAGAAGTTCCTTTCAAGCGCTCTCACCACAGCGTTTCAAACCGCGGTCTTTTTTGCGATGATGGGATTTATCGGATACTCGTTTCAGCGTATGGAGATCAGCGCAAAAGAGTTTGGAGTGTGGATGGCGACGACCACGGTCGGCTACATACTCGGTAACCTAGCGAACAAGCGCCTCCTCAAACATTATCGGATCGACGTCATCACATCGGTCGGCGCAGCCGCATCCATGGCCAGCTTAATCATCATGGAGATCTGGCATGTGAATAGCCCCTCGTCACCGATCGGGTTGGCGGTGCCTATGATATTCGTTGGTCTCTCTAACGGCGTGATCATAGCGAATTCGATCATAGTCGCGTCATCAGCCGTCCCAAGACTGAGAGGCTCTGCCACGGGTCTAGTAGGTGCAATGCAAATGGGCGCCGGAGGGATATCTGGGACAATCGCTATCTGGCTCGGCGCTGACCAGAACACCAGCGTGGGAATAATTACCCTGATCGTGATTAGTTTTTTCTCAATGATGTCAGCCTGGTGGTCAACCCGTCTCCAGCGAATCTGATACCTTCAAATCAAAAGAACAGACATTTCAATTTGCTTGTCGTACTGGTTAGCAAATACTTGGGGTATTATCGCTAGGAAATGCTAGGAGAGCGTCCGTGGATAGGGATAAATACGAAAAATATCAGTCCGATATCATCGTTGATTTGCTAAAGCACTATGACATCAAACATATCGCGATGAACCCAGGCGCAAGCTTCCGAGGTCTCCACGACTCTGTCATCAACTACGGGGCGAATGATCCAGAGCTGATGGTCTGCCAGCACGAAGAAATAGCGGTACAAATCGCCCACGGGTACGCCAGAGCGACCGGCAAACCGATGGGAGTGATCCTGCACAATCTGGTGGGTATGCTGCATGCCCAGATGGCGGTCTACTACGCATATATAGACAGGGCCCCCATCTTTATAATGGGCGCCACTGGCCCCATGCACGAGGGCAGACGTCGCCCTCACATCGACTGGTCCCATTCAGCACTTGTTCAGGGGGAGGCGATGCGCAACTATACCAAATGGGACTACCAGCCCCATGCCATAGAGGGTGTCCCAGAGAGCTTTATGCGTGCATACAGCACAATGGTCACCGAGCCAGCGGGTCCCATTTATATGTGTTACGACGCCTGGCTTCAGGAGGAAAAGCTGACCTCCGAAGACCTCGCGATGCCCCCGGAGAATATGCAAAAGGCCCCGGCACCGATGGGCGCAGACCGGGATACACTGAGCACGATGGCGGACGTCATTCTAGACGCCAAGCATCCCGTCATCTTAGTTGATTTCATCGGCAGGCAGCCGGGTAACTTCGAGAAGTTAGTCACGCTCGCCGAGACTCTGGGCTGCGGGGTCTGGGACATCAATAACTCACTTGCGTTTCCAAACCAACACCCGCTCTGTATTTCACTGGATCACGAGTCGCTAAAGGATGCAGATGTGATTCTAGGGATCGATGTCCGTGACTGGGAAAAACCGACGCATAAGCTTGTCTCCACGACCCGAGAAGTGACCTCACATGTGCCGGAGGACTGCATCTGGATGGAGATTGGTTTTGCGGAGCTCGAGATGTCGGCCTGGGCCTTCGACTACGGCCGGTATCAACCGAAGCAACACGCGGCGCTGGGTGACCCGAGACTCGCCATGCCTGAACTGACAGAAATTGCTCAGACCAAGCTTGAAAATAACAAAGCTCTCACGTCAGCCCGTGACGGCCGGGTTCGCGCGTTTAGCGACAGACACCGTCAGATTTTTGCAGACTGGAAGGCCGCGGCTTTAGGGAAGCATGGATCGGATCCAATTAGTTACGCGGAACTCACGCTCATTACCTGGGACGTGGTCAAGGACGAGGACTGGGTCCTCGCAACAGGGACCGCCCGTGAGTGGGTACGGAAGTTATGGAACTTTGACAAGCCATACCGCCACGCGGGGCGGTCTCTCGGCACATCTACGCAGATCGGGATGTCTCTCGGTGTCGCGCTAGCGTACAGGGGGACCGACAAGCTGGTGTTAAATTTTCAACCAGACGGTGACCTTATGTACGATGCAGGAGCATTGTGGACAGCGGCAAAGCACGAGATTCCGATCCTGATTATCATGTGCAACAACCGAGCCTACTATAACGACTGGGAGCACCAGGAGAGGATGGCTGAGCTAAGAGGTACTGATGCAGATAAAGCACATATTGGCATGGACATTTTCGATCCCGAGCCGGATTTTGCGACACTAGCTAGGTCAATGGGCATGTATGGCGAAGGCGCTATCACGGAACCATCGGAAATCGCGGGAGCGTTGAAGCGGGCGATCGCTGTCGTGAAGTCAGGAAAACCAGCGTTGGTTGATATCGTGGTGGCGCACCGCTGACCGAAAGAAAAAAATAGGCATAATATGCCTCTGGCCAGAACAGACTTCTCGACCGGTAGACGACTTGACGCCAAACCCTACACCATAAGTGGTCTAATCACGAGTGCAAGAGACGGATATCAGCAATGCAATTTCATTTGAATGGCTACAACCCGGGTGATCCCCGCATCATTGATCCGATAGATCGAATCATTCCGCCACCGCTAAAACGACCCCTGCCTGCACGATGTGACGTTGTGATCGTCGGGTGTGGTCCCGCTGGTCTGAATCTTGCGGCGCAGCTTTCGCAATTTAGTGACATTCATACCGTCATTACCGACCTCAAAGACGATCGGCTGACCGTTGGTCAGGCCGATGGCATGGCTTGCAGAACTCTGGAGATGTTTCAGGCCTATGGTTTTGCCGATCAGGTCATACAAGAGGCCTATGGTGTTAACGAGGTCGCGTTCTGGAAACCGGATCCTGACGATCCTTCACGTATCGCCCGGAATAGCAAAATCGATGACGTTGCAGACGATCTATCTGAGATGCCCCACGTTATCATCAACCAAGCGAGGATCCATGATCACTTCCTTAGTGTTATGAAGAATTCGGCCGCCAAAACTGAGCCCTACTACTCCCGGAAACTTATCGACGTCACGATCAATCATTCGGATCCGGTTTACCCTGTCACCGTCACGTTTGAGCGAGCCATAACTCACTCACAATTTAATCGAGAAGTGGAAACCATCAACTGCAAATACGCTGTCGGATGCGACGGTGCCCGGAGCCAAGTCAGAAAATCAATCGGTCACAAACTGGTCGGTGACGCACTGAACCAAGCTTGGGGAGTGATGGACATCCTAGCGGTTACCGATTTCCCGGACATACGCCTGAAAGCAGCAATACAGTCGATAAATGAAGGAAACCTCCTGATTATTCCCCGTGAGGGAGGGTACATGGTCAGGATGTACATAGAGCTCGACAAATTAAAACAAGATGAACGTGTCGACCGAGAAAATATGAATGTTGACGTCTTGATCAGGGCCGCCAACCGAATCATGGCGCCCTACACTTTGGATGTAAAAGAGGTTCCTTGGTGGAGCGTCTACGAAATCGGACAGCGGCTCGCGACCGCTTTTGATAATTCACAAAAGGGGGGAAGTCCGAGGGTGTTCTTGGCCGGCGATGCTTGCCATACCCATAGCCCAAAGGCCGGACAGGGCCTAAATACCTCAGTCATGGATACATGGAACCTCGGCTGGAAACTTGCGCATGTTTTAATTGGTCGCGCACCTGAGGCACTTCTCTCGACCTACTCCGCGGAGCGGTCAGAGGTCGCCAAAAAGTTGATCGACTTCGACCGAGAATGGTCGAAGATGTTCAGCACCAAACCAAAAACCAAAGACAACCCAGATGGAGTTGATCCGGCCGAGTTTCAGAAATACTTCGAGCTATTCGCTCGATTTACTGCCGGGGTGGGGATCCAATACCAATCGTCATCCATTGTGGATGAAGACACATATCAGCACCTAGCGGCCGGCCAACCGATTGGACAGCGATTTCACTCAGCGCCCGTTATCCGGCACGGTGATGCAAAGCCGGTTCAACTCGGGCATTGCCACACTGCGAACGGTGCTTGGCGTGTATACGCATTTGCTGGGTCTGATGACCCTTCGTCGGACTCATGTCGCATGCGGAAATTAGCTGATTTCCTCGCTAATGATCCGGGCTCTCCGGTCTTGAAACACACGCCGGACGGAGCTGATATCGATTCAGTGATTGACCTCAGAGCGGTCTTTCAGGTACCCCATCGTGGTCTTGAACGGACTGATGTCCACTCGTTTTTAACACCAACAAAAGGGCGCCTCGGGCTGAAAGATTACGAGAAAATATTCTGCGTAACCGATGACAATAATATTTATGAGATGAGAGGCATCGATAAGCTAGATGGTTGTATTGTCGTGGTACGACCAGACCAATACGTAGCCACGGTGCTGCCTTTAACTGGCCAAAAAGAACTTGCCGCCTTCTTTAGTGGTTGTCTTACCAGCGGATAGGAGACCTGGTTTTACGAAGAAGAATGCTGGTCAGATAACGCTAAGCTACCACCGCGCGGTCTTGAATCGGTCGTTCACGCACCGGCAAATGCACCACCGCAGACAAAAGCCCTGTCCCTACGCCGACCCACCAAACCACATCGTAGGAGCCAAACCGATCATAGAAATCACCCCCCAACCACACACCGACAAAGCTCCCTATCTGATGAGAAAGGAACACCAAGCCATAGAGGGTACCCATGTATCTCAGGCCATAAATATAGGCTACCAAGCCAGAGGTTAGCGGTACCGTCGCGAGCCATAGGGATCCTATCAATGACGAAAAAATGAGCACAGTCACAGGGGTCATGGGTGTCAAAATAAACCACGAAAATAACACCGTCCGAGCCATATAAATACCCGCTAGAAGAAGACGCTTAGGGTACCGACCACCGAGAGCCCCGGCAGTAACTGTTCCGACTATGTTAAAGATCCCGATAACGGCGATTGAGATCGCGCCGAGGTCGGCCGTGTTCTTTATACCCATCTTGGCCAATAACCCGTTCGGATCAATCGTCGCGCAAGCCTCGGTAACGAACGCCGGGAAATGTGCGGTGATGAAGGCCAACTGAAACCCACAGCTGAAGAAGCCAACGAAGATTAGTATGTAGCTCGGGTCACGAACCGCTACGTTGATGCTCGATAGGAGCGACTCTTCGAGCTCTGATTTTGTGATTTTCGGCGGTGCCTTGAGGAACGGAAGACTCAGTAGAGCGAGCAATATCAGACCAGAATAAAACAGGAACACATTTTGCCACGTCATGGAATGCAAAAGATATTGAGTCAACGGTGGGCCGATTATCTGACCCGCACTCCCGGCCGCGGTAGTGATCCCTAACGCCAGTGATCGATTCTCGTCCGAGGCGGCCCTTCCAACAACACCGAGAACGACGCCGAAACCCGTGCCCGCGACACCTACACCCACCAATATCTCCAGCATCTGATGGCCGCTGGCCGTGGTCGCGATAGAACTCAATGAGAGCCCAAGGGCGTATATAAGCACCCCGACCAGTATCGCTTTTCGGTCGCCTAGTTTCTCTGCGAACGCCCCAAAAAATGGGGTCGCTATGCCCCACGAGAGATTCTGGATCGCGATAGCCAAAGAGAATTCGGTCCTAAACCACCCAAGGTCATTGGCTATTGGGATCTGAAAAACGCCGAAGCTCGCACGGATCGCAAAACTGATCAGTAGCACCAGAGACGCCGCGATAAGGATCGGTGTAAAGACCTGACGGATCATCACAATGTCTTCGTCCCCAACTTCTGAGTCATTTCGATACACGCTCGGCCGCTGACACGGAGCTCAGGTGATCATAAATTTTCACTGTCATTTCCCCCACCGGCATAAGATCACGAGATCTTCTTATCCACAATCATTAAATGTTTGTGGTTTAATCGCGCAAACTTTTCAGATGATCCACATGCTCCAAATATTTGTTAGTACGATACCGTTCTTTGCCCTGATTATGCTCGGCTACGGAGCCGCGCGAGTAAACCTCTTCTCCGAGGAAGCGACCTTACATTTAACCAAGTTCGTGTTCTACTTCGCGCTCTCTGCCATGCTGTTCAAGTTTTCCTCGAATTTGGCACTAAAAGAGATTCTCGAGTGGGATTTCATGGCCGCCTACCTATCTGGATCACTGGCAGTCTATGTGATCACCACATCAATCGCCCGGTTCCGGGGTCAGTCATTTGATATTGCGGTCATAGAAGCCCAGTGCTCTGTGATCGGTAACATGGGCTGGATGGGGCTCGCAATGATTCCCATACTTCTGGGTGAGCAAGCGATCAGCTATGTGATCATGGTGTTGATCATTGATCTCATGGTCTTCGGTCCATTAATAGTGATCTTGCTGGTCGGATACCGAGAGGGGCGTCTCCGTCCTCAGGTGCTCCAAACGATAGGTATCGGTCTCATCAAAAATCCTCTCGTTGTATCGATCTCGACAGGGCTTGCGTGGGCCGCTTTTGAGATTCCTGTGCCCGATCTAATCAACAGCTTCATGACCATCCTCGGGGGGGCATCCACACCTGGAGCACTATTCGCTATCGGCGCCTCAATGGCTTTCGTAGCAAAAGGTCACCTCGCCACACCCATTTATCTGGCCACTAATAAGCTGTTGATTCATCCGCTGGTTGTGGGAATCGCCGCTATTCTGGTTTACGACTTGGACCCGTTCGCCAGCGCCGTCATGATTTCATGTGCCGCGATGCCAGTCGCAGCGAACGTCTACATGATAGCGAATCATTACGCGGTACCGAGCGAGCGAATTTCAATCGCAATCCTTGTCTCAACCACGGTTAGTATACTCTCTATCTCGGTAATCGTTGGACTAGTGACAGGCCTCTACACCTAAAATCGGCGCGCCCCAAGTGGATCACGCTATCGTCCAAAAAAAATAGAAACCGCAGTGTACACTCACTCCACCAGCGGTTGTTTTCGTTAACATGAAATCCTACGATCTGAAAATCAAACCGGAACTCAGGTATGTCATGAACAGCGACACTATCGACCAAGAACGCGAGGACCAACGTATTGAAGAACTCCTCAGCTACGAGATCATGGGCGCGCCAGCAGAGTTTGCCTTTGACGACATTGTCGATTTTGCGACCGAGGTCACTGCTTGTCCGGTCGCTTTCGTTCATTTTATCGACTCAGAGAAGCAATGGGCTATGGCGGCTGCAAACGTGCCGAGAGAAACATCAGAGTGCCAGCGAGAGGATAGTATTTGTAACGTAATCATTCGCCAGAATGATGTCGTCGTGATCCCCGATACGCTAAAAGATGACCGTTTTAAAGATATTCCTTGCGTCCGTGATACACCCAATATCAGGTTCTACATGGGAGCACCGCTGATTAACGCAAACGGCTTCGCGCTGGGCACATTGTGTTTGGTCGATTTCGAGCCGAGAACAGTGGATTACGAAAAAGTTGAGGCTATTAGAGTATTGGCTCGGCAGGTTGTGGCCCACCTCGAGTTGAGGAAACAAGTTGGGTTAGCCGCTGAATCCCAACAGCGGCTCAAGTCTGCACTCGATACACTCCAAAAGGAAAAAGAAAAATCGGAAAAGTTCCTACAGAATGTGCTGCCTCTGCAAATTGCTGACGAGTGGCTTAGAAATGGGAAGGTAGCTCCACGTTACTGCCAGGATGTGACCGTTGGATTCACAGACTTCGTAGGCTTTACTCAGGCCACCAGTGACTCTGAGCCAGGTCGTCTCGTCGCGACTCTTAATGAGTTTTTTTCAAGATTTGATGAACTCTGTTACGGTCTAGGGCTCGACAGACTTAAAACCATAGGCGATTCCTATATGTTCTGTTGCGGCTTAACCGAAAGACAGAGGGCTCACGCCGCTTACGCATGTTTGGGAGCGTTACAATTCATGAGAGCTGTATCTGACGTAAATGATAGACGTCGACAAGATGGTGCTGATCCATGGGCAATGAGAGTCGGTCTGCACAGCGGTCCCGTAATGGCTGGAGTGGTCGGTGAGACCAGATTTAGTTATGACATTTGGGGAGATACGGTCAATGTTTCTTCAAGGCTGGAGCAGGCGAGTGATCCAAACCGTATTAATATTTCTGATGCAACACATCATCGGGTCAAGAATTTCTTTGATTGCACTCCGAGAGGTGGAATCGAGGTAAAAAATAAAGGGATGCTCAGCATGTATTGGCTAAATCGGTTAAAGCCTCAGTACTCAGATGACGATAAGGGACTTGAACCAAACAAAAAACTATTAGCTATCTTAAGCCTTAAATAGACGAAATAAAAAAATGCATGACCCACGGTATCTTTGAAGAAGGGTACTCCAAATCAAATACCACGAATCGAGCTTGCAGGGCCAAGCGCTGGCCCTTCCCAGAGCTTCATGCGGCCCGCCCGCAAGGGTGTGGATTTCAAACTAATTTGCCCTAAGATAGAGGATCTACGACATGCATACCATGCCATCGTTCCGGAAATTGATCGGCTAATCTGAAGACAAAAGAAACTCAACTTTCGTTGAGACTCTAAATTTAAGACTGGTTTTTAGTTAATAGTATTGTTTTCTCTGCTTAATCGGAAGATACTCGAGAGAAAGATATGAAAAGTTCGGAGAAGCCGATGAAAGATTACATGGTCGCACACACATTCAAGTCTGAAGAACACCGCGCGAAGCATTTCGAAGCCTCAAGCCAGCTGACCCCAGAGTACATGCGCGAGCACATGAAAAACGACAGCGCGTCATTTCAGATGAACTGGGGCAATCCAAACGAAATGGTCACTTATTGCTGGTGGAAGGCAGAGAGCCCAGCCGCAATAATATCGATGTTGGGCGAGATGGCTGATCTCTACCATAACGATATCAAAGAAATGCCAATGGTCGCTAATGTCGCCGACTAGCCTATCCCCTAACCAAGCCAAGCTCTGACGGATCCGGAGTCACTTTACGTCCAAGACATCGGTTCTAATTTTTTTCGTTCCAAGTTAGTTTCGCGGAGCTTGGAGAGTAAATCTTGCAAGGTGAGTTCTGGTTCCGGCAGATAGGGCCTCAGCGCTTCTACAAATTTCGCACTCGGTTGATGCCACTTTGCGGACCATCCTGCCATGGCGAGTAATACAGGCACGAAATCGATCCCTGATTCTGTCAAGTAATATAGTTTCTTTTGCTTATGCTCGTTCGCTGAGGCGAAGGTAATCAGACCAACATCTTCAAGACGTTTCAATTTAGCTGCGAGAGAGCCCGAGGAGATACCCTCTAGGTTGTGCTTAAGAAGCTGATTAAATGTGCGGCGTTCCAGCAGACCGATATCTCTGAGGATGATTGGCATCCACTTGTCACATGCGAGTTCTGAGGCCAGCCCTATAGGGCAGACCGCCGTTGACCATTTGGACGAGCTATTCATAATAACTACCAATATTAAACTAGTTTAAAAATAGTAACTCAAATCAAGGAGGATTTCCAATAGGAGAATCTTATACACGGACCTCCCCCCCTATCAGACCAGTCGCGCCACACTTTCCTTTACGCGGCGTAGCGGGATCGATGACTCTATGGACGCAACCCCCTCCACCTTAGTGAGCTTCCGTGTCAAAAATCGCTCAAACTCGTGTAAATCACAGACAGCAACACGTAACAGATAGTCAAAACCCCCGGTCATTAACCAACAATCAACAACCTCAGGATAACGGGCGACAGCCTTCTCAAATGTCAGCAACCGGTCGTCGATCTGCTTATCGAGCCTGACCGATACAAAAATACTGAAGCCGAAACCGAGCTTCTCTTCATCGATCAGGGCCGTGTATCCACGGATGAAGCCCCCAGTCTCTAATTTTTTCACCCGACGGGCACACGGTGTCGGAGAGAGCCCGACCTCCTCAGCCAGTTCGAGCTGAGAAAGCCTACCATTTCGTTGTAGCGCTTTTAGGATTCTTCCATCAATTCCATCAATCACGACATATTCCACCAAATAATTATACTAATATAGCAATATTCACTATTTCTCTTCAAAAAATGCTCTGTATTCGCCGAAAAAAACTCCTTTAAAACTCTTATAATCTAATGGTCGGAAAGGAGGCGCGTGATGTCCCAGTCAATTGAGCATCTGATCCCAGATCAATTTGATGAGGAAGCACGTCAAGAGTGGATTGACGCCCTGCGATCGTTGGCACGAGAGGAAGGCAAACAGCAGGCGAAGCTGCTCCTAGATGCTCTTGATGATGAGGCCCGTGTGCTGGGTATTAACCGAACAACCGTGCCATTTTCCGCGTACAGGAACACTATCCCGCTCGAGGACCAACCGACCTTTCCGGGTGATCTAGAGATCGAAGAACGACTCACCTCAATAATGCGCTGGAACGCCCTAGCCATGGTCATCAGAGCCAATAGAATACACGGCGAACTCGGGGGTCATATCGCATCGTACGCCTCTTGCGCTGAGATATTTGAGGTCGGATTCAATCACTTCTTTGAGGCACGAACACATGACTTCGACGGGGATCTTGTCTATTTTCAGCCACACTCGGCGCCTGGTGTATATGCCCGAGCTTTCTTGGAAGGCCGGCTCACCGTGGAGGATCTAAAAAATTATCGACAAGAGGTACCGAACCGAGGACTAAGCTCCTACCCCCATCCATGGCTCATGCAGGATTTCTGGCAGGTACCGACCGGATCAATGGGCTTGGGCCCGATATCTGCGATCTATCAGGCGCGGTTTATGCGCTACCTTGAAAATAGGAGGATGGTACGGGCCCAAGACCGATACGTTTGGGGGGTCTTTGGTGACGGCGAGATGGACGAGCCCGAGTCACTGGCAGCGCTGGCCCTTGCAGCTCGGGAGAATCTAGATAATCTCACCTTCATCATTAACTGCAACCTTCAACGGCTAGACGGGCCAGTCCGCGGTAACGGTCAGATTATTCAGGAACTCGAATCACTCTTCATCGGCGCGGGTTGGAGCGTCATAAAAGTTCTATGGGGGTCCGAGTGGGACACGCTCTTTGCCCTCGATCGTGACAATGTTCTACTTAAACGGTTCGCCGAGACCCTTGACGGGGAATATCAAGATCTCGGCTCGAAAGACGGCGACTATAACCGACAGAAATTCTTCGAAAAAGACCCCAAGACAGCCGCCCTCGTGAAGCACATGACCGACTCGGAAATTAACGCACTGAAACGCGGTGGTCACGACCTGAAAAAGCTGTATGCGGCCTTCTCCCAAGCCAAAGCCCACAGAGGCCAACCGACAGTTATTCTGGCTAAAACCAAAAAAGGTTATGGGATGGGCGGAGCCGGAGAGTCCAAGATGACTGCTCACCAGGCTAAAAAGCTCGATTTGGATAACCTGCTCGCCTTTCGCGACCGGTTCTCTCTCCCGCTAACCGACGAGCAGGTAGCAAACCTTGAATTTGTAGAACCGTCACCCGACTCAGAGGAGATTCGATACCTGCAAGACCGAAGGGCAGCACTTGGCGGATACCTACCCAAACGTTTCCAGCAGGCAGAGACCCAACTCCCTGAACGGCCCAGTTGTCGTGAATACGCGAAGGCAGCACTGGAGGCCGATGGAAAAGAGATGTCAACCACTATGGCGCTTGTTCGCATCCTTGGCGGACTCCTGAGAGACCGTAATTTTGGCAGACATCTGGTACCAATCGTCGCAGATGAGGCCCGAACATTCGGGATGCAGACCCTCTTTCACCAGATCGGTATCTATTCACCTCACGGACAAAACTATGAGCCAGAGGACGCGGGCTCTATAGTCTCGTACAAAGAAGCAAGCGACGGACAACTTCTTGAGGAGGGTATCTCGGAAGCGGGCGCGATTAGTTCATGGACCGCCGCCGCGACGGCGTATTCAGTACACAACATCGAGCTACTCCCGGTGTATATCTATTACTCAATGTTTGGATTTCAGCGCATAGGCGATTTGATTTGGGCGGCCGCTGATCAACGCTCCCGGGGTTTTCTGTTTGGTGCGACCGCGGGTCGGACCACGCTTTCCGGTGAGGGCCTTCAACACCAAGACGGGTCAAGCCATCTGATCGCTGGGACGATACCAAACTGCCGGGCCTATGATCCCTGCTTCGCTTACGAGCTTGCCGTGATCATCGAGTATGGAATTCAAAGAATGTTCGATGACAAGAGAGACGAGTTTTTTTACGTCACCTTGATGAATGAAAATTACTCGCACCCCTCTCTCCCGACCGGTATCGAGGACGACATAGTTCGGGGGCTCTACCACTACGGCTCGTTGGGTGACACCAGTAGCCCTCGGGTCCGTCTGCTAGGCTCAGGGACCATTCTCCAGCAAGTCATCAAAGCCGCGGCGCTGGTGAATGAGCACTTTAATGTGTGCTGTGATATCTACTCGGTCACGTCCTTCAGTGAACTCGCACGAGACGCTCAGACTAATGAGCGAGCCCGACGCCTAGAAGGATCAAAAGGGACATCTCAGATTGATAAATATCTCAGTGGTTCGGCGCCTATTGTTTGCGCGACAGACTACGTTAGAGCGGTACCGGCCCAGATTAGTCCCTACCTCGAGGCACCATTCCGAGTACTCGGTACCGATGGCTTCGGGAGATCAGCCGACCGCAAATCCTTACGGGAATTTTTTGAGATCGATGCGCCACAGATCGCTTTTACTGCGGTAACTTCTCTCATCGACGCTAAGCTGCTGCCGCGCACCGCTCGAGACGCGGCTGTTCAAGCGTTTGGAATCAATACGGAGCGGCTGCGAACGGTCCCCTGGGAACGATAACTCCTAGACAAGGTCGGCGACCTATAACTCGAGTAACCCCCGGTTTTTCATTTGACTGCGGAAGGCGGCTCTGCTTTACTGAATTCTGAATTCAGAACGCGATATGATTAGATTGCATGCAGATCCAGAAAATAGATCTCGTTGACCAAGTCTACGATACGATCAGAAAACAGATACTTATGGGTGCCCTGAACCCAGAATCACCTCTCCGGCAGGAGGAACTGGCGGAGCAACTTGGAGTGAGTCGTCAGCCGATTAGTCACGCGCTTGTATTGCTAGAGCGTGAGGGGCTGATCTCTGACTATGGTCGCAAGGGGAAGATGGTTGCCCCGATCATACCTGAACACCTGAGGGACCTTTATCAAGTCCGTGGCGCGATCGATGGGCTCGCTGCATATCTATGCGCGCAACGTATTGATAGCGAGCTCGAGGACCTCTTGAGCAAGCTGATAGATCAAGGTAACTCAGCATCACGCGATGGTTCGATCCAGTCTCTTGCGCTAGCTGATATCGCATTCCATCGGGCCCTGTATGAGCAGTCTGGAAATCCAGAGATAACAAGGCTCGCAGACCAATCATGGAGCCACATGGTTAGGTCAATGCACCAGGTACTCGGAAATCACGATATTCGGTCTGGGATCTGGGATGAGCACCGTCTAATAGCGGACGCGATCATTAGCGGAGACCCAGAACTGGCTCGTAACAGGGCAAGCGAGCACGCCTACTCGGCCGGGCAGCTCACATATCGGTGGCTGACAGGGTCCTAGATAAGAAAGAGAGGATACATATATGAAACTAACGCAAAAACAACTAGAACAATTCGATCGCGAGGGCTATCTGTTCCTTCCGAATCTTTTTTCACCTGAGGAGGCTGCCTATTTGAAAGGTGAGGCCGAAACCATTTATGAGATGGACCGAAAAGAAGTGTGGCGCGAGAAAAGTGGTGTCGCACGCACAGCGTTCGCGGCACACAAATATAACGAAGGATTCCGTCGACTTGGCGCCCACCCCCGGCTCATCCAACCGGTGGAGCAGCTACTCGACGGAAAGGTATACATGCACCAATACAAGGTCAACGCCAAGGCACCGTTTGATGGGGCAGTCTGGCAGTGGCACCAAGACTACGGTACCTGGAAGCGCGACGATGAGATGCCCGAACCACGAGCCATGAATATTAGCGTTTTCCTTGACGACGTGACCGCCGCGAATGGTCCACTTTTGTTCATCCCTGGAAGCCACAAACAAGGCGTGGTCAAGGCTGGGCACGACTTGGAAACCACCAGCTACCCGCTGTGGACTCTGGATCGCGATACAGTCACCGAGTTAGCTGAACAGGGTGGGTGCGTCGCCCCAACCGGTCCCGCCGGAAGCATGCTACTGTTTTCGTCCCTCTTGGTTCATGCTAGCCCGCCAAATATTTCACCATTTGGCCGGACCATCGTGTACCTCTCACTTTGTGAGGTCAGTAACCATATCCGCGCATTCAACCGCGAGGAATGGATCGCACACAGAGACTTTAGACCCATCGAGGCACTGGAGGACGACTGCCTCCAGGAACTGCTCGCCGAGAGCGCGTGAGGGACCTGAATGTACATCTATGACGAGCTGTCGCGACGCATCGATCAACCAGTACAAGTAGGTCTCATCGGCGCCGGTAAGTTTGGCTCCATGTTCTTGAGCCAAGTACCTACGACTGACGGACTTGAAGTCACGGCGATCGCTGACCTAGACCCTGAGCGGGCACGCGAGGCTTGTCGTAGCGTCGGATGGACGGCAGATTTAATTAGGGAGACACAATTCTTCGACAGCACTCAGGATATGATAGAAAATTGTGGTCTTGATGTCTTAGTTGAGGCGACAGGTAACCCTAATGCAGGTATCGCGCACGCAAAGATGGCTATCGCAAGTAAGACCCACATCGTTATGGTCAACGTAGAGGCTGACGTGTTGGCTGGTGGCATTCTTGCAAGGGAAGCAAAAGAGGCGGGGATCGTTTATTCGATGGCCTATGGAGACCAACCCGCCCTCACCATTGAACTCGTTGAGTGGGCTCGTGCTAACGGATTTGACGTTATTGCTGCGGGCAAGGGTACAAAGTACATGCCCGAGTATCATTACTCGACCCCAGACACGGTATGGGACCACTACGGGCTCACCCCCGACCAGGCCGCAAGTGCCGGCATGAATAGCCAAATGTTCAACAGCTTTCTTGACGGCACGAAGTCTGCGTTGGAAATGGCTGCGATCTCCAACGGCACAGGGCTCAAGGCCCCCGACCAAGGATTGATGTTTCCGCCCGCTGGGATGGATGATCTGGCGCATGTGCTGAGGCCACGGCCACTGGGTGGTCAGCTTGACGAGAGAGGTATGGTCGAGGTCGTAACTTCTGTCGAGCGTGACGGTCGGCCGGTTTACCGTGACCTGCGATGGGGAGTGTACGTCGTGATTGAGGCACCAAATGACTATGCCGCGGCTTGCTTCAAACAGTACGGGATGAATACCGACTCAACGGGCCGCTTTTCTGCAATGTACAAGCCATTCCACCTCATCGGTTTGGAGCTAAATATTTCGATACTGTCAGCGGCCCTATTGAAGAAACCGACAGGCTCCACGCTTGACTTCAATAGTGACGTCGTGGCGACAGCGAAGCGCGATCTCAAGGCAGGAGAAACGTTGGACGGTGAGGGTGGATTTACGGTCTACGGTAAACTGATGCCGGCCGAGAAATCTCTCAAAATGAGTGGCTTACCTATTGGGCTCGCGCATCACATCAGACTGAAAAATAATGTAGGGGTAGACCAGCAGATTTCGTGGGATGATGTCGAAATCAACCCCGACGATCAGGCCGTGTCTGTCAGAAAAGAGATGGAGAAGCTGTACAGCTAAGAGATCGCCTGTAGTCTATAAACCAAGTCATTTTCCTAACGACACCAAGAAATGGTGTGGATTCAATCGAGACAGTCAAGGGATATCCAATTGCAAAAGAGGGGCATGTTGTTGTGCGCCGTATACGTCGCTCTCCCCAAGCGCCCCGGACGACCGCGTACGCTTTATCGTTATCTTAATTGCCAAGGCTGGCTCGAATTCAATAACCGACAACACATCGTCGAGCGCTATCCCGTACAGGGACGCAAACCGCTCAGCCGATAGCTGGCCCGACCGAACAACTCTCTGATAATCATATGGATCGCTAAAAAGAATATCGAACGTCAACTCGAACGGGCCCGCGTTCTTTGAACGTATAACCGTTGCCAGGTCGGGTAGCATCATTCGCTGACCCCCATCAGATCGACAGTGACCGGAAAAAGGCTGACCGGGTCATCAACAGTCATTAGGTGATAGAGGCTAAATTCATAGACTACACCATGCGAGATATCAGACGGTGAGTAAGGAAACGCGAGATTTCCTGCGGTCGATAGTCGACCTGGATAACCAAGATGTAATAGTGTCGAGCGGGCGAATGAACAGATGGTGTCCGCCAGTGCCTGCGTCGCCGCAACAACCTCTATGACCAGACCAATCTCGTGGGGCGTGAGATGCCGCAATGGTTCAAGTTTACCCATCACCGCATCCCGGCCATAACATCGGAAGATGACAGATACATCGGCCTCATCGATGGATTCAAAGTTCTGAAATACCTGCTCTCTGACCTCTTCTAGTACCTGATCGAGCTGAGAAATCAGGTCCGGCGCCCTTATCCCTGCGATGGTTATTGTCCGAAACCCCGTCGGCTTAGCCCCCTCGAGTTTCACCGTATAGCGCTCTGATGGGAGCAGCTCTGTGCCTGTGATGCGGACCCGCCTCTGATCGATTTGCTCGAATCGACAACTGGTCAGGTCAAGGACCCCGCCTGGTCCCGGTAGATAACGGGGATCAGCCTTCTCGTACAATGTGTGTGCGGCGACGGAGGTCACCGTGCAGCGACGGTCCGGGTTTAGCGCCTCTAATACAAAGCCCTCATGATCCAGTGTCCCGAGCATACAGTCTGCACCACTCCCCGGTTCTGCGGCGATTGCGGCACACTCAAGGATCTTTCCCATGTGTAACGCTAGAGCTTCAGGATACCCCGCTCGTATTGGAACGGCGGCGAACACAGCCGGATCATAGCAACGTCCTGCGACGATTATATCAGCGCCTTGATTCAACGCACTAATCACTGGCTCCGCACCCATTTGAGCCACAATACAGTTCGAATCGTTAATATCTTTCTCGGTCAATGGCTTAACCGGCCCCAACGGACTAATTCGACCGTCAGCTAACGCCCGCATGATTTCCTCCGCGGACTGATCAGCTACGATGCTTGCGACACGGGCCGAGCGATTCAAATCGAGCAAGACATCCTGAACAATATCGAGACACCAACAGAGGTGTGCAGCGGCACCTGACCCTCCAGCGGTACCAATTAAGACAGGAATACTAAGATCAAGACCAGCCTTAATCATCGGCACCAGATCACGCTTAACTGCGTCTCGGTTTGTGAATGACTGGCCCGCGCCCAAGTAATAAGGACCCGGATCGGTGGAACCCGCGTCCACCGCTATCGCACTCGGCCGCCTCGATAGCCCCTCGCGAAACGATGCCTCTGGGAAGCCATATCCTAGGATCGCAGTCGGAGATAAGATGGAAATTTGAGTCATCGAGGTCAGGCCTCATCGGTTGTTCGCCTGACCTACAATCAAGCCTTACTTCTGAATTTTACAGGTGGAGATACCTAGAATGGAATAGAGACCACACCGTTCAAAAAGTCCGGTCGCAAGCGGGATGATACCAATCAGTCCCCAAGATCCAATTGCGCCGACCATGACGAGACCCAACAAAAATGACCCACCGAGGATCCGTGCCCACTTATCGAAACCGCCCACATTTGCTTTCATAGATTCCTCCTAAATTGTGGATCAAATAATAGACGCACGGGGTCAGACTTGAGAAGGATTGAACGCCGAAAATTTATTTTACCGCGGCGAGAACGGATACAACTAACATCCTTACTCACTATGCAGAATTTCTTAAAATTCGGCGACTTTAGGTCGATGATCACGGCCACATATATTCAATTTCCTGAATAACCCCCCTTCAGGTGCGAAGGAGAGCTATTAGCGCTGACTATTGATTTATATTAAGCCTAAGCACCCTCACATTGTGAAGTCGGGCTCGTCACTCTATGACGATAAACAATCTTTCAGTGCTTTGGCCATTTGTCTTATCAACGTCGGGTAAAGATCGACCCCTGGCTTGAGCTCTGCCCCCAACGGATCCAGCACACCCGTCCTTGCACCGGTACCGTCTGTAATAACTTTTACCACCTTGGGCTCGAATTGCGGTTCAGAAAAGACGCACGTCGCTTTTGAGCTCTTTACCTTTTCCCTCAGCTCTTTGAGACGTTTTGCTCCGGGCATTACTTCGGGAGACACGGTAACTGTGCCGACAGCCTTCACTCCAAACCGGTTTTCAAAGTACTGATACGCATCATGAAACGCGATGAATTCGCTGCCCTGTAATCCCGTGAGCTCCCCCTCTATTTCTGTCACCAACTCATCAAGTCTGGCTTCGGTCTCCTTAGCATTCGACTCATATTGCGCCGCATTTGCCGGATCAATCAATGACAGCTGGCTCCGTATTTCTCTGACCATGACCTTGGCATTCATTGGATCCAACCAAAAATGTGGATCATGCTCACCATGGCCGTGGTCATCATGCTTGTCATGGTCATCATGCTTGTCATGGTCATCATGCTTGTCATGGTCATCATGCTTGTCA
>PBZM01000086.1 GCA_002731015.1 Gammaproteobacteria bacterium
CTGACTGTCTCAAGAGCTAGCCGCACAATCTCGATATCAGCCGAAATTTTGGTGTTTCCAAAAATTTCAGCACCTAACTGCACGGGTGTTCGAGTTGAGTCACCGGTGGTCGGTATTGCGCGTAATACACTGCCGCAATAGCAGAGACGCGTCGTTCTTGATTCATTTAGGGCATGCGCATCGATTCGTGCGGCCTGAGGAGTCATATCCGGACGGATTCCCATCAGTCGACCGGATACCCTATCTGTGATTACCACAACCTGCTCTACCAGATCCTGGCCCACGCCACTCGTCAGACTCTCGAGATACTCAACCATCGGCGGTATGATCAAACCAAACTGAGCTTCACGAAAAAGATCCAAGCACAAGCGACGACCGTCCTCAATCGCCCACGCTTCGTCAGGAAGGCATTCCTCGATACCGTCGGGTAAAATCCAGTTAGGTCGTGTCACAATCTGTCCCTAGAACGATCTGAGTAGCCGGCGAGTTTACCAACACTCACCCAAAGACGCATCTGACATTGAAAATTTTACAAGATAGACGAGCGCGCTGAGATCTTGGTAATTCAGACAATGATTCGCGTCTGCTCGCACTTTCGGTTTGGCATGGTGAGCCACCCCAATTCCAGAGGCCAGTAGCATTGGAATGTCATTGGCACCATCACCGACAGCCATGGTCTCAGATAACGTGATCCTGAGCGCGCTTGCTTCAGCTATGAGCGTTTTTTGTTTCATCGCACCATCGATGATAGGGGGGATAACCTTGCCCGTAACCTTGCCGTTTCGGAATTCCAACGTATTTGATAGCACGAAATCCATACCCAAGCGTTCACCAATTTGTTCTGCAAAATAAGAAAAGCCTCCGGAAACAATCCCCTGACGAACGCCCGCACTTGAAAGGTTTGCCGCCAATACATCCGCACCTGGCATTAACGAAAGATGCTGCGCAACCGTATCAAGTTCAGATTGCGCGAGACCGCGCAGAAGACTGAGTCGCTTTGTAAAACTTGCAACAAAATCGAGCTCGCCGTTCATAGCACGTTCGGTGATGACCGAAACCTGTTGACCTAAATCAAAAGCTGCCGCCAGCTGATCTATAACTTCCTGCTGAATGAGGGTTGAGTCCATATCGAATAACGCAAGCTTGGGATACTCATCCCGAACCAATAAATAATCAGTCCGCGCTTCCTTTGCTGCATCTCGGACTAAAGATTCATCGACAGAATCAACTTTAAATTCAACACAGTCACACGTAGGTGCCACCACCAGATCCTGAGATTGATGATAATAGCTTTGAGCGTCAGCTAACCCGACCCGTTTAACAAGCTTTCGCAGTGCCTCCAAATGACTCGTATTACTCACGAACCACAATAGTCTCATGATTCAGCTTCGAGCCTTTCGACTCGCTGGAATCCGCGTGGTAATAATTTTCCACGTCGTGCTCGCTCGCCGACGAAATTTTCCAGATCTGACGACATGAGGGTTAGGTGGCGCTTCCCTGCGATGACTCGTAAAGAACCTAGCGGCGGTAACACGCTGATAGCGGTAACCCGGTGTCCATCATTAAACTGTGACGATGGAATATGCACCAGTTTATTGCCCTTACCTTTTATAAGCTCGGGAAGCTCATGCGCTTCGAATACTAGAAGGTGTCCAGTTGAGACTGTCACAGCAATACGTGACGACTTATGATCGTCTATCGCAACCGGTGGAAGTAAATCAGCTTCACCTATGTTCACTACCGATTTACCTGCCTTATTTCGGCCCAAAAGATCCCCGTGTCTAGAAATAAAGCCATAACCATAGCTAGTCGCAAGAACCCACTTTGCCGCCTCATCGGCCAGTGCAAGCTGAGTAACTTTTGAACCATCCGCTAAATCGATCCGTCCAGACAAAGGCTCACCCTGACTCCGCGCTGAAGGTAATGTGTGGGTTTGCACGGAATAGGCCCGACCGGCTGTGTCGAAAGCCACTAGAGGCTGATTCGACCGACCTTGTGTCGATGTCAGGTACTTATCACCTGCTTTGTAAGATAACGCTTCTGGATCAATATCATGCCCCTTTGCAGAACGAATCCATCCGTTGTCACTCAGCACAACAGTCACCTGTTCTGAAGCCACAAGCTGATCTTCACGAAGCGCTCGCGCCACCTGCCGGACCACAATCGGTGATCGTCGATCATCGCTGTAGTTTTCGGCATCCTTTGCCAGCTCGTCACGAATCAATTTGGTCATCTTTGCGCGCGAGGCTAAAATACTTTTAAGATACTTTCTCTCATTCTCAAGTTCCTTCTGCTCGGCTTGTATTTTAACTTCCTCGAGTTTCGCCAGATATCGCAAGCGAAGATCAAGAACGGCATTTGCCTGAGTCTCACTCAGATCAAATCGCTTTATTAATTCGCGTTTGGGTGCATCCGCTTCTCGGATAATGTGGATTACCTCGTCCACATTTAGATACGCGATCAGATAACCCTCAAGGACATGCAACCGGTCCATTACTTGATCAAGGCGGTGCGACAATCGACGCGTGACCGTATTACGCCGCCACTCCAGCCATTCGCTCAATATTGATTGCAACGATTTGACCTGTGGGCGGCCATCCACACCAATCATATTCAGATTGACGCGATAAGTTTTTTCGAGATCAGTCGTAGCGAATAAATGAGGCATAACTTCGTCGGCTTGCACGCGGTTGGAACGCGGCGTTAACACCAACCGAATTGGATTTTCATGATCTGATTCATCACGCAGATCAACAATCATGGGCAATTTCTTAGCCTGCATTTGTGCAGCGATTTGCTCGAGGATTCTTGCCGGCGAGGCCTGATGGGGTAGCGCATTAATGACAATATCACCATCTTCATAGACATAGGTCGCTCGCATCCGAATTGAACCATTTCCGTTCTCATAGACACTTACGATATCAGCAGGCGAAGAGATAATCTCCGCGGTTGTTGGAAAGTCAGGACCAGGTATAAAACGCATCAGATCGGCAACCGTGGCTTTTGGATCGTCCAGCAAATGAATTGCCGCATTTACCACTTCCCGCAGGTTATGAGGCGGTATATCTGTCGCCATGCCGACTGCAATACCCGTGGTCCCATTGAGCAAAATCGAGGGCACCCTAGCCGGGAGTAATTTCGGTTCCTTCAACGTTCCGTCAAAATTGGGCTGCCAGTCGACGGTTCCTTGGCTCAACTCATCTAACATAATTTTCGTAATCGGAGTCAAGCGCGCCTCTGTATAACGCATGGCCGCAAAACTCTTGGGATCGTCTGGGCTCCCCCAATTTCCCTGACCATCAACAAATGGGTAACGCGTGGAGAAGGGTTGCGCAAGTAAAACCATGGCCTCGTAACAGGCAGAGTCTCCATGGGGGTGAAACTTGCCTAATACGTCACCAACCGTCCTCGCTGACTTCTTATGTTTGGACTGGGCTGACAAACCAAGTTCACTCATTGCATAGACGATGCGTCTCTGAACGGGTTTAAGACCATCACCAATATGAGGTAGTGCGCGATCAAGAATAACGTACATAGAATAATCGAGGTACGCCTTCTCAGTATAAGTTTTTAATGGAAGCCGTTCGAAAGCTTCGGTGGATTCAAGCGCCAATGGAAAAACCTTTGAGTCGATGGAAAGACACAAACGCTACCGGTGGATTCATCCGTAAGCAAGGCACTCGGGGATTAGAACGTAAAAAAGAAAATACAGCTGCCTTAGCGAGCCCAGTCATCATCCCTCCCAATTTGGAATGAATCTGTCTAAATTCAATTCCAAATTAACGAAAAAAGACAAATTCACTATGGGATATTTAATTTTTAGATAAATTACGATTCACTTAAAAAGAGGTCTGAAGTGAATCTGGACATTCTTGCTTGTTCCAATCCAGATACTTGGATACTGAACTATCTCTTTGAAGACCCTAACTCAAATGCTCGCGCCATCATTGATCCCTTACTCGACTATGACCGAGCTTTCGGTCAGACCCAGACCAAAAGCGCAGAGCAAGTAACCTGAATAATCGAATCGGAGGATCTGACTGAAGACTGGGTCATCGGAACACGCTTGCATGCAAACCAATCGTCTGCTGCGCATGTTAAAAAAATTGGCGGCAGAATCGGTCTTGGGTCACACATCACAAACGTTTAAAAAGCTTTCCAAAATCTTTTCGATACGGAGACCAAAGAACATTCATGGACAAGAAGGAGTCTTTGCGGATGAACTTGTCTCAATACGCATAGCGAAATATAAAACGCTCACTATGCCCACGCTTATATTGCCATCGATACAAGTCAATATAAGAGTAGGATAGCGTCTTCCGGCATACGATAATGGCTTAGGCTATCTAAAAATGCCCTTTGATGCCGCCTAAGGAGGAACTATGATTATTCGTAAACTGACACCAGACCTTGCTGTCGCTGACCAGCTAACGCTCGGTGATCTGGATGCGGTGAAAGATGCTGGATTCAAGGCTGTAGTTTGTAACCGTCCTGATGAGGAAGGCGAAACTCATGCGGGAGCTGACGCTATGGCGAAAAAAGCGAACACGCTTGGTCTCGAGTTTCGATATTTACCTGTAAATAGTGGGAATATTACGGACAGAGATGTCAAACAGCATGCAGCGATTTTGGCCGAAGTGCCTGCCCCAGTTCTTACTTACTGCCGTTCAGGTACCCGCTGCGCTAAATTGTGGGCACTAGCAGAAGCTGGTAAGTGGGACGTAACTACATTGATTGAGACGGTCGACAAAGCTGGACTTAGTATCGTCGACATCGCATACCGTCTTTGATTACCCCAGAAATATAGGAAGAAGACAATGCGCCTCAGTGATAGATTCAAATGTATGTATGTAATATCACACGAGGATCGGTCATCTTCCAGAAACCTGCAGTTTCCGAAATCTCTCTGAATTAATTAGGGCCTAGGGCAACCCTAATCAATTGGCACAAAATAATTCTCGAAAAGGGCGTTCATCCGCCAAAGCTAAGGCGGCGTCATCTTCAGCCCAACCAGAAGCGACCAGCAAGCCCTTTCTCAAGTCCCAATTAAGTTCAGAAAGCAACTGATATGCGCGCGTTTCATCAATACCATCTATCTGTCCAGCCAAGATCCGTGCCTGACGGTCTTTCAATTTCCTATTGGTGGCTTGGACACACAACATCTCGTTACCAAGGACTCGGCCAAGTTGGGTCATTAACGCGGTCGAAAAACAATTCAAAAGCGCCTTCTGTGCGGTACCGGCTCCCAAACGCGTCGATCCTGCTAATACTTCAGATCCGGTCGTAGTTACCAACGGATGGTCTGCGATCTCAGTCAGCCTACCCTTCGGATTGGAACTTACACCAATAGTCAGCGCACCCCGTGCAATAGACGACTCGAGGATCTGACAGGTAAAATTAGTATTACCCGATGCTGTAATACCAATTACGACATCCAAATTGGAGACGGAAAAATCATCCATCTGTTGTCTTGCAGCCGCGACATCGTCTTCAGCACCCTCAACCGAAAGAGACAAGGCCTGAGAACCACCAGCAATCAAATACGCAACCCGACTCAGGGGCCAGCCAAAGGTTGGCACTAATTCAATGCCATCTTGCACTCCGATACGAATGGAACAGCCTGCGCCTGCGTAGATCAACCT
Organism: Gammaproteobacteria bacterium; assembly: GCA_002731015.1. Taxonomy (GTDB): domain Bacteria; phylum Pseudomonadota; class Gammaproteobacteria; order Pseudomonadales; family Litorivicinaceae; genus HIMB30. Next base: position 5,643 of record PBZM01000086.1, read on the forward strand.
ACCCTCTCCACGGCGAAGTCGTTCAGTAGCCGCCTCAACTGCCAGAGCGATGGGGTGGGAAATCTTTTGGACCATATCAATCGCATGTGCCTGCGACGCAAGAAGTCGTCTCAGCTGCTCAGAGATAGGCAACCGATCAAAATCACGACCATCAGGATTGACTACTTCAGTCGGTGGAATCGTTAGCTTTTTTTTTGCCATGTATCCTTCAAAGTTACTGAGCGATTATAAGTCAGCTGATCTTGTCCGCTAGATGGGTCTTGCTTGAAGAATCCAACTCGCTCAAATTGAAAATATGCCTCTGGCATCAGGCATCCGAGCGCTGGCTCAACATGTGCTCTACCGACGGTTAACGACTTTGGGTTGATCACAGAGGAGGGATCCTCATAGTTACCGGGATCTGGAACAGTAAACATTCGATCATATAAACGCACATCCACCTCTTCGGCAGATTCTGCATGAACCCATTGAATGGTGCCCTTTACCTTGCGACCAGATTGATCTTGCCCTGAGCGTGTCTCCGGATCATAACGAACATACACCTTCTCTATCCCACCGCTCTCATCAAGCACCACATCTTCAAAATCGATGATAAATCCGTACTTCAACCGAACACTCCCGCCCGGAGCTAGCCTAAAGAATCCGTCCGGCGGATCCAACTCAAAGTCCAAGCGATCGATGTATAACTCCTTTCCGAAAAATATCGTACGCGAGCCTAGTTCGGGGCGCTTGGGGTGCCATGGCACTTCTATTGGCAATGGCCCTCGATCCCAATTCGTAACAACAACTTTCAAGGGGTCCATAACCGCCATGGCCTTGTGTGCCCGACTCTCTAGATCATCACGAATTGAACTTTCAAGAATTTGTAGCTCAATGGTGTTCGGCTTGCGTGTCACGCCGATACGCTCACAAAACAGACGGATACCCTCTGGTGAAAAACCACGGCGCCGCATCCCCGCAATTGTGGGCATCCGCGGATCATCCCAGCCCGATACATAACCTTTCTGCACAAGGATATTGAGTTTACGCTTGCTAGTTAACGTACCCTCAAGTTCAAGGCGGCTAAATTCAGTTTGCTTTGGTCGGGTCGGTAGCGGGAGCCTTTTCAAAAGCCACTCATAAAGTGGTCTATGATCCTCAAATTCGAGCGTGCAAAGGGAGTGTGTGACGCCTTCAATGGCATCACTCTGACCGTGAGCATAATCATAAGTCGGGTAGATACACCATTTGTCGCCAGTGCGCGGATGCTTCGCATGACGGATTCGGTAAAGCACCGGATCGCGCAAATTCATATTTGGAGCTGACATCGAGATCTTGGCACGTAGGACTGCGACGCCCTCTGACATCTGTCCGTCGCGCATCTTTAAAAAAAGCGCCTCATTTTCCACGGCCGACCTTTCCCGATAGGGGCTATCGACGCCGGCCTCGGTAAGAGTACCTCGATTTTTGCGCATTTCCTCTGCAGACTGCTCGTCCACATATGCGTAGCCATTGTGGATGAGGTGTAATGCCCAATCAAAAAGCTTCTCGAAGTAATCAGCCGTATGACAAAGCTCTGACCACTCAAAGCCCAGCCAACGTACATCTTCCTCTATCGCTTCGATATATTCCTGAGATTCCTTTTCAGGGTTGGTGTCATCAAACCGCAAATTACAGCGGCCACCAAATTCTTCAACCAATCCGAAATTTAAACAAATGCTCTTGGCATGTCCTACATGCAGATAGCCGTTTGGCTCTGGAGGAAAACGCGTCACGATCTGATTGATTTGGCCCTGTTTGATCTGATCTAAAATCTTTGTACGGATAAAATTCGTCGGTTTCTCGCTCACGACTACACCATCAATATTGCAGCCAGCTGCTTACGACCTGACCGGGTCCGTACGTCCTCGTTACCCAAACGATCGAAAATCTGAATCAACATAAGCCTCGCGGCGTCTTCGTTGTATTGCCGGTCCGTCCGAACTATCGTCAAAAGATGTTCAATCGCTGTTTCAACTTCATCCGATGCCATCAGGTGCACCGCGAAAAAATATCGTGCTTCGCTATCAGCATCATTAGAACCAAGGCGCAACTCACAGGTCGCACGATCGGGTGCTCCATCGAGTAAGTCATTGAAAGCCTTTCCGGCCAAAATCGATTTCGCTCGAGGATCCATTTTTTTAGCTTCTGGGAGACGCTCGACAATTGCCTCGGCGCTCACGGAATCTCCCTTACTCAAAAACGCTTGCGCCATGTCAAGATACGCATCGTAGTTTTCGGGATCGTCAGCTGTGATCAACTGATAAAGCGCGATCGCTTCTTCGTACTCATTGCGTTCAACAAGTTCAGCTGCTCGCTCCAGCGGCGACGCCTCGACCCTTTCCACGTGCTTATCGAGCATCACCCTAATCTCACCCTCGGACAGCGCGCCCATAAAATGATCAGCAGGCTGTCCGTCCTTAAACAGCACCACTGTCGGTAATGAGCGAACACCCATCCCTTCGACTAACGTCTGCTCTGCATCAGAATCCACCTTGGCCAAGATAAAAGCGCCAGCGTATTCATCCGCCAACCTCTCAAGTATGGGTCCCAGACTTTTACAAGGGCCACACCAATCGGCATAAAAGTCGACCAAAACAGGAGTTTCCAGTGATTTTTTTAGAACATCTGTTTCAAATGTTTCAGATGAGACTTGGATTGAATGAACGTCGGACATAACAACCTGTAAGTTTCGTAAATTCACGACCAAGTATACCCTGTCGTGGCCCTCTGAGGTGAGAATGCATATGCAATTGAGTGACAGACAGCAAGAAATCATAGATGAGTTTGAGTTTTATGATTCTTGGATGGACAAATATCAGTACCTTATTGATCTCGGCAAAGAACTTGAACCACTTGACGAAGCAGAGAAAAATGAGAAGAATTTGGTCAGTGGTTGCCAATCTCAAGTATGGATGATCGTGAGCGGACATTCAGCTAATGTTGAAGTACGAGCCAACTCAGATGCTGCCATCGTATCGGGACTGATTGCCCTAGTCATAAGACTATACTCCAACGCATCGGCCGAAGAGATCGTAAAAACTGAACCCGAATTTGTTAAAGCCATTGGTTTATCGCAACATTTATCACCAACAAGGGCGAATGGGCTAGCTTCAATGCTGCAACGGCTAAAGGCAGACGCTGCCGCCTTACTTACAAATTCATAACTAAATCTTGATATAGGACCTAATCGGTCCTATATACTACGGTCGAGTTTTAAAGATATGGCACATCGATGGTTCGGCTATCAAAACTAACTGACTACGCATCTGTAATCCTAGCGCAGATGGCGAAGAAGCCAGATATTTTATGGTCGGCCGGGCTATTGGCTGAAGAATCGGCTATTCCAAAGCCCACCTGCATAAAATTGTTGAAATTGCTGGTCAGGGGTGGAGTTCTTACCTCAATACAGGGATCGAGAGGCGGTTATAGTCTCGCAAAAAGCCCATCCCGTATCCCCGTTAAGGCGATTATCGAGGCAATTGAAGGATCAACGGCCATTACTGAGTGCGGAACAGATGAAAGCCTGTGCCGTCTCACTGACCACTGCTCAGTGATGTCACGGTGGCGGGAATTAGGTGATCAGGTCAACCAAATACTAACAAAAACCACATTAGAGGATCTGATCAGCCCAAATACGCTCTACACGCGACCCGATCGTAGGATAGAGACTTTAGAGGTGTATTAATGAGCCAACAAGAAATCGATCAACTAGTCGACCAAGACTATAAGTACGGATTTATCACTGAAATTGAATCGGATACCCTACCACCGGGATTGAATGAGGATGTAATTCGTGAGATCTCAGCACGAAAAGGTGAGCCGGAATGGTTGCTCGAATGGCGGCTCGAGGCATACGCAAAATGGCTCAAGATGACGCCACCTGAATGGGCACACCTCGACTACACCCCAATTGATTTTCAGGCCATAAGCTACTTTTCTGCCCCCAAAAAACAGGGTGATGGGCCGAAAAGCTTGGATGAAGTTGATCCTGCATTAATAGAAACCTACAACAAGCTCGGGATCCCACTCGAGGAACAGAAAATGCTCGCAGGCGTAGCCGTCGACGCGGTATTTGATTCGGTGAGTGTAGTGACCACCTTCAAGGAGAAGTTGCAGGAGGCCGGTGTTGTCTTTTGTCCGTTGTCTGAGGCTGTCCATTCGCACCCCGAGCTTGTCAAAAAATTCTTGGGATCTGTTGTGCCGCAAAACGATAACTATTATGCGGCCCTGAATTCCGCAGTCTTTTCAGATGGATCCTTTGTATATATCCCAAAAGGCGTGCGTTGTCCGATGGAACTGTCCACCTATTTCCGAATCAACCAGCAAAATACGGGTCAATTTGAACGCACATTGATCGTGGCAGAAGACAACTCATATGTATCCTATCTCGAGGGCTGTACCGCACCACAACGCGATGAAAATCAATTGCATGCGGCGGTAGTTGAACTTGTCGCAGGAGCTGATGCTGAAATTAAATATTCAACCGTTCAAAATTGGTTTGCTGGCGATGACGAAGGTAAGGGAGGTATCTATAATTTTGTAACCAAGCGCGGTGAATGCCGGGGCGATCGCGCCAAAATCAGCTGGACCCAGCTCGAGACCGGCTCCGCAATTACATGGAAATATCCAAGTTGTGTGCTTAAGGGTGCTGACTCTGTGGGTGAATTCTACTCAGTCGCTGTCGCCGGAAAAAAACAGCAAGCGGATACTGGAACTAAAATGATTCACATCGGACCAAGAAGCCGCTCGACAATCATCTCAAAAGGGATTTCCACGGCCCGTGGTCAAAATGCTTACAGAGGGCTCGTCAAAGTCTTACCCGGAGCAGTCGATGTGCGTAACTTTACGCAATGTGATTCGTTACTGATTGGCGACCAGTGCGGGGCGCATACATTTCCTTATATTGAGGCTCAAGAACCCAGTGCTCAAATTGAGCACGAAGCGACCACATCAAAAGTCAGCGATGATCAGCTGTTCTATTTGAGAACACGTGGTATGAGCGAAGAGGACGCATTAAATATGGTGGTTAATGGCTTCTGCAAGGAAGTGTTTCAGAAACTTCCGATGGAGTTTGCGGTCGAGGCCGAAGCGCTCCTTGGAATAACACTGGAAGGATCGGTCGGCTGATGCTGATTATTCAAAACTTACATGCGAGGGTCGGTGATAAACCTCTGCTCAAAGGGATAAATCTCAATATTAATCAGGGCGAAGTGCATGCGATCATGGGACCCAACGGCTCCGGAAAAAGTACTTTGGCTTCGATTCTAGCCGGTCGCGATGACTATCAAGTCACCGATGGCAAGGTCATCTATATGGGCCAGAATCTTCTGGAACTAGAGCCTGAGGAGCGCGCGTGGGCGGGTGTCTTCCTCTCATTTCAATACCCCGTCGAGATCCCGGGCGTAAAGAATATTTATCTATTGAAAGCAGCGGTTAACGCAATCCGAGAGCATCGTGGACATGCTGAATTAAAAGCTAGCGATTTTCTGCAGTCTGTCCGAGAAAAACTCAAGGTCATGCAGATGGACGAAGCCTTTTTACACCGGAATGTAAACGAAGGCTTCTCAGGTGGCGAAAAGAAGCGTAACGAGATTTTACAGATGCAGCTACTTGAGCCAACCCTGGCTTTACTCGATGAGACTGACTCCGGCTTGGACGTCGATGCACTGCGTGTCGTTGGTGAGGGCATCAACCGCATGCGATCACCTGAGCGAAGTTTTTTGCTTGTAACGCACTACAAGCGCTTACTCGACATCGTAAAGCCTGACTTCGTGCACGTGCTTGCACATGGCGAGATCAAGCTATCTGGCGACCACACGCTGGCTGAAAGGCTCGAACGGGAAGGTTATGAAGGAATAGAGGCCGCATGACTGGGTTCAGCGCGTGGCTAGAGGGCATCGAGGGGGTCAGCGCACACCAGGCCCTTATGGTTGGCTTGCCCACAAAACGTGTCGAGTCATGGAAGTATGTACCTACCCGTAGTCTAACCCGAACGAGTTGGCTGCCAGCAACTCCGAAAACGACTGAGCGATTTGCCCTGACCGGCGGGCGTTTTTCAAATATACCGGATGTGAGCGGATTAGAAGTTGCCGATGAGCAGCTAACACCTGAGGAACAAAAACGACTCGAAGAGATAAGTGAGGCACATGGCTTTGGACTCACCCA
>PBZM01000087.1 GCA_002731015.1 Gammaproteobacteria bacterium
GCAGACGCTTGATAGGCGCCCACCATCATGATTGAGATGATTGCTGGAATGACTAGCGTGTATCGTAACGTTGCGATCTTGGCGAACTGACCACTGAAAGCGAAACAAAGCCCTGCACCTAAAATATTAGCCAGCGCAATTGACCAGACCATAGTGTAGGTCACGTCCAAATTATCAGTGACCATCGACTTACCCGGAACAAGTCCGTGAATCATGAAGCCACCCAACAAAAGCGCCATCGACGCTGAGCCAGGCACGCCAAAAGCGATCGTTGGAACCAGTGATCCGCCCTCTTTTGCATTATTTGCACTCTCCGGCGCGATGACTCCTCGAACATCGCCCTTTCCGAAAGTCTTGTCCGCATCCTTGATCGATTTCGCCGCGTATCCATAGGCAAACCAGTCGACAACAGCCGACCCAAGTCCAGGGATTGCTCCGATCATCGCGCCAAGCGATCCACACTTTGCGACGAGCCACCAGTTCTTTATTACGTCCTTTAACCCTACTAACATGCCTTCTTTGAGCTCGTATTTACTCGTGTCAGAGATTGCTGTTCGACGGGCGGCCACATCACAGATCTCGGGAAGTGCAAACAGTCCGAGAGCCACAGGTAATAGAGGCAGGTCATCAACTAAATACAACGTATCGAATGTCCAGCGCTCTTGCCCTGTTTGTGGATCTCCCCCGACCATCGATAACAGTATTCCGAATCCTGCCATCGATAGACCACGCAGTGGCATCGAGCCAGATAATGCCGAAACCATTGAAAGACCAAAAATTGAGAACGCAAGCAATTCTGGCGAATTTATGTGCAGCAGTATTGGGCGGAGCACGGGAATCGTGAGGCCAAGCAAAAACGCTCCCCAGAGGCCCCCGATCAAAGACGCAGCATATGCTGCACTCAGAGCCCTACCCGCCTCACCGTTTTTCGCCATGCTGTGGCCATCCAAGACTGTCGCCTGCGAAGCCGAAGTTCCGGGAACACCAAAGAGTACAGCTGGGATCGTATCACTGGTAGACGTAACCGCCCCAAGACCCAGCATAAAGGCAAAGGCCGAGTACGCGTCTAGACTAAAAGTAAACGGCAAAAGTAGAGCGAGGCCAGCCACCCCGCCGACGCCTGGCATAATGCCAAGCGCAAGACCAATAACGGTACCCATGCCCAGATAAAAAAGTCGCTCTGGCTCTAACAGAACCGAGAGTGCTGTTATGGCGACGTCTAGGAGTGAAGCATCCATTACCGGTTCCTTATTTTTTTATTTCGTCCAATACGCTAACACGGCTATTACCACTGTAACTAGGGTTGAGACAGAACGTAATCATCGTGTGTACATAGAAAAAACTCCTACGTCAGAAATCTATATTCCTCAAAATCCGGCGACCGCTCTAGATGCCGATCGACCTTAAAAAGCTTTATAGCTTCCCTGACCTGCCCCGCAATCGGGACTGAGAACCTTAACCGATCAGCCTCCGACAAAAATAGAGCCATATCTTTCTCGGCCCAAAGTGCTGGTCGATCATCGGCACGAGAGGACATGGCCCAATTCGCTCCGCTACTTTTTTCGAGCGCGATTCTCAGCCTCTCTTTGTCGACGCCCAGTCTTTCACCAAAATCGAGACCCTCCATTGATGCTGTGAGACAGGCCCACAACAGATAGTTGTTAACAGCCTTAGCGACCTGTCCGCTCCCGATCGGACCCAGGAATTCAATATCAGTTCCAAAATGAGCCAATAGTTGTTCTAGTGAGTCCAACAGACCACGATCACCGCCAACAAAAAGCAACAGATCTCCTGACTCTGCCGCCATCTCGCCTCTGGCGACCGGACAGTCGAGCAGCTTGACGAATTTATTCTGGGAAAGCCGCTCGGCTAAAGCGCGCATGTAACTGGGCCGCACGGTCGCGCAAATCACAATTGTAGTATCTGAATCAATACCAGAGATCAGGCCTCGCTCACCGAAGATAATTTCCGTAACTTCACTTTCAGTGCCCACGACAACGAAAATATGCCGACAGATTCTTGCGAGAGATGTCGAATCATCGATCCAATTTACACCTTTCTCTCGAACCGACTGTTGGAGCGATACCGCTCTATCTGTTCCATAGACCCGATAAGAATCGATTAGACGGAGCGCCATTCGTAGCCCCATGCGGCCCAAACCAACAAATCCAATTTTTTCGGCATTCATTCCTGTCTCCCTTAGCGCTTGTAAATTGTTTTAGGCGATCCGATATTGTGTATCACAGTTGAATTGATCGTGAGAAGTCGATGCAGTTACAGTCTTTTAGCGCAGACTACATCCGTACCACAGATAACATAGATCTGAGAGATCCTGCTGATCGCCGCCTGGTGATCGGAAATATGCCGGTGTGCTCGAACGAACATCTAGATATAGCAGTCGAACAGGCAAAAAAAGCCCAGAAAATATGGGTTAAGCAATCGGTCAATCAGAGAATCGTGTGTATAAAAAACTTCATCCCACTTCTCGAAGAAAACTCAAATCGCATTGTCGAGGTGCTCAAAACCGAGCAAGGGATGCTTGACACCGTTGTAAGACGGGAGGTGCAAGAGTCGGTTGTACAGATCAACCATACATTGAGCGTAGCCTCAGATGAGTTGGCGTCGTTGCATCATAGTGATGAATCCTTTACGGCTGTTGTACGGAAAGTTCCTTTTGGCGTTGTAGGTGCGATCGTTCCTTGGAATGCACCGATCTCGCTAGCGACCGCTAAAGTTATTCCAGCACTCCTTGCTGGTAACGCCGTCATCGTCAAGCCGTCACCCAGAGCTCCTGCCGGCGTCACTGTATTCCTTCGCTTATTGAGGGACTGCTTACCACCCGGTCTCCTGAGTCTATTGCACGGGACGAATGATCTTGGGGAGGCAATGATCAAACACCGCGACCTCAGGAAAATTTCGTTTACCGGCAGCACTGCCGTCGGAAAGAAGGTGGCCGCATCGGCCGCGGCTGAATTAAAATCTGTGCAACTTGAGCTTGGCGGAAACGATGCAGCAATCGTACTCAAAGATACAGATATTAATATAACCGCGTCTCAAATCGTTGACTCTGCCTTCCGGAGATCGGGTCAGTATTGCTATGCGACCAAACGGGTTTACGTGCATCGATCAATTAAAGAACAGATGATTGAGGCTTTAGCAAAATGTGCCGATCACCTAAAGATGGGCGCGCCATCGGATACAAAGTCGACGATTGGCCCAGTGATAGATGATGATGCGCAGCACCGATTAAACACACTTATCGACCAAACAAGAGCTTGTAATGCGGTGATTAGGCCATGCGGTACAATTTTAGAGTCGGCTGATCTAAGTAACGGTTGCTATGTCCAACCGACACTTGTCTGGGACATCGAAAATTCCCATCCTCTTGTTATTGAAGAGCAATTTGGACCTGTCCTGCCAATACTCGAATACGATAATACTTTAGAACTAGTTGAGGAATTAAACAGCGAGGACTACGGGCTTAGCGGCTCTGTATGGGGCGCAAACCTCGATGTATTGAGTACGGTAGCCCACGAAATTGAAGCTGGGCGAGTTTTTATCAACGCTGCCAGAGCCATGGGCGATTTTTCCGGCGAACTTCCATCCGGTGGCCATAAGCACAGCGGAATTGGCTGGGAAAAGTCCACATTTGGACTGCGAGAGTATTACCAATACCAAACAATCAACGGCCCGGTGTACTAGTTACGAATATCCTGCAAAAATAATTCGGTTGGGATTTCCCTGCTAACGCCTGCCTCGAGAGCTTTCTCGTAGAGAAGGCCAGCGACTGCGTGGAACTGATTCCCTTGTAAGTTGCCTCGCTCGGAATAGGTCACATCCTCAGGCTGACGGTCAAAATATCCGGTCTTTATCACTTCAGCAAGATAGATCAGCCGGTCCCCGCCCACCGCTCCGTGTGCTCGCTTGCTCGACGCCAGCGCTTTTTCAGAAAAACCAGATCTCGCTTGCCACGTCAGGTATTCGTCGTCAAATAGAACATCTGGCCAACCAACAGGTGGATCTGTGTTACCAAAACGCAAGAATTTGGACACTTTTTTTTGCACCGCAGAAGGGATGCCACCACCTCCACCAACGTTCAGTAGGTGTTGGCCCGGTTTAATATATTCTGGCCTGATAACTGGAACAGCCGAATCCGTGAGCCCCATAATGATATCGACATCACGGACCGCGGCTTCTGGTGTGGCAACTGGCTCAATGTCAACTTCTAGTTCAGCGGCCATCGTCTTCGCAAAAGTCTCACGGTGGGCCTTGGTCGGACTATAAACGTTTACTTTTTGTATATCACGGACATGAACAACGGACCTCAAATGATCTTTCGCCATTCCCCCAGACCCAAGCAGACCGACGGTACTAGAATCTTTGCGACTTGCGTACTTCACGCCAATCGCACCGTCCGCGGCGACGCGCATGTGCTGTATTATGCCGTCATTAATGAGGGCCAGTGGCTCACCGTTTTCGACCGAAAACAAAAGTATGAAACCACAGAAAGTTCCGGGTTCAACGCAATACTTCTCTTGCGTAATTGAGGGTCCCGATTGCTTATGGTAGATCATGTCTGATTTACACCGGATAGCAAAATACCGACCAGCGCAACCTCCCTCCATCGTCCCCCACCGATAGAAACGATCAGGGTCGGCCGATGGAATTTCCACATCAACTCTCGGGCGACATACAGCCCTACCGGAAAACAGATCCTGATAGGCTCCCTCCAATGTCCGCGTTACCTCATCTTGGCTGACTAATCTCGCAACATCGGAATTGTTAATCACCTTCATCGGGAATCCTCATCCGAGTTCGATATCGAGTCCAATGTCAAATGTTGAGGCAGACATGGTTATCTGGGAAGACGATATGTAGTCAACACCGGACTCCGCGATTGCCTTGACGGTGTCGAGCTTTACACCGCCAGAAGCTTCAAGAGTAGCCCGGCCCTGATTAATATGGACCGCCGTGTACAAAAGATCGGTAGCAAAATTATCTAACAGTATGCAATCAGCCCCCGATAAAAGTGCTTCCTCGAATTGCTCTAAGGTATCGACCTCAATCTCTATCTTCACCAAGTGCCCAGCAAACGACCTCGCGGCGCGAAGAGACTTTGCAATACCGCCGGCAACCGCAATATGATTATCCTTAATCAAAATAGCGTCATCCAAACCAAAACGGTGGTTTGAACCACCACCACAGCGAACCGCATACTTTTGCGAGGCTCTTAAACCAGGAATAGTCTTCCGGGTGCAGCATATCCTTGATTTCGTTTGAGCGATTTGCGAGACAAACTCCGAAGTTAGGGTCGCTATTCCAGATAAGTGGCATAGAAAATTTAGTGCAGTACGTTCTGCCGATAGAATCGGTCTCGCGTTACCCGATACCGATGCGATCACGGTACCGGCCGACACTCGAGTCCCATCAGACACCCTTTGCTCAAAATCGAGCTGAGGATCAATGCATTCGAAAGCCATATTCGCGTGTGGCAGACCACTGACAACGCCATTGTCGCGCGCAATAAAAAATGCCGTTGCGCGCTTATGAGATTCAATCGTCGCCTGCGTCGATAGATCACCCGCCCTGCCGAGGTCCTCAAACAATGCCCGCTCAACCTCTTCCTTTATGAGAACCTTAGGCAAATCCAATGGATTCTTCTCCCTCGCTGAATTATCTAATAGGGACCTTCTATAAAAACCGGCTTACTACGCTCCGCCGACTCTAACACAGCATGACAAACCTGAAGCGTGCCAAGACACCAACGGCCTGTCTGAACTGGATTCTTGTCCAACCTGATTGAATCATACAGGGCCTTGAAGACGGGCTCCCTCGGACCAGCAGTTACAGCGACTGGGATGATTTCTTTTTCAAAGTCTTTGTATACAGTTATGTCTCTTGGTCCTATTTTTAGATCAGCATATTCACATTGCACGATCAATGGACCGAAGTGCTCATTATTTGCAGCGATTCCGCATGGATTCTTTGCACTAAAGGTCCGGGCCCGCTTAGCCTTTAGCTCGTCATCACGTGAAACATCTGCCAACGCTCTTCTGGAGCTTCCGTAATTGTTGGGATCTTTTGGATTTCCAGTCTCCCCTATCCAACCCTGTAATTCGTCAGAATCAAACCTGGCGAATCCCGAGTATGTGCACTGAGCAGTGACCCCATTGCTAAATCTAAGCATTGCCTGATAAGACAGTTCCGTGTCACGGAGCGTGTCCCAGTGCCCCGTGGACGCATAGACCTCGGTGACCTGTCCGCCGGCTAGAAGACGGACAATATCGAACTGATGCGCCCCCTGCGAGAATAGGACGCCTCCACCATCGGCTGTGCTGAGCTCCTCGTCCCTACGTGGTCTGTACATAAAATCAGTGTAGTTGAAGGTATTGATCGCCAAAACCCTGCCAAACTGACAGCTTTCAATTAGCTGCTTCGCTTTGAGTATAGGCCCATCAAAAGAATGCGCTGGACCCACGATCAAGTTTACTTCATTGATTTCACAAGCGGAAATCATCTGTTTAGCGTCAGACAAGGTAACCGCAATTGGTTTTTCAACAAGCACGTGCTTACCACATTGAGCTGCCTGCACCGCCATCTCTGCGTGAAGTTGGTGAGGGGTAGCGATGTGTACCGCTTCAATAGATGGGTCATCAAGCAACTCATCGTAGGAAGAATAGGTGACTCCTTGAAATATGTCTCGAAACGCAGCGCGCGACTCCTCTCGAGGCGCAGCGGCGGCCAGAAACCTAACAAACTGGCTGATAAGAGCCGACGGGGCCGTAAGAGCAAACCCTCGTCCAAGACCCGCAACCCCTACTTTAATTGGATCAGTAATCTTCGAAGTCAATCTCGATATCACCTTTTCCGCGGGACACACACACCATGATCGCCGACTCATATTCGTCCGACTCAAGAACAAAATCACGGTGCTCTACCGACCCAGACAAAAGCTTCATTTTACAAGAGCCACAGGTACCACTCTCACACGAGCTCGGTACCCTCAAACCTTGACTCCGTAACGTCTCTAGTATCGTCGCGCTATCACCGACCTCAAATGACTCGCCGGTTGATTTTATAGAAACAGTAAATGGTACATTTACGTAGTGGTGACCGCTCTGCGGATTAAAGTCTTCAAAGTGAATTTGTTGTTCTGGCCAGTGCCTACTCAATGCCTTGATCTCATCCATCAAGGGTCGAGGCCCACAGCAATAAACGTGGTCCGAATTTGGAATCATGAACTCGTCCCAAAAGTCATAAACTTCTTCGGGGTCACCGTCATCAAAATGAACAACAACGCTCTCATCAAAGGTATTCTTCAAATCTTCCCAATAAGCGGCATGCTCCTCAGAGCGGGCACAATAAATCAGACGAAAAGACTTTCCACTGGATTGACAGGCTCTCGCCATACCGATTAATGGGGTGATACCGATACCCCCACCGATAAATAGATACCCAGAGGCGTCCACTAGAGGAAAGCTATTATCAGGCCGTTGCACCAGAACCGAGTGCCCCACATCCAGCTGTTCGTGTAATGATTGTGAACCTCCACGGGATTGAGGCTCCAATTTCACTGCAATCTGATAAAGGGTTGGCTTGTTACCGTCGTTAATCAGAGAATACTGACGATTAGCGCCGCAGGGTGTCGCGACCGCAATGTGTGAGCCAGGTTGGAAAGACGGTAGCTCTGATTCATCTTCTGCAACGAATTGGAATTCGAGTATATCCTTCGCTACCTGTTTTTTTTGGCTGACCAGTAAGTTAAGTGCATTGGACTCGTTCATTGATTTCGATGTCTAAGTAAATATAATTAGAAATCTAAACGTTTGCCTGATTCGTGTAAACACGCGACAGACAATTAGATTAAACGAGGGACTAACATGCTGACCCCGGAAGAGAACGAGCTTTTAACAAAAGTTACAGATGGTGCTCCGATGGAGCAAATCATGCGTAGGCACTGGGTGCCGATCTGCTTAAGCGAAGAACTTGCAGAAAACGATGGCACACCCCTTCTCATTGAGGTGTTCGGTTGTCGATACGTCGCCTTCCGTGACACAAATGGGTCGGTCGGGTTACTTGATGAGTTATGCCCTCACCGCCACGCGTCCCTGCTCTATGGTCGTAACGAGAACTGCGGACTGACCTGTCTCTATCATGGTTGGAAATTCGATGTTGATGGCAAATGTATCAGCATGCCCTCAGAGCCGGATAGCAGTGATCTGATCACAAAAGTTAAGCACAAAGCCTACCAGACAAGGGAATGGGGTTCGTTCGTATGGGCATGGCTCGGAGACGAAGCTGAGATATCTGAATTTCAACCTCCAGCCTTCGCGCCAACAGCAGACACGAGGGTGTCAGTAACAAAAATCCGTATCCCGGCTAACTGGGCCCAAATCATGGAAGGCCAAATCGACTCATCCCATTCCTCAAGTCTACACTCCTCTGACATGGTACCGGCGAAAGTTGAGGGCGCGGCTGCAGACGATAAGGCGTGGTACCGCCCCTCCACAGACCGATCGCCGCGTATGCAGGTAGAACGGACTGATTACGGATTTCATTACGCAGCCATTCGGCATCCAATTAAGAAGCCGGCTTTGAATGAATATTTTAGAGTCACCGAATACATTGCCCCTTTCACGTGCCTAATTCCGCCGAATTCCAGCTACAACGTCACAACGGTAGTCGTTCCAATCGATGACGAAAATTCGATGTTCAATTTCATAGCGTGGGGTGGTGAAACCTGCCCCGATACCGAAGAGTGGAGAAGGTTCAATTATTCGGTTCCCGGGGAAGACCTTGACGAGAGGTGGGTGTCGAAAAGACAACCGCACAATAAGTTCTTACAAGACCGGGAACGGATGAAACAAGGTAATTTCACCGGGGTCCCGGGGATCCCTAATCAGGATATTATAATGTGGGTCTCGATGGGCGCGAAAGTCGACAGAACCACGGACCGGCTGGGTGCATCCGATATGGCGGTAGTCGAGTTTCGAAAACTAATGGTCGACGCGGCAAAGACAATGCAAACAACTAGTCAAGCTATCGGATCCAGTTCTGATCTGAAACATATCGAAATAAAGTCCTATGAGGGGGTTCACTCAAAGGAGACCGACTGGAAAACCCTTTGCAGAAACTGAGAAGCCCGGTTTCTTTCCGGGCTTCTCATAGCGATCCTCTGCGGATCTACATCAGTCCCGCTTCTTTATACGCCTTGACCGCACCAGGGTGGAATGGGATCGCATTCTGCTTAACCATCATCGCCGGATTTAGCGCACGCATTGCCTTGTGGACCCCCTGAATCTCACCGACATTGCTTATGAGAGCCTTAGTTACTTTATAGACCTCGTCGTCTGACGTGTCAGAGTTGACAACTAACATTGCCGTTAATGCCAACGTAGGGTAATCATCAGACAAGATATCGTAGGCCTTCCCGGGTATCACCATCTGACCCGTTCCCATTACACCGCTGACTTTATCCCTCACCGCTTGTGATACTGGCATCATGACCATCGGCATCGAGTTCAAGATATCACGAATCGACGAGTGCCCGACAAAGAGATTATTCATCACCAAATCGCCTTGGCGATTTTTCATTAGCTCAACAATGCCCTTTGAGCCGGAGAACTGAACGCTTCCACCCCACGATTCAATATCGCTCAAAGTGATGCCGTACGCGGCCAACACTTCCAAGGCCTGATTGTGTGCGATAAGGCCCCGCTTATTAATAATCAACCTAACCGGCGGTTTCTTCGATTTCAGATCTTCATACGAAGAAATACCATACTTATCGGCGAAGTCTTTGGTTACCATCGGCTGAAATGCGCCGAAGTTGTACATCACAGCCATCGCACGCAGATTAGTGACCGGCGCTTTATAAGGATCCGTGCCTTTCGCAGCGATCTTCGCTTCTGCATCATGCATTATGCCGAAATCCACCTTTTTAGACGCAACCTGCACGGCGTTAGCAAAACCACCGCCCGAGGTCTGATAGGTTACCGTCGCATTTGGATAACTAGCTCGCATTGCCTTATCGACGCCGGCTCCCAAGAGCGACCATAAGCCGCCCGGACTGGCCCCTGCCAAAATATAGTTGTCTTTGGCGACCACATTCACAGACGCTAGACCTATACAAGTCCCAACGACCGCAGCTTTTATTACTTTTCTTATGCCCAGCATAAACACTCCTTTTTTTGTATAGTTTTGCTACACCACTTTTACATTAGCTCTGCCACTTAGCCAGAACCAAAACAAAATTCCAATACCAGCCATAAACCCTAAGCCTTGATACGCAAAAAAAGGCGTCAACAACGGGACAACTATAGCGAAAGTTAACAGTCGCTGGAGTGCTCCCAACGAACTGTTAAAGCACCCTGCTGATGCAACAGAGATTAAGAGAAATGCAAGCACGGCTCTCAGGGTAGCCCAGGTTACTTCGATCACAGATCCCTCCCCCAGTAGCGCAGGATCTAGGACAAAAAAGAAAGGAAGTAAAAACGCTCCCACAGCGAACTGGACACCTTTAAACGATATCTTCATCGGATTATCGTCTGCGATGGAGGCCGCCGCGAAAGCGGCTACAGCGACGGGTGGAGTAATCGCAGAGAGAACTGCGTAATAGAGTAAGAATAGATGCGCCGCCATCTCTGGTACACCCAACTTTATCAGCAATGGACCGATTAAGACCGCGGCCAAAATATATGAACTCACCGTCGGCATGCCCATGCCCAAGACGATCGTCATAATTGCGGCAACAATCAGTGTTAGCCAAATGGCGTCTCCCGTCATTAGAAATACGAGCGCTGAAAGCTTTGCCGCAAGTCCCGTCATGGTAATACCGCCGATCACAAATCCGGCCGCTGTGCATGCACCGACGACGGGTGCCAGACGTCGACCCGTTTCCGCCAAGGTCTCAACCATTCGCGTAACAGACAGGCGAGTTTGTTTCCTGAAGAATGAGATCACGATCACGGCGACCGCACCAAATAACGCAACAAAGGTTGGGCTGAACCCCTCGAATAATGCCCAAACGATCGCGGCCAGCGGAACTAAAAATAAGCCCCCGTTTTTCATAGTCTCCGACAACGGTGGTACTACACTTTTATCCAGTCCCTTTAGACCTAACCGGACCGAGGTATAGTGGACCTGTGAATAAACAGAAAAGTAGTACAAAAGAGCAGGGATTGTTGAGGCGACAACGATATCGAGATACGGAATACCTGTGTATTCGGCCATGATGAACGCAGCAGAGCCCATCACAGGTGGCAATATACTCCCACCTGTGGAGGCCGCCACCTCAACGGCGCCCGCAACCGTCGCCGGATAGCCAATTTTTTTCATCATTGGAATCGTGATCGAGCCGGTGGTCACCACATCCGAGGTTGGACTACCAGAAATAGTTCCATAAAGACCAGAAGACACCACTGCAATTTTTGCCGGCCCCCCGACCCGCGCCCCCGCAACCGAGGCCGCTAGGTTATTAAAGAACTCACCACCCCCTGCGCTGGCTAAAAATGTCCCAAACAAGACAAACAAAAGCACATAGGTCGCCGCAACCCTCAGCGGCGTCCCAAACAGACCGTCCGTTGTAAAAATCATGATGTCGAGGAAATGTTCGAAGCCGATATACCCGTGCCCAAACGGGGCCGGTAAAACGTGACCATATAAATTGTAAGCCATAAAACAGATGACGATGCCCGTTAGCAAAAGTCCGACCGTTCTCCGGCAAACTTCTAAACACAGGACGATCAAAAACGTGGCAAACACCACATCAATGGTTGACAAGGGATCCAAAAGCGTAATACGCGTCGCTATCGCGTCAGAGTTTATCGCGAAATACAGACCACAGGCTATGCTGGAAGCTACGAAAATCCAGTCATAGATAGGGACTCGGTCAGGATCATCCTCGAGCCGTTCACTCCCGGCCGCAATTGTGGAAAACACGAGAACCAACATGAAAGACAAGAACAATGTCACCAGTACAAGCGCATCGAGTCTGGAAAAAACCGCCGCATAGGCTGACCACAGAATAAATATTGCCCCATAGGCAGTGAGTAAATAACCGACTGCACCCTCAGGTCTTCGGGTATATCCAGAGCTGAAAAAACCACTAAAACTCATTGGTTAGACCTTAAATGACTCGAATGTATTTTCAAAAAAAAGATCCTCCGGGGGCATTAAACTATCGGTAATACCCTGCTCGAAACAATACCTGATAAATGTCTCAAGGGTTGCGCGATTTTCTTCGATTCCGTAGGCCCAGATATCGTGCTCACAATATAAATTTCGCGAGTCCCTTAATGCTGAGAATATCCATGGCATTGGAATCGCGGAGGCCGTTGCATCCGAGAGGCGTATTACGCAGCGTTCCCTCGCCCGATCGAGCCCTTTATAAATTGTCTGCGCGACCCACGGATTTTCATTCAGTACATCATCGCGGATAACAATCGTATGCATAATCGGGAAACATCGAGTTTTCTCGAAATAATCACGCTCTATAACGCGAGGATCGTCGAACATCCTTGCGACACGCGGATCCTTGTCTTTGAAGGACTGAATGGGATGGGCCGTAATAACCGCATCAACTGCGCCCGACAGGAGCAGATCATTGAGATTATGGTCCGCGTTCGGCTGGAGATTGACCCACTTCGGCAGATTGAACTTCACCTTTTCAGATCTACCCGGCTGATGAACACCCGACTGTATCCATTTAATTGAACTTAGGTCTATGTTGAACTGGTCCGCGAGTGCACCTCTTACATAGACTCCCGCAGTTTGGCCCCACTCTGGTATTCCGATTCGGCAACCCTCTAGGTCTTTCGGCTGTTTAATCGCAGAATCTGTTCGGACGTAGATTGCCGAGTGGCGAAAAACTCTCGACGGGAATACTGGAATGGCAGTACCACGGGCCTGATTCTTGGATCTGAGGCCGACATATTTGGCAAAGGAATGCTCAGAGATATCGAACTCTCCGAACTTAATAAACCTGAAAAAAATCTCTTCAACGGGAAGCTTGAGTTTGGTCAGTTCTATCCCTTCGGTGACGACCTCTGGCTCAAAAATATCTCGAACATGGTCGTAGTCGTGGCAGGCGAACGTCAATCTCAGCATCAATGCCTCGTAAGCTTGATCAATTTTTATTATTAGAATGGTCCACTTGCAGAACGCTACTACTTAGGTATCTAATCGTCAACGAAGTCGGGGAATATTGGTAAATCAAAATAATGGGGGATGCAAACTGATGGACGCTCTTGTGTCGCTATCTTTTGAGGCGCTCCTCGCGATTACTCTCATCGTATTTCTCGGCGGTTTGATCAAGGGATTCCTCGGATTCGGGATGCCTCTTTTCGCAACACCCCTACTGGCATTATTCATGCCACTACTCAGCGTGATTCCGATGATGGCCGTCCCCGTTTTGGCGTCTAATATTTACCAAGCGAAATTTTCTCGTCAGAGCTTCGAGTACGTCAAAAGATTTTGGCCGCTAGGAATTGGACAAATCATCGGAGTAAGCATTGGAGTGCAGGTTTTAGTCAGCGCAGACTCAAATGTGGTCAAAATTTGTCTCGGCCTCATCGTTCTTACCAACATAATACTACGGACGACGAGATGGAAATTGAGGATCGCACCAAAACAAGAATCGATCAGTGGACCGATTGGGGGCTTGGCAGCCGGTGTTGTTGGGGGCACCACGTCCTTCGTTGGTCCACTATTGGTCCTCTACTTGTCCTCACTTGAAAATCTGAAAAAGGACGATTTCGTAAAGGCAATCGCACTATTATATCTCGGAGGTTTCCTTCCTATGTACGGTGGGTTGGCAGTACTTGGATCATTCAGCTGGACACAACTAATCGGCTCATTCGCGATCTGTGTACCTATGCTGATTGGAATTTGGCTAGGTGAAAAAACGAGGTCGAGAGTTTCGGAGGAGTTGTTTGAAAGAGGTGTGATGATTACGTTAGGCCTTATCGCGTTATCCCTCATCTATCGTTCACTAACCAACATACTAGGATGGTAAACACAGAAA
>PBZM01000088.1 GCA_002731015.1 Gammaproteobacteria bacterium
AGATGGTAGCAAGTATCGCTCCGCCTACTTTGAAAGATTCGCCGGTATTTGGGCACATGGTGACTTCGCTGAGCGGACCGAGCGAGGTGGCTTCATCATCCACGGCCGCGCCGATGCGACTCTCAATCCGGGCGGTGTCAGGATTGGTACTGCTGAGATATATCGACAAGTGGAATCGATCCCCGCCGTGCTCGAGTCACTTGCGATAGGTCAAGACATCGGTGACGACGTTCGAGTTATTTTATTTGTGGTACTGCGGGGGGAGGTAATACTTGATGACAATCTTCGAAAAACGATCAAGAGCCAGATCCTTAAAAATACGACACCCCGCCATGTTCCCGAGGTTATTGCGCAAGTACCTGACCTCCCTAGGACCGTAAGTGGTAAGATAGTAGAATTGGCTGTGCGCGATGTGGTAAGCGGCGGCATAGTAAAAAACATAGAGGCACTAGCGAATCCAGATGCATTGGACTATTTCAAAGATCACCCAGACGTTTGTATTTAGTGTTCTAGCGACTCTCATCTCCCTAGCGCTTGCGACGCCCGGGATGACAAGCCCCGCTGATGTTCGGGTGTTGGTAGATGTCTCCGGTTCCATGAAGAAAGCCGATCCCAAAGCAGTTCGTGGGCCCGCTACCGCACTTCTAGCAGCACTGCTCCCCGATCAATCAAGAGGCGGTATCTGGCTTTTCGGGTCAGATGTGAGAGAACTTGTCCCGTATGGGCCGGTCGATGCCCGCTGGGATGCACTAGGAAAACCGATTGAGGCCTCAATTGGATCAACGGATCGTTTTACAAATATGGAAAGTGCTATCAAAACTGGTATAAGGGCTGGCACTCAGGAGGGTGGGGGTATCTGCCACGTAATCCTGATAACTGATGGAATCGTTGACGTTAAAGGCGGCAAAGACTTGTCGAGGATCTCGCGCGATAGGATTATTAAATCTTTGTTACCAGAGTCGTCAGAACGAAATTGTCGAATTCACACCATCGCGCTATCTGATAAAGCAGACCTCCCACTGCTTCGTCAAATGGCACTAGAAACCGATGGTCTATTCACTCTCCTTGATCGGCCCGGTGACCTCATCCCAGTGATGCTTGATGCGTTAGAGCTGGCACTACGGTCTCAACAACTGCCGATCCGCGACCAGCAGATCAATATTGACCCCGATATCCGACAGCTGCGTCTTATACGACTGGATAGCGAATCAGAGATAGAGCTGAAGACTGACTCTAAGATCGTAAATTCAACTAGCGAAAATGCTGGGGTAGATTATTACACAGGTACGGGGTATCAGACGTTAATTTGGTCGAATCCTAAACCCGGTCGTTACACGTTAACATCTGATCTCAGGCCGACGGACCGAATTCTGATAGATTCTGATGTCCGCCTAGAGCTTACTGAACTCCCCCCCACCATCAGCTCCGATCAGACACTCGGACTGAGTGCCTCGTTATGGAGTAAGAGTGGCCAGATCACTGCCCTTGATCGCGAATTTCGAGTCGCCTTTGGTAATAGTATCGATCTAGTCCGTTCCGTGGGGAATGAACTGTCCATGCAAATTGATAGCCCAACGATAGGCCGTTCAATCCTGACAGTGCAGAGCTTTGATAAGAAATACGAACGCCAAATACAGCGCGCTTTTGAGGTATTAAAGACACAACCTGCGCTCGAAATTGCTACAGACTCATCGAAAGCAGTGGCACAGGTCGCATCCAGCGTCAAACCAACGTCCAAGGACGCTAAACCGTTGGTGGAGGCGATTAAAGGACAGACCCTATTACCCGAAATCGTACAAGAGCAATTGCCTGCGGATATGCGCACCTGGCCATTGTGGCAACTCGCTGTGAGCGCTCTGGCCGCTATTGGGGTTGTGGCACTTTTCATTGGTTTGATGCTTCGACCAAAGCATCACTTACCAGAATAGTTTATGTGCTATCTGCCCCGCGGTCTGCGCTCGATAAGACGTGTCCCCGCCAGTGGCAGAATGTTCATCAAGTACAAGACCTCAACCGAACTTGCCTATGTTCGCTGTGTCCATTTTTTGATCCGATATTTAATAGGAGGTGTCACTCAACACTGCGATGAGCCGAAATCTGATACAGAATCGAAAGCATGTTGATTAACTTCATTGGTGACATTCATGGATACGCCAACGAGCTCAAAATATTGCTTGCGAAATTGGGCTACCGAAAATCACCGCGTGGTAGCTGGTCTTGTGGTGACGGCGAAATCGTATTCTTGGGTGATCTGATAGATCGTGGTCCCCATCAAAAACAGACTGTCGATATTGTCAGAGAGCTCTGCGAACTTGGACACGCAATTTGCCTGACTGGCAACCATGAGTTTAATGCGGTGGGATTCGTAACAGAGCGCACTGATGAGCCGGGTAGATTTGTCCGCAGTCACACTGACAACCACATCCAACAACACCAAGCATTCTTAGACGCTTTCGCGAATGATGCTCATGGGTATCGCGAGACTATCGCTTGGTTCCAGACATTGCCACTTTGGTTCGATAGCTCAAAAGCTCGAGCTGTGCACGCGTGTTGGAATACCACCGCACAAAATGATCTTATGTCGCTCCTAAACGACGATCATAGCCCTCGTAGTCGAACTTTTTATGAGCAAACAGGGGTATACGGATCGAGGGTATGGAGGGCACGTGAAACTATTTTGAATGGACTCGAGGTCAAACTTCCGAATGATGCGTTCTTCAGGGACTATTTCGGCGTAAAGCGTAATCGAATTAGACTGAATTGGTGGCAATCTCAGCAAACTACCTTTCGAGAGGCCGCTGTCATTGACGACAGTCAACGGCACAGCATCCCTGAGCTCCCGCTACCAGAAAAGCCACCAACCTACGACGGGCCTCTCTGCTTCTTTGGACACTACTGGATGAGAGGCACCCCACAGATAATCCACCCAAAAGCGATTTGTCTCGATTATAGCGTCGCACTGAAAGATGGCGCTTTGTGTGCATATCAATTCAGGGGTGAGATAAACGCTCACCAAGATCACTTGGTTTGGGTTAAAAAGTCGGCAACTGCAACGTAGTCAATGTTCCCTCTGAATCAAAGGGCTAATCGATTAACTTGAGCGTCTTAACCGACATTTTTCCGTTACGACCTTCAGCCAAATCAAATTCGACCCGCTGGTTATCTTCCAAACGTT
The DNA here is from genome assembly GCA_002731015.1 of Gammaproteobacteria bacterium. Lineage (GTDB taxonomy): Bacteria > Pseudomonadota > Gammaproteobacteria > Pseudomonadales > Litorivicinaceae > HIMB30. The sequence goes on from PBZM01000088.1 coordinate 3,176, forward strand.
CGATGCCATTTTCTTTCACGGCCGTGATGTGAACGAAAGCGTCATCGCCACCTTCATCAGGGACAATGAAGCCGAAACCCTTAGTTTCGTTGAACCACTTTACTTTACCAGTTTGCATGCGTTTTCCTTCGCAACTGCCCGGAGGCCCGATGCTCCGTGCGTTTCACTTAAAATGCCAGTCAGTGTTGCGGTGAGGCGGACACATGCTAAGCATTCGAGCATGTAAAGCCTCGCAGGTTCTCGCATAAAGTCAATGAGGAATCGAAGATTATCTGTTCAGGATGCGCAAATATTTAAAACCACCGCCTCGTGTTTTGCCGATATTGCAGGTAAAGATCTCCAAATTTTTCAGTGAGTACCCGTTCTTCTGGCTCTATCTGAAAGCGAGTGAGAAACCACAATACACCTAGCAATCCAAATGGACTAAACAGTGTGGGTTGCAACAAATAATAGGCACTAAGCAATAACACGAGACCAAGATACATGGGGTTTCGCGTAAACCGGAATACACCGCTAGTCACCAACACTTTAGTATTGTTAGGGCTCCAAGGATGAATTGTAGTCCCGCGGTGAATACAGGCCAATACACCACTAATGCCGAATATGCATGATGAAATACCTAGAGCTGAGATCAAAATCCATGGTGGCTCAAACAATGTTGCGCTATATGTGGTCGATCCTAAGTTAAGAACCCCTGCCAAGACGGCAACAACAGGAGGCGGAATTTTACAATCAAGCCGCGACATAAAGGTATCTTCTCTAATCGATTCCGACTTGGTCGGGACGGCAGGATTTGAACCTGCGACCCCTTGCACCCCATGCAAGTGCGCTACCAGGCTGCGCCACGCCCCGAAAACGGCAGAGTATACAGCGTCTTAGTCAGACAGCAACCGACGGACCTGCTCGAGCTCCCGAACCACTTCGCGCAGAGCCATTCCCTTCGAGTCATCTTGAGTCGCGATGACTCGAGCCTCGTCTTCCTCCTGAATTCGCAACTTTGCTCCAGAGAGCGTAAATCCCTGCTGATGCACCAGTGCCCTAATACGACGGATGATTATGAGGTCTTGATATCGATAGTAGCGACGATTTCCTCGGCGCTTATCGGGTTGGAGTTCTGCAAACTCCTGCTCCCAATACCTCAAGACGTGCGGTTTAACTCCGCATAAACGACTAGCCTCGCCAATAGTGAAGTAGATCCGATCAGGGATTTGTGGGAGATCGTCATCGAAAAGATCCACTGTACTCACTCGGTATCCAGTGGGTGATAGAGCTCAACCTGTGAACGGAGCTTTTGTCCTGCCCTGAAAGTAACAACCCGGCGAGCGCTTACTGGAACCTTCTCTCCGGTTTTCGGATTCCGGCCTGGTCTCTCGCTTTTGTCGCGCAGCTCAAAATTTCCAAATCCCGACAAACGCACGGGGTCTCCACTGATCAGTGAAACACGCAATTCCTCAAAGAGAATTTCAACCATTTCCTTAGCTTCGCGTTTATTTAGACCAACGACATCGTTTAGGTGCTCTGACAAATCTGCTTTAGTAAGGGCCGGCATCGTATTTATCCTCTCAATTCTGCATCAGCATTCTCTCGAAGAACGCGAACTACCTTATCAATCAATTCTTGAATCGCTTCGTCGTCTAGCGTTCCATGTGAGTCCTGCAAGCTAAGCGAGAGCGCCAAACTCTGACGTCCGTCTGGGACACCTGGTCCCCGATACACGTCAAACAAATCGACGGACTGGATGCGGTCGTCTGATAGGGTCGCTACCGCGGCCTCAATCTGTTGCCATTCAACCGCGTCATCAACAACCACCGCCAAATCGCGAAGAACTCTAGGATAACGCGAAATCGCTTTAAAAGCAGTAACTTGTCCCCGTAACAGTGGACCAAGCTTTAAGTCTGCCACGAATAGAGGCTTCGGTAAATCTAGCTGACGAGCTAATTTCGGGTGCAATCGGCCGACGACACCCAGAACTTCCTCATTCAAACTCACGCTGGCTGTCTGACCCGGTGCGAACGATTTGTGCTCTGAAGGAGACCACGTTAATTCACCACAACCGTTGATCATGCCCAAACCATTCACGATGCCTTTCAGGTCGAAGAAATCTACCAATCGGTCAAGGCTAAAGTGCAGGGGATCACTTTGACCATAAATAGCCACACCAACCCGCTCTGATTGATCTAACTCATCAATCTGCGGAATAAAACACTGCCCCGTCTCAAATAACCGCACCCGAGGGGCTTGACGGTTCACATTGTGACGAACAGCTTCGACAAGACCCGGAATCAGCGAACGGCGCATTTCAGCGAGATTCGATGCAATCGGGTTCGCAAGACGAACCCCGCTCGTCCCGTCGCCTAGGATTGCCTGTACCTCAGGATCAACAAAGGAGTAAGTGATCACCTCTTGGATATCTTGGTCGACGAGATAATGCTTCAAACGCATCAGCGGTGTCTCAGCCTCTGAGATAGAGGCCATACTCAAGGCCTGTGCTGGCAATGATATCGGTAGGTTGTTATATCCGTAGATACGGGCGATTTCCTCAATTAAATCTTGCTCGATTGAGACATCGAATCGCCAACTCGGGGCGACACAACGAAAACCTGTATCGACCGTCTCTACCCCGAATCCAAGGGCTCCAAGCATCTGTTGAACAGTGGCCGATGGAAGGGAAATCTTTAGCTGCTGCTCGATCCGGGAATGTGAAAGCTCAACCGTCTGTATTTTGGGCAGGGCTTGCTCATCTTCGGTGACTACGACTGGCCCCGGTGTTCCTCCACAGATTTCGAGTATAAGATTTGTCGCACGTTGGCAGGCTCGCTCAGCCAATCGCCAATCAACCCCGCGTTCAAAACGCGCTGATGCATCCGTGTGGAGGCCAAAATGACGAGCCTTTCCTGCCACCGTAATTGGATTAAAATATGCACTCTCCAGAAAGACAGTTGTTGTTTTCTCAGAAATACCGGACCGCTCACCCCCCATAATTCCTGCCAGAGCCAGTGGCGCTTCCTGATCGGCAATTACCAAAACATCTTCGGTGAGGGTCAGCCTTTTTCCATCGAGCAGGACTAACACTTCATCATTTCTCGCCATGCGGACATCGACTGCACCAACTAACCGTTCGAGATCAAATGCATGCATCGGTTGCCCAAGTTCGATCATGACGTAATTAGTGATATCGACAACTGCATCAATCGACCGGATGCCGGAGCGGCGCAGTCGCTCGGTCATCCATAATGGCGTCGGCTTCGCAATGTCAATATTTTCGATTACACGACCGACATAACGAGGACAACCCTCTGGCGCAAATAAATTAACCTCATGCGTTTGACTGGATCTGGGATCTATGGGCTCGCAACTGACGAATTGCACCGGTGTTTGAGTTAAAATGCCAAGTTCCCGTGCAAGGCCTGTGACAGATAGGCAATCGCCGCGATTCGGCGTAATGTCTACCTCAATTAGCTCATCAGGAAGCGCCAGGATTTCCGCAAAATCAGCCCCGGTCGGAATGGAGCCAGGGAGTTCCATCAAACCAACACGTTCATCCGATAGTCCAAGCTCATCGGCACCGCACAACATACCACTGGACTCAATGCCACGAATAGTGGCTTGCTGAACCTTGAAATCATCACCTAAGACGGCGCCGACGCACGCAAAAGGTGCTTTCAAGCCGGGTCGGACGTTAGCGGCCCCGCAGACTACCTGGTGTGTAGCAACACCGTCACTGACTTCACATACCGTCAGCTTGTCAGCGTCAGCGTGCCGGCTCACGGAAATAACTTCTCCAACGATCACGTTTGTAAATGGCTTCGCCGCGGACTCAACTGTATCCACCTCAAGTCCAGCCATAGTAAGGCGGCTGACAATTTTATCGACTGGTAATTCAGTCGGGCATAAGCTTTTAATCCAGGAGATACTTGCTTTCATGTCTACCCGTGAAACTGGTTGAGAAACTGCAGGTCGTTTTCGTAGAACAGACGAAGATCACCGATCCCATACCGGAGCATTGCCAACCTCTCGATACCCATGCCGAACGCGAATCCCGTGTAAACAGAGGTATCGACGCCTGTGTACTCGAAAACTTTAGGATGCACCATTCCACAACCCATCACCTCGAGCCATCCGGTATGCGAGCATACGCGACAGGCTGAGCCTTCGCACATCACGCACTGCACGTCGACCTCTGCAGATGGTTCGGTAAATGGAAAGTAGCTTGGCCTGAAACGAACATCCAAGTCTACTTCAAAAAATCTATTCAGGAATGTGATAATGGTTCCCTTCAAATCAGAAAAACTAATGTCCTTGTCCACAACCAACCCCTCAATCTGATGGAACATTGGCGTATGTGTTAGGTCACTATCACAACGATATACACGCCCAGGTGCTACAA
>PBZM01000089.1 GCA_002731015.1 Gammaproteobacteria bacterium
ACAGCACACGGACATTCGCACGATCATAGTCACCGTCACTCGAGCTAAGCGATACAAGATTCAGTGACACCCCAAAGAGTAAAACGATTTAGCTCAAACACTGACAAAGCCAACCATCCATGTATTCTGGAAACGTGTAAGGAGTGCACCCGATGCGAGTTTGGGATAACTACATCACGTCTGACGTAAGAGAGATGTACCAGCATTATCATTCTGAGCCCAAGATCGGAGTGAAGCCTTGTCTCTTGTTAATCGACCTTTATAACCTTTCGTACAAAGGCGGGGATTTACCTGTCTCGGAAGTCATAAAGACAAATCCCTCAGGGTGTGGTGAGCACGCGCATAAAGCGATAAAGCCTACGCAAACGCTGATCAGTCTTTTTCGCGAGCTTCAGTTGCCGATAATCTTCACCACCAGAGACTGGCAAGCGCACTCGTCTGGTACACACTCCACCCAGCGGCAACGGAAAAATATTTCCGAATCGGATTATGAAATCTACCCAGAACTTAACTGTTTGCCGAGTGATACTCTGATACGAAAGAGTCGGGCCAGTGTTTTCTTCAGAACCGAACTTGACCAGGTTATCGAGGAAATGGGAATTGATTCTATAGTCCTTGGTGGAGAGAGCACTAGTGGCTGCGTCCGAGCCTCCGTAGTTGACGCGTATTCCCGCGGATTGCCCCCGGTACTCGTTCAGGAATGTGTGTTCGATAGGAACCCGATTAGTCATGCCATTAATCTGTTCGATATGCACCACAAGTATGGTCATGTAATCTCTGTCCGAGAGGTTACTGAACTTCTCAAGTCAAGAACAAGAGAACAATGAAGAGATGAGTACATGGGACGCCGTCTGGGCGGGATTGATACACATACTTGAACCAACGGCGTTCCTTTATATGATGCTCGGTATAGTCATAAGCTCCACTCTCGTTGCGCTACCCGGTATTGGATCCAAAACAGCGATCGCTCTCCTACTACCTCTCGCGTTCACACTCGATAAGTTCGAAGCCATCTGTCTAATCGTGAGCGTATGGGCTGTCAGTAATACCGCGAACTCGATCACTTCGATCCTGTTTGCTGTGCCCGGAGGGTCGGGTTCACAGGCGACGATTTTAGATGGCTATCCGATGGCCAGAAACGGAGAAGCATCAAGGGCGCTGTCGGCCGCTTTCACGAGTTCCGCGCTTGGGGGTATTTTTGGGGCCATCGTCCTAGCCCTTTCACTCCCGGTATTGAAACCCCTCGTTATTTTATTAGGCCCTCCAGAGTTCTTCGTGCTGATCCTTTTTGGCATCGCGATGGTGTCGACATTGAGTGGTAAGAATAAAGCGAAAGGTCTAGTTATTGGTATCCTTGGGTTACTCATTTCTTCGGTCGGGATTCACCTCGTTAGTGGGATACCGAGGTTCACTTTTGGAAACCTCACTCTCATGGATGGGTTAAATCTTATCCCAGTGACCATTGGCTTGTTCGCAATTCCAGAACTGATATCCCTTGTCGCATCTGGCTCCTCGATCTCTAAGATGGAACTCAACAACCTCGACAGTGGGCGCCGTCAAGGGATACGTGACTCGCTAACACACTGGTGGCTCGTTATACGATCTAGCCTGGTCGGGGTGTGGGTGGGTATGATTCCTGGCCTCGGCTCCTCAGTCGCAGACTGGTTCGCGTATGGGCACGCACGTGCTACCGAGAAAGACGCCGAAAAAACGTTCGGAACAGGTGACGTCAGGGGAGTAATCGCTGTCGATTCGGCGACTAACGCAAAAGAAGGGGGGTCGTTGATTCCGACCCTCGCGTTTGGGATACCAGGCTCATCAACCTTGGCGCTCGTTTTTGGGGGTCTTTTGATTGTTGGTGTAAAGCCAGGGAAAGAGATCCTGACCACACATTTGGATGTAACATTTTCTTTTATATGGCTCCTTATCATAGCCAGCGTCATCACGTCGCTCTTGTGTATTGTGTTTATAAAGCCGCTGGCGAAGGCTACCCAGGTCAGACCGACGCTGCTGGTTCCGATAATCTGTGCCGTCTCCGTGGTCGGAGCGTTCGCAAACTCAAATAATTTCGGCGACATAATCGTGATGGCAACATTCGGGGTGTTTGGTTACTGGTTGCGGTTACATGGCTGGCCACGTCCGCCGCTCCTACTGGGACTGGTGCTGGGACCTGAGGCCGAACGACACCTCTGGACATCTTTTCAGCTATACGAGTGGGAGTTCGTGCTCCGGCCCATCACAGGATCACTCCTAATCTTGCTGATAATGATCCTTGGGTGGCCAACTATAAAAGCGCTATTTGTGAAGATGCAGGGAGAGAAGTTATGAGTCTCTCGGCCAGTCGCGCGATTCTTGGTCTCAGTCTGCTCGCACTTTTCACCTATACCCTATTTGCAGGACTAGATATGCCTTTCAGGGCGAGTATGCTGCCGGTTTTTGCCTCTAGTCTGGCCATTCCGTTAACACTTCTAGCGATATATATCGAACGGAAAACAGACAACCAGATAACTACTCAAGCCGATGAGTCCAGTGGCGATCTTGCCGTCTCAGAGAGCGAAGTCTCAGCAGATGCGTTCCGGCGTGTGCGGTACTTCTTCCTATGGTTCGCCTGTCTAATAGCGAGCGCTCACCTCATTGGTTTCTTGATCGGTCTCCCGCTGATGGTTTTTATCTATCTTCTGGCGCACCGCGAACCACTCACACTATCGATTTTTCTGAGTTCTATGGTTTTGGTAATCCTTTACGGAGGGTTTCAAAAAGGTCTGGTCCTTCCGCTCCCGGAAGGTGTCCTGACAATGATGCTGTTTGGCGGTTAAACACCATTACAAGAGAGGAAAAATAGCCATGCAATTAAAAAAACTATTAGGAGCGGCGGCGGTTGCCGGTATAGTCGGACATGCCGCGATTACATCGCAGGTCGCAAGCGCAGGCTCGCACGGTGATTTTTATAAGGGAAAGACCGTGACGGTTGTGGTGCGCTCAAGCCCTGGAGGCGGTTACGATACTTACGGGCGGCTCATAGCGAACCACATCGGTAAACATATCCCGGGGAATCCAGATGTAATTGTACAAAATATGCCCGGAGCTGGCGGTATCGTAGCTGCCAATTATCTCAACGCGCAGGCAGAACAAGACGGAACCGTTATAGCAATCTTCGACCGTGGCGCGGCGTTTACCCAGCGTATTGGTAAAGAGGGGGTCAATTATGATGTCTCAAAGTGGAATTTACTCGGTAGCGCTACCGGCGAAGCATATGCGTATGTAGCGGCCAAAGACGCACCATTTAATTCCCTTAGCGAACTGAAGGCACTTTCGGAGGAGCAAAAGTTCAGCGCCACAGGCCCAGGCTCAGACTCCTATACTTACACTGAGCTACTACAAAATGCGGGCATGCCAGTTAAGCTGATCTCAGGCTACGTAGGGACCCAAGAGAAACTCCTGGCGATTATCCGTGGCGAGGTTCAAGGCACAGCAGGCAGCTTCGGGAGTATCGCGGAAAAGGCAGAGGCAGAGGGATTGAAAGTAATCGGTCTACTCGGGCGCGTACCATCACGTCCTGAGCTACAACAATTGGCCGAGTTCATGCCCGACAGCCAGATGCCAACGATGGCAGTAGCGGTCGCGCCTTTGGCCGCAGGCAGACCATTCGCGACCGCTCCTAACGTACCGGCTGACCGCGTTAAAATACTACAGGACGCCTTTGCCGCTGCATTAAAAGACCCGGCGCTACTGGCCGAGGCCGAGAAAGCTGGGCGACCAATCGATTACATGGGACCACAAGACTTGGCAGAGTTATACGGGAATATCTTGGCCGCATCTGACGAGGTCATCAAGAAATTTACCGAGACACCGGTCGAAAAAGTGACCGCTAAACTCGAAGAAGTCGGGAAGAAAGGTAAAAAAATTAAATTCCAAGGGAAAAAAGGCCAAGTTTCATCGTCGATATCTAAGAGTCGCACCACCGTTAAGATCGGTGGGGAGAAATCTAAACGCGGTAATCTGAAAGTCGGTATGGAGTGCACTATCGAATACAACCCAGGCCATGAAAAGAGAGAAGCGAAACTTGTCGACTGCAAGTAAGACCTGACAGAGTCGAGGCGTGCTCAATTCGTGGGTGCGCCTTTTCTTTCTAGACCACCCCTAACGATCGTGAACAACATAAGAGTCGCCGATCACGCCATGATGCTGGCTGGTGCTGCGGCTTGGCTTTTTTTCGATCTCCCGCTCGCGTGGTTGCTCGGGCCGGCGATGATAGGACTGATACTCGCCATCCGCAGCAAACCGGTTGGGACTGACTATGTTTTTGGTGACTGTGGTCGAGGGTTGCTGGGCGTTGCGATCGGGGCCAGCATCACACATAACCATATTGATTGGATGCTCGATCATCCCGCCCTAGGCGTCGGGTTAGTCATCTATGTCGCGCTCGGTGGCGGTATGGGCTTCCTCTGGCTCTACCGTTACTGTAAATGGGACCGGTCGTCGGCGTGGTTCGCTGCCTTCCCCGGAGGAATGAGTGAGATGATCGCCAGCGCCGAGGCGTTCGGGGCCAACATCCCAAAAGTGGCGCTTTCCCACTCGCTGAGAATATTTTGTCTTGTCTGTGGAGCATCGTTCGCAAGCTACTTCTTTGCGGGCGTTACCACCGGGTCGCTCGGCTTCGGTGAGGCAGAATGGAGACTTCAGCCACTGGTGGTCCTGACTATGGTCGTGTCGATTTGGGGAGGGAGGTATCTCAGAATACCGGCCCATTCATTCATGGCCCCGATGTTTGCCAGCCTGATGGTGAACCTCGTGTTCGAAGTCCAGCTAAGACTGACAGATCTCATTCTGGTATTTGGTCAATATTTTTTGGGTTGGAGCATCGCCTCACGCTTCAAGGGCGTTTCCAAAAACGAAGTCGTCGAGATCCTAAAACAAGTATTCGTTCTCTTAGTCCTGTTCTTACCTATTTGGGGAATGATGGCGCTACTTCTTGATCGATTCACCGATATTGATTTAGCTTCAATAATTCTAGGCCTAGCGCCCGGCGGTCAGGCCGAAATCGCTCTGATCGCGATGGCTCTGAACGCCAATTTAGCGGTGGTCATAATACTTCACATGCTCCGTTCGCTAGCGATCACGGTAGTCGGTCCAATTGCTTTCGCGCTTATCACAAAATCGAAACCAAAGAGGCATTCCAGTGTCTGACGATCAAATCAGAAAAAGGGTATGGGACTCATACATACCCGAACCCTTCCTCTCAAAGGTGGCCCAACAAAGGGAGTCACCCTTGATAACCAAGAACTCCGCGTTGTTAGTTATCGATCTGTATAATCTAGTCTTCGAGGGCGGCAACAGATCGTTACAGGAAGAAGGACTATTCGATCACTTCCCCGCGACGTGCGGAGAGAAGGCTTATCAGGCAATCGTGCCCACGAATCAACTAATTAGTCTATTCAGAGACAGGGCCTTACCAATCTTTTTTTCCACAAAGGATTTTGAAAAGGCCCAAAAAGATGGGAACGCAACACTGCGTCCCAGAAAAACGGCTAACGCGGAGGACTATAAAATTTTTCCTGAAATTGATTTTGAGCCGACCGACAACCTCGTTAAAAAACTGAGGGCCAGTATTTTTTTCAACACCGGGCTACATGACCACCTGACAAGACTGCAGGTCGATAATTTATTCATCGGCGGAGAGAGCACCAGTGGTTGTGTCCGGGCAAGTGTGGTTGATGCGTTTTCTCTGGGCTACCGGGTCTGTGTTGTAGAGGACTGCGTGTTTGACCAGAACCCAGTAAGCCACGCGGTTAATCTATACGATATGCAGCATAAGTACGGGCAGGTGATAGAGCTCTCACAGCTCGAACTTTAATTTTCAAATATTCACTCATGGTAGAAGGTTTCAGGACCGTTACTTTGGCGTCATTCTTCTTACTTTTTTACCTAAACACTCATCCCTCTTTTTCCAAGTCCCACTTCACCTTATTTTGTGATGACTTCGGAGAACGAGCCTTTTCAGTCCTGAAAACCAAGAACGTGAAGAACACTGCCGTAATGATCACCCAATGTCCAATAATGTTATATCCAATGTAGAGCAATTCGACTGTGTAGATCCCAAATGCGATACACCACATTGCGGCCAGAAGAATACTTAGCAAATACTTATACTCGATAGGCGCGAATTTAAGTGCGTTTTTTGTGTCGTCGAGTAACCCAAACCCGAATTTACTCAACGCGACCCACCCATTTTTTTCAAATGCTTTAAATAAGTTTTGCATCTCTGTTTCCTTTTATCATGCAGAAGACGTTCAGCATCAATCAGATATTCGTCTACAGCATTGAAGCATATGCGCTCGCCACTGTACTCTGCGGAAGTCGTTTAAGTCGAGGTCGAGCCCAAAGACCACAACGTCGCTTTAAATTTAAAAAATACCTTTGACGCGCCGGTTGTTTTAGTTTCCTATTTCTCATAGCGCCCGATCTTACAGCGGATTTATTGGGATGAGATCAAGAATTTCCAAGAGTGTGAGTGGTTTTAGCTGGCTGCGAGCACATGTTGCCTGCTATGAATGAGTCGTAAGATGGGGATGTTATCGTTTTAAGGTTTGGGCTTACGTTCGCAAATTGTAATAAACCAAGTCGAATACTTCGACTAGATGTACCTAATCAGGCACATCAAAGTTTGCAAACGCGTCGCATTCGCATTAAATTAACCCTTAACATGCGTTGTCCGGTCCTCGAACATTAATTGGGTTGCTAAAATAATTTGTGGCAATCCAAATTAACGCGTAGATCGTAAACTTGGAGCACGTCTTTGGTATGAGCGCGACCGTTCCTAGTCGCAAGATTCAAACCTCGGCAACTGGGCCAGTGGTGGGGAAAACAGCGACGATTTTTACGCAGAAAACGACTTGTAATTTTTAGTCAGCAAGGGGCTTTCACCCCGACTTGTTAAAACGAACACTGACCAAACTATTACGCTGTGTATCATGAAATTAGGAACGAAAATATTGATGAGGTGTGATGAGGCCCGATGCGACCAGCGGTTTTTCGAGACTAATTAGTTGAAGCGTTTTGTCAGAAAAATGAGAAAGGGTTCGGGCAGCGCTCTTGAAAACTTTCGATAATAGTTAATGATAAGAAAATAGACATGGTTTTCGAGGAACCGGATGAATGTGGTGATATCATGGCGGATCCCTAGAGCGAATCTTCGCCAGAAAGTATGGTAGCTTATTTAAGACGTTAGTCTTTTCGTGGAAAAAGCTAATGTTAAACCGAAATCAACCCCTGTAATGAAATGGATAAAAAGTATGAAGAAATATTTAACTAAAACGCTTTTTTTAGTTGTTTGCGCCTTTTCCGTAGTTAGCCATGCAGCCGAACATACAGTCAAAATGCTCAATAGCGGCAAGAACGGTTCAATGGTGTTCGAACCTGCTGTGCTCAAAGTGAGTGTTGGAGATACGGTCAAATTTGAAGCAACCGATGGGGGACACAACTCTGCATCCATCCCTGGCTTAATCCCCGCCGGTGCCAAAGCGTGGCAAGGAAATCTTAATCAGGACATTGCAGTAAAATTCGACAAAGAGGGAGTTTACGTATATCAATGCACGCCACACGTAGTATTAGCAATGGTTGGCGTTGTTGTGGTGGGTGATGCTACCAATCTGGAGGAAATCAAACAAAGCTCCGCGCAGCTTCAAAAAAGCTTCGTTATGAACCAAGATAGACTTGGTACTTATTTGGCTACCTTAAAGTAAACTGAAAGGCTGAGGGATGTGACCACACCATAGTGTTGGTTGGCGTGCGGCAAGGAAGCCTTCCTTCGCTCAACACTGTTGCTGAAAAGCTTGTTTTCCGGTGATAGCGCAAAGCCAAGATTGTTTTGTGTATCCATTTTATAAAAAGTCAGGGGTTTTATTTCTGGCCGAATTTTCCGCTAAGAAGCTGGTTTTTCTGGGCAAAGGTCGCCGAAATTCACTGGGTTCATGTGCCGATAAACCAGCACACCCGAGTCTTTGGTCATCACCCCCTTGCAAAATACTAAATCGTCTTCATTTTTTCTCTTAAGGACTTAGAGGCACGGAAAAAGCCTTCCACACAACGGAGAAAAGATCATGAATAGATTAGTGCTAGGCATTTTTCTAGCTGTGTTTTCAACCGCCAGTTTTGCTGGTAACTGTAGCACCCACAGTAAGCCAATGGTTTCTGCTAGTGACGCCTTGAAAATCGAAGAACTACAAGCTGAGGCAAAAAAGGCTAAAGCGGACGGTAATATAGCCTTGTATGAGGCTTTAATGGCCCAGGCAAAGAATGTGATTCAAAAGCGAGATTTTAATTAAGGCCTACGAATGAACATGGCCCCGCAACTTTGCGGGGTCGTCATTACCGAGCGCTCTCGTCGAACATAAGCATGATTGATGACACGCTAGCACTGTGAAAAAACTACAGCTTTCAGGTCGCCCGAGCCGCCCCTCATCAGTCAGTAGCTTACCTTTCTGAAACCCCACTGCTGAGTAAGCCTTAGCAAATCACCGCAGTACTCCAGTGATAGATTTCTTATCAAGTGGATTGGAGTGCCACCACCGCCCTTTCGAGCCTCCCCTTGTGCAACAGTGATGCACAATCTTGGGTTCGCTATCGCATAGATTCTTCCTTTGTCATCCCAGCCAAATTTCTGCAACTCTTCCCCCTCTCTGCACCTCTCCAACTGCAAGGATGCTTTCGGTATCATTGATTCAGCCCTTACACAAACATCAAAAACAGACAGATAAAGTATATTCTTACCGAATAAAAATGAATCAAATGCCTGATCAACGGCAATTTTCCCCTGGTAGGAGTAGCAGGTATGTGCTTGCAACCCCCTCTGAATTTTGGCTTTTGATTTGTGGCCCTTAATGTCGATACAGTATCCTCGGTCCTCGTCTAATGGATCTATCAAGTAAATTTCTACCTGCTCCCCTAATACTCTATCCGAGAGCGTTAGGAAGCCTAGGACCATAACGAGTGAGCGAAGATTTGGCATTACATCAATCCAAAATGACTTATGAACAGAGCGTCGTAACGAAGAGCGCGCTCACCATCGGTTAAACCTAAAGCAGTTCAGGACTTCAACGAATCTTTCATTTCACCGATTATTGCCTGTGATCCATCAGCCATAATTCGCGCATCGGAGGAAACTGTGACAAACCGAAATCCTTTTCCGATTCGTGCTCTTGCGGCCGTAGTTGTTCCGTTATGAATACCCGCCTTCAATCCATGCGCGGTGGCACGTTCTAAAATGTGATCGATTGCTTCGGCCACAGGTGGATCGACTTCATCAAAGGTTGGCTTACATCCCAGTGACAAGGAGAGATCCGACGGACCGATGTAAATAGCATCCAAACCCTCAACTCCCAAAATTGCATCCAGATTATCAAGAGCCTCCGCTGTTTCAATCATCGCAAACCGAACAATCATATCGTTTGCATGGTCTGGATAATCATTACCACCGTAGATTAATGCTCTAACAGGACCGAAGCTTCTCCGCCCCATTGGTGCATAACTCGTGTATTCCACAAATTTTTTGGCATCTTCGGCCGTGTTTATCATCGGACAAATCACACCATATGCTCCCATATCAAGGGCCTTCATGATTATCCCTGGCTCCAGCCACGGAACCCGAATAATTGGGACAGTCTCAGTGGTGCTGATTGCCTGCAGCATAGCGATGAGATTCATCTCGTCATTAACACCATGCTGAAGATCAACCGTTAACGTGTCGTAACCCTGATGCGCCATCACCTCAGCTGAAAAGCCGTTAGAAATTGTTAGCCAGCCATTTAATACTGGCTCATCAGCGTCCCATTTCTCTCGAATATTATTTGTTCTCATAGAGTAATCTCACTCAGTATCGAGGGGTCTCTTGACCCAAGTCCCACCATGGTAATCCATAAGACCTGCCGCTAATTCCTCTGGGGAGACATTTGGTTGATTCATCGACTCAAGCAGGTCCTCTGCTCGCGCTTCACTGTGCCAGTCCAGATGGCTAATCTCAGTATTTCTCCAAAATGAACCAGCATTGTTCGACACTCCAAAAATGGTCGGACAGTCTAAGGTCTCTACCTTAAAACAACTCTTTATTAATGCTGCAAAGTCATCTGGGCTAAACCAAGTAGATATCATTCGAAGATCCGAAGGCTGTTCGAAACACGATCCTATTCTTACGATCGCGGACTCGATCCCCTCTTTAACAAAGAATAACTTCGCGACGGCCTCACCAAAAACCTTCGATGCCCCATAAAAACTATCAGGTAGAAATGGCTCATTTGGCGTTATTGTTTCTTGTGTACGGTAGGCGCCGGTTACATGATTCGAGCTTGCAAAAATGATCCTCGGTCGATCGTACTTTGCCGCGGCCCTGTAGACGTTATCAACGCCCACAATGTTCGCTGGTATTATCTCGTCAAATGGTTGCTCGGTTGATACACCACCGAGATGAAGGATGCCATCACAGCCTTGA
>PBZM01000090.1 GCA_002731015.1 Gammaproteobacteria bacterium
CGCCACACCAATCGCGAGCCCTAATACTGAAGGAGACATTAGCGGTACCAAAAATAACGCGCTCCCCATCAAGGATAGATTCAGAAATACTGGAGTCGCGGCCGGTACAGCGAACCTTCCGATACTGTTGAGAATGCCCCCCGCGAACGCAACCAAACAAATGAAACCGAGATATGGAAAGGTCCAACGTAACAGATCAGCTGTCAGTGTCAGTTTCTCCGGATCGTTTGAGAATCCGGGCGCAAACAGCTTCGCAATCCAAGGCGCCAGCAGGACACCGAGGATGCTGATGGCGATGAGGATCAATCCTAATCGGCCAGCCACCTGATCAATCAAGCGCTTGACAGACTGGTCACCTTCCTTCTCACGTGTCTCGGTAAACACTGGAACAAATGCCTGAGCAAAAGCACCCTCACCAAAAAGGCGTCTCAAAAAATTGGGTATTTTGAATGCCACAAAAAATGCATCTGCGCCTGCGGATGCACCAACCGTGTTAGCCAGGACGATATCTCGTAGTAATCCGAGTACACGAGAGCCCAGCGTCCAACCGCCGACGGTGACACCGGACCAAATCATTTTTTCTGTTGTCACGCTTTACTTTCCTTGACCTGAGGCCCCATTTTCGGTACCTTCCCGCGTCTCGATTTTTCAATTTTGTTGACTGATCTATAGTGTAGTCTAAGGGAGCAACCCCGGTGGCAAATAGTCCCCAAGCGCGGAAACGCGCAAAGCAGGCGGATGTCCGTCGCAATCATAACGCTAGCCTAAGGTCACGGGCTCGCACGTACGTAAAAAAAACCTTAGCGGCTGTCGCAACCAGCGACCAAAAGGCCGCGGCGGAAGCGCTCCGTGAAGCAGTACCGATTCTTGATAGCATGGTCACTAAAGGCATTTACAAGAAAAATAAATGCGCACGAACCAAGAGCCGTCTAAACGCCAAAGTGAAAGCGTTGGCGTCATAATTGGAAACTGCGAGTGGGTTAGACCAGCGCCAGATTATCACGATGCACCAGTGCGACCCCTTCTAGCAACATCTGTCGGTCCATGAGCTGTGCGGTTGTTTTTCCGAACATCTGGTGGGCTAGATCTGATCCATAATTAATCAAACCCGTCGCAATGCGTTCGCCATCTGCAGTCTCGATCGCGACGATGTCGCCGCGATCGAAATTTCCTCGCAACTCAGTCACCCCAACCGGCAGCAGACTCCGCCCATTTGTTTTTAATGCGTTAGCTGCGCCATCATCCACAATCAATGTGCCTCGTATTTGTTTATGAGATGCCAACCAGCGTTTCCGTGCGGCCTGAGGCTTTAAATCAGGATACAATAATGAACCAACCTCTTCCCCCATCCGCAACTTTTCTAGTACTTGATCAACGCGACCGTTAGCTATCACAGTCATCGCGCCTGATCTCGCGGCTTGCTGAGCTGCAACTATTTTTGTATACATTCCGCCCCTGCCAAGCGAACCGCCTTTTTTTCCAGCCATTCCGAGAAGTCTATCATCTAGCGAACGCGCCTCGGGGATTAAAGCAGCGTCTGCATGGGAGCGCGGATCCTTGTCAAACAAACCATCTTGATCAGTCAAAATTACTAAGACATCAGCTTCTAGAAGATTGGTGGCAAGTGCCCCTAGAGAATCGTTGTCACCAAATCGAATCTCATCGGTCGCGACCGTGTCATTTTCGTTTACGACTGGAATAACACCAAATTCGTTTAATTTTTTCAATGTATCGCGCGCATTGAGGTAGCGCTTTCGATCTGCAAGATCTTCATGTGTAAATAATACCTGAGCAGTATCGTACCCACACTGCGAAAAACAGCTCTGCCAAGCCTGAACAAGGCCCATCTGACCTATGGCCGCAGCAGCTTGAAGTAAAGGTAGATCTTGAGGCCGCTTTTCGATTTTTAGGGTTTTCAGACCGACAGCAATTGCCCCAGAAGAGACCAGACAGAGCTCGACTCCGTCTGCTATCAATACGGACATCTGCTCGACCCAGGTTTGCATTCTGTCGAAGTCGAGACCCTGACCGTCATTACTCAGCAATGCACTGCCAATTTTCACAACCCATCGCCTACCAGTCTTGAGTTTGGCTCGCTTAGTCACGGACTACAATGACCTCCATCCTATGATCATCGTCATCATCTCCACCCCCGAGGTGGTTACCTTTATGGTGCACTCGACGCTTTTCACGAAGCTCCACAATTCGCTCATGCGCCTCTTCCGCCATCCGATCGAGCCACACACGTTCCGCAGACTCGGCATCAGGGTCCTCGCGTCGCTCAGATAACAGCACCTCAAGCCGTGTCATCAGATTGTTGGCAAGTAAATCGCAGCCTTCACCAGTCACACCAGAAATCACATGAACCGGGAACGGCCAATTGAACCTTAACTTCAAAGACTCAATCAACGCCTCTCTCTGATCCGAGTTGACTAAGTCTACTTTATTGAGGACCAACCAACGCTCACGTGCTGCCAAAGCTGGACTAAATTGCTCAAGCTCATCAGCTATAGTCTCAACAATATCAACCGGATCCCCATCTTCGATAGGCGTTACATCGACTAAGTGAAGCAATATGCGGGTTCGGGTCAGGTGTTTCAAAAACCGTGTACCTAACCCCGCGCCCTTTGCCGCGCCGGGGATCAAACCTGGTATGTCAGTAACCACAAAATTTCGATGAGGCGCTAGCGATACTACTCCTAGCTGAGGCGCTAGTGTTGTGAAGGGGTAGTCAGCAATCTTGGGCTTTGCAGCAGACAGCTGACTGATCAACGTTGATTTACCCGCGTTGGGAAACCCGACCAAACCAACATCAGCCAACAAACGTAACTCGAGTCTTAATTTAAAAGATTCCCCAAGGGACCCTGGAGTGGTTCGCCTGGGTGCTCGGTTAGTGGATGACTTAAACCGAGTATTTCCCAATCCGCCTCGGCCACCATTTGCGATAACCATGGCATCCCCGTTGCACACCACCTCACCTTTTAGGTTGTTGGTCTCGTCGTCATAAACAGTTGTTCCGACAGGCACCTTCAGCACTAAGTCATTACCACCGGAGCCCGTCTTATTTCGGCCAGCTCCGGGGCTGCCATTTTCTGCTCGGTAACGCGACTGGTAGCGATAATCGATGAGTGTGTTCAGATTTTCATCTGCGAGTAAAATCACAGAGCCACCATCCCCACCGTCGCCTCCATCTGGACCACCTCTGGGAATATATTTCTCTCGACGGAAGCTCAAGCATCCTGCGCCCCCGTTTCCGGCATCCACTGTAATTAACGCTTCATCTACGAATTTCATTACTCGTCCAGAACGCAAAAGCCCCGCCAGAGCGGGGCTTTTAAGTTAGTGAATACTCTGCTCAGGCAGGAGTTACAATACTCACAAACCGCCGCTTTTGCGGCCCCTTCACCTCAAACTTCACCTCGCCCTCAGCTTTCGCAAAAAGGGTGTAGTCTGTACCGCATCCAACGTTGACGCCTGGGTGGAATTGCGTCCCGCGCTGACGGACTAAGATATTACCAGCCAGTACCTTCTCTCCCCCAAACTTTTTCACACCGAGCCTTTTACTTTCAGAATCGCGACCATTTCGGGTACTGCCCCCGGCTTTTTTGTGAGCCATTTTCGTTTCCTGCCTTAACTGTTGATACCTGTAATCTTTATTTCAGTGAACCACTGACGGTGGCCCTGGCGTTTCATGTGGTGCTTGCGACGTTTGAACTTCAAAATCGAGACTTTACTGCCGCGGCCATGTTGGACGACCTGTGCGGAGACTTTTGCGCCTTCAACAACTGGTGTGCCTACCTTAACAGCTTCGCCTTCTCCAACCATTAATACGCGATCAAAATCTATTATCGACCCAGTTTCGGCCTCAATTTTCTCAACTCTGATTAACTCACCTTCTATCACGCGATGCTGTTTACCACCTGTTTCAATGACCGCGTACATATTTCTGACTCCGTTATAAATATCTCAAATGAGAACGTCACTCGAAAGGCGCGTAATGATAGGGATTAAGCAACCAGAAGACAAGACCTAATTTCGCTTTTTCTCTGCCGAATAATCGTTAAACTAAGGCTTGATTGATACCGGACAAGTGCATGCCGACAGCAGACCAACTAATTGACCTCATTCGACCGGATTTTGAAGCGTTAAATGAGCTCCTGATCTCTCAGCTTGGATCTGAAATCGATCTGATTGAGAAAGTAAGCCAGTACCTTATTCAGTCCGGTGGTAAGCGTGTCCGGCCACTTGTCACCTTGATGGCGGCGAGAGCCTTGAAGACGAATACCCTGCATCATATTCCTCTGGCTGGTTCAATTGAGTGTCTTCATACAGCGACACTCTTCCACGACGATGTGGTCGATAACTCCGAAGCAAGACGTGGGCAACCCAGCGCTAATGCTGCGTTTGGAAACGCTACGAGTGTTTTAGTCGGCGACTTCGTTTACTCGAGGGCTTTCCAAATGATGGTGTCAGTAGGGCGACTTGACATCCTTAAAGTACTTGCCGATACGACTAACCAAATCTCCGAGGGCGAGGTTTGGCAACTAAAAAATCAACACCGTGCTGATGTCTCTGAGAAAGAATATGACCAAGTTATCACACGGAAAACAGCGGTGCTGTTTGAGGCCGCCGCAGCCTGTGCAGGACTTATCACCGATCAATCTGACGAAGTTGTCGAAGCTTTGAAAATATACGGGCTTCAGCTTGGCTTTGCGTTTCAGTTGATCGATGACTACCTCGACTATGCGGGCGACACCAATAGCCTCGGAAAAAATCTTGGGGACGATCTTGCTGATGGAAAGTGTACCCTACCCATAATTAAAGCACTGACTGAATCAACTGCAGCCGAAGAGGCAGTCATCACTAGAGCTATCACATCTGGCGACCGAGATTGTTTTTATGAGATCTCCGAAATTGTAAATAGAACCAGCGGACTTAGTTATACAAGAGAAAGAGCATTAGCCGCGGTTAGCCGAGCAAAGAGCGCGCTGGAGACATTACCGGATTCAGTGTTTCGGGAAGGGCTCATGGGACTCGCGGATTTATCAGTCAGCCGAGCTACTTGAGGTGAAAAATGGCAAAAGCATACTTCGCAGCGGGATGTTTCTGGGGTATCCAACAACGCTTTTCTCGTTTAGGTGGCGTAGAAAAAACCGCCGTTGGTTACATGGGAGGCGTCACAGATTCGCCTGACTACAAGTCGGTATGTACTGGAAAAACCGGCCACGCAGAGGTTGTGGAGGTCGAGTACAATCCTGAGGTAGTCGATTTCGAAGAGCTTCTCTCGTGCTTTTTTGAGTGGCATGACCCCACCCAAGTCAACCGACAAGGACCCGACATCGGTACCCAGTATCGGACTGCAATCTTCCCTCAAACAGATGAGCAATGGTTAGGGGCCCAAGAAAAAATTAATCAATTGAGCGAATCAGGCCACCACGGTCAGCCTATCGCAACCAGCATTGAACGCGCTGATAAATTCTGGCGAGCCGAAGATTATCATCAGAACTATTTAGATAAGCGCGGTCTTGGACACTGCGGGCTCGGATAATGGCTCGCGTCCTTGTTACAGGGGGAGGCAGTGGTATCGGTCGAGCTACTGTCAACCGGCTTGCGCGGGCTGGTCATCGGGTAATCGCCACGTCTCGGAGCAAACAAGAAAAAATAACTAACGTTGAATGGTACCCCCTCGACTTAGATGCAAAAAAGAGTGTCGAGGCATTTTGTGTGTCACCTCTGTGGGAACACAGGGTTGATGTCGTGTTTAACAACGCAGGTTTTGGCTTGACCGCGCCAATCGAATCAGCATCTGAGACAGCAATTCGGACACAATTCGAGGCCAATTATTTTGCCACCATGACGATTACACAGAAAGCAATGGCGCATTTCAGAGAGCGGGGCAGAGGTATTCTGATGATCAACACATCTATTGGCGGCAGAATGGCGTTTCCATATTTCGGATATTATAACGCTACAAAACATGCACTGGAGGCATCGTATGAAGCACTCTGGTACGAATGCCTCGGATCAAACATCAGAATCAAGATCGTTGAACCGGGGTTCACACAGACTCGGTTCGCGACGCATGGCATGCAAATATCTGGGGAGACCAACCCCTACCATGCGCAAGCCCTGTCGCAACTCGCGCAATCCATGCGAGCAGGGACAACCGCGACACCGCCGGATGAAGTAGCCAAAACCATCGTCGAGGCATTGTTCGATCCTCGAAATCGGTTGCGCTACAACGCGGGTAAGTACAGCAGCATACTCTTACTACTTCGAAGGGTTTTGCCCGATCGCTGGTTTCAAATGCTCGTCGCAAAGGCTGTGCTAGGAGGCAAGAAATCGTTGTAGGCCTATCGCAGCACGGTCTACCGTTTTTTTAAATCCAATCGCAAACACAGGATCCAGCAAATTGAATGGAAAAGCCATATCGATCTCAGCCGTATATTTAATTATTGTTCCCTCACCAGAAGACGCTACCTCGATGGTGTCAGTCGCTTTAGCCTTTGGTGCTTCTCCGGATACGACGGCTCGGACTCCTGCCTCATACATCAATACCGTGTAAACCATATCTATCGGATTGCCATTAAACAATACACGAACTCGATATCGCGAGCCCTCGCCAAATATCTCGTCAAGAGGCTGCACCGAGACAACTGAGTCATCCCACGACTGGAGGTGCCGAAAATCGGCGACGAGCCGCAGAACCTCGGTAGGAGGCTTCCCTGAATAAATGTGTCGTTCAAAGCGCACTAGTCTCTCTCCGCAAACGGACGACCCACAGACAAAGTCACAGACTGACGGCCTCCTTCGGTTCGACCAAAAGAGAGATACCCGGGCCCAACCGCTGTATCGGCGCCAACAAACAACGAGCCACCCGACAGTGTCTTATCCCAGCGGAGATCATCGCGATCCTGAAAAACATTGCCAGCCTCCAGAGAAAATCCAATAAACAAAGGTTGGTCAATCGGAACAATTGCATGCTCGTTGAGTCGCTGGTAACCCATCAATGAAAGAAGCCCCGCGTGCCGACCCGAGATCTCATTTGGGCTGTAGCCGGAGAGCCTCGTGAATCCACCTAGACTATAACGAGGAGTCACATCAGCCACCGCGGTTTCAAATAAATAACCTAAATATCCCTGGCCTAATACAGTCGTCCCGGTGTTGTGGTAAAGCGGATACAATATGTCTAGCGTCACACCGTCGTACTGCCTCGTTGCCCCGAGCGTTGCGTCATAGATTGAATACTCACCTAAGACCCGAATACCTTGCGTCGGAAACCCTAAGGAATCTAGTGTATCAAAACCCGCTCTTGCGAAATAACGTGAGTCATCGACTTTAGCACTCAGGGATTCCGCGCCCAATAGT
Organism: Gammaproteobacteria bacterium; assembly: GCA_002731015.1. Lineage (GTDB taxonomy): Bacteria > Pseudomonadota > Gammaproteobacteria > Pseudomonadales > Litorivicinaceae > HIMB30. The sequence goes on from PBZM01000090.1 coordinate 7,369, forward strand.
TTATTATTTTTTATCTTGGCTTGCCGGAAGCCGATGCGAAATTCACCTCGTGTGTCCAGCGAATAACCTGCATCAAAACCAATTTCACGCGTTTCGGTTGCATAACTTGAAGTCAGAGTCCCTTGTTCGTAAAGAGCCCGATCCTCTCGCAAAAAGCCTACGACTGCAGTTGCAAACCAATCAGAACCATAGTCAATAGGTTGATAAAGCTCGGAAGTGATACGCGTCTTGTCGCCGAGCGTAAGTTCGGTTCGCCATTCACCTCCCAATGGGTTGATGTTGGTGGCTCGAATTACACCGTTCAGATTATACGACGCACGACCATCGAGGCTGTCCTCCAACGTAAATCCAAAATCTAGATAGTCAGGACCCCATGCTTTTTCCTTAGTCTCAAGCGACAGACCGACCTGATCGTCTTTTTCCACCACCGAGACTTCCACTTGATCGATAGTTTCAAGCGCATAGATCTTCCCTAAATCTGACTTCAGGCGCTCGTTATCTAGCGGCTGTCCGGGCCGGACCGTTAGCCGGTTCGCAATGGTCTTACTCGATGTGCGGGGTGCATCACTAATCACTTCAACGAACGCAAGCGTCGGCGGCTCATCACGATCCAACCGGTTGTTGTTCCATGTTGCATAATTTTTGGTATCGACTGCAAACGCCGAAAAGATGTCGGGAACTGCAGAAAGTGACTCGCGGCCAAGCGCAAGTGCATTTTCTGCTTTGTTGAACTCGGCCGTCGCGATACCCTCGGGAAAAATTTCTATTAACAGATCTTTATCGGTCAATTTCTCAAGCTGAGCCTCAGTATTTCTGCGTGTCAAAAGGTTCGTAAGCTGGTCAACCACTGTGATGACTGAGGTCAATTCGTTAGTTGAATAACGGAGTGACGAGGTATCGACCGCAATTACTCGATCGGCCCCCATATCCCTTGCAACGTCTATCGGAAGATTATTTGCTACGCCCCCATCCACGTATAACCGACCATCGATCTCAACCGGAGAATATACGACTGGGACAGCCATTGACGCCCGAAGTGCAGTGGCTAACGACCCACGACCTAACACCACAGCATCACCCGTTGCTAAATCTGTCGCCATGGCCCGGAACGGAATAGGGAGAGCGTCAAAATCTGACACCGTCGCAGTTTCTAGCATCAACTCGTTTAACGCGAGCGCTAGTTTTTGCCCACGAAGCGCTGCGAGTGGCAGACGCACGCTATCAGGCCCGACCCCTAGATCGAATCCCAAAAAGTTACGGCCTTCAAAGCTCTTATTTCGAAAACTGCGCTCGTTGCGATCGGTAACATCTTGTAGCGTCGAATTCCAGTCAACCGCTAGCAACTTCTCGCGGACTTCAGCCGCGCTTAAACCGGACGCGTATAGGGCACCGACCACTGCACCCATCGATGTCCCAGCGATGTAATCAATCTGAACCTTATTAGCTTCCAATGCCTCGAGCACGGCTACGTGCGCAAAACCACGAGCCCCACCACCTGACAAAACCAAGCCGGTTTTCTCGCGTGCAGACACAATCTCAGTAATACTGAGGGTCATCAGGAAAGCTATGACGACAAGGATTGGTCTGAACATGGGGCGCTGTTTCGCTTCACTACGTTAGTAAAGACACCATGGTATCGAAAAAAAGCTGTCTCCGTGAGCCTTTGATTATAAGAACACCAGAGGGACTATATTGCCCTAAAGCCCAAGCACATATTGACCCATGGCGCCCGGTTGATTGTGCGCTAATCACACATGCGCATGCCGATCACGCGCGCACTGGGTCAAGGCTGTATCATTGCGCACTTGGAGGCGAAGGTATTCTAAAAAAACGTCTTGGCGAGCACGATATCCAAACCCATGCCTACGGAGAAGTATTCATTCTTGGTGACGTGAAGGTTAGCTTCCATCCCGCCGGGCATATACTCGGATCAGCGCAAATCCGAGTCGACGACGGCAACTCTGTTTGGGTTATTACCGGTGACTATAAACGTGTTTCAGACCCAACGTGCCAATTGTTCGAACCCGTGCCCTGTGACGTTTTAATTACTGAGGCCACTTTCGCCCTGCCCATTTACCGCTGGCCATCAATGGACCAGGTTATGGACCGCCTGTTTTCGTGGTGGGATCATCATGTCAGGAATCATAGGACACCGGTACTTCTGTGTTACTCACTCGGCAAGGCACAACGCATCATGGCAGAAATCAGTAGTCGATCCGACCGGTCAGTACTCGTGCACAATGCTGTCGCCAATCTCAATATCGAGTATGAACAACAGGGGATCGAGTTATGTCAGTGGGAACGGGCCACTGAATCCCAGAAAAGCATTTCGTCTGATTTAATCATTGCACCGCCACAAGTCGCGGACTCTGGGTTCTTGAAGCGTTTCCGACCCACCGAACTTGCGATGGCCTCTGGTTGGATGCAGGTTCGCGGAGTGCGTCGCCGCTCAACAATCAATCAAGGGTTTGTCGTGAGCGACCATGCGGACTGGGACGGGTTAATTAGGACCATTAAAGATAGTGGCGCATCACAGGTCTATGCCACCCATGGGGAAACACGAGTGTTTACGCGCTACCTGAATGATTGCCTCCACATTAATGCCGAACGATTGGAGACCGCTTTTGGTATTGAGGCAGGGACTGATCAATGAATTTTGTCGCATTATTCCAAGCGCTGGATACTAGCCAATCTACCAATTCCAAACGAGATGCACTGATCACTTTCATTCGGGAATCGGACCCTCTGGAGAGCGCGCTGGCCGTAGAGGCTCTGACGGATCGAGCGAGAGGTAAACGACTCAAACCGAGCGCACTGAAACAAACCGCATACCTGGCGTTCGGTGGAGATAGATGGCTATTCGAAGAGTGTTACAGCGCAGTGGGTGATCTCTCTGAGACCTTAGCAATTTTGTTTGCTGATCAAGAAAAATCACCCGAAATCACCCAGCCGGTCCTTGCTGACTGGATACAAAGTCAAGAAGAACTCGGCCGACTCGAGCTTGAGGAACTCGCTAACGAACTGCTACCGCTCTTAAAAGCCTACTCTAAGGATGAAGCCTTTCTATTTTTAAAATTATCATCTGGCGGCTTTCGGGTTGGGGTAAATAAAGGCCTAGTACATGATGCCGTCGCTCAAGCAGTTTCCATGGATCGTGCGGTCATCGAAGAGCGACTGATGGGTGGTTTCATTGCGGATGTGGATTGGCTCCGCAGACTCCAGTCTCCAGTTACCCAAGACGAGCTTGATGCCAGGCCACTGCCCTTTTTGCTCGCAAACCCTCTGATCGAGAACGACCTTAATTCACTCGATCCGAGCACTGTCTTGGTGGAATATAAATGGGATGGTATCCGTGCACAATTGATCAAAACGCGTGAAACAATTCGTCTCTGGTCTCGTGGCGATCACGACATCACAGGACAATTCCCTGACATCGTTGATGCTGCTACCACACTACCGTCCCAGCTGATTCTCGACGGAGAAATTCTCGCCGGTAGCCCGGATCAACTGCTAAGCTTCAGCGACTTACAAACACGGCTAAATCGTAAGCGCATTACACACAACCTCCTTAAAACACATCCAGTTTTTTTTCGGGCCTATGATGTATTAAGGCGCGATGGCGAGGATATACGAGAAAAACCCCTGATATATCGCAAGGAGATATTGGCAACCCTCGCGGTCACTCAGAGCCCCGTTTCCTTTCCCAACACCCCCGAACAAATCGCGGCCATGCGCGAATCAGCGCGCGAGGTAAGCGCTGAGGGAGTCATTATCAAACGACGGGAAAGTCCCTATGTGTCAGGCCGCAGAGTCGGGCACTGGTGGAAATGGAAACTGGATCCGATGACAGCAGATTGTGTGCTCATTTACGCTCAGGCTGGGCATGGTCGCCGAGCGAGTTTACATAGCGACTATACACTGGCCTGCTGGACCTCTGACGGCAACCTCGTCCCCGTAGCAAAAGCATACTCTGGGCTAACGGACGCCGAACTCAAGGCAATGGATCGATGGATTCGAAAGCATACGGTGCAAAAGTTTGGACCAGTGAGACAGGTGGAGCCACAACAGGTCTTCGAGATAGGTTTTGAGGGAATTACGCGCTCAACGCGTCATAAGAGCGGTCTCGCGCTTCGCTTCCCACGGATTTTACGGTGGCGTCAAGATGTGGGCGCAAATGACGCTGATCGTTTAACACACTTCGAAACTCTAATGAGAGACTCTCATGCCGTTTAATCAGGTGAACAGGTATTTCAAGAGCAAAGGATTCCGTCCTCTCTCATTCCAAAAAACTGCGTGGGAACGAACAGCGAATGGTATCCATCAATTGATCCAGTGTCCTACCGGTTCCGGTAAGACACTGGCAGCGACCGGGGCAATGATTGAGCGGCTCCTGACCGAAACATCACTGAAGGGGTTGCGTTTGCTCTACGTCACACCGCTCCGGGCAATGACAAAAGATCTGGAACTAGCCTTAAAAGATCCTTTCGAAGCCAGCGACGTGAGAATTCTTGCAAGGAATGGTGACACCTCTGCGAAAGATAGGGCCAGTTTATTTCGAAAGCCACCACACATACTGATGACCACACCCGAATCATTATCCGTAATTTTATCTTCGCCAAAATCGATCGATCTTTTTTCAACACTGGAATGCATCGTGGTTGACGAATGGCATGATTTGTTGAGCTCAAAACGAGGGGTGCAGATGAGCCTGTGCCTAAGCCGTCTCATGCGTCTGAGCGAGCGCCCAACAATCACAGGTATTTCGGCCACAATCAAAGACCCATGCATGGCACTTGAAGCTCTGCTACCAAATGGTGTCGCGGGGCAACTTACGCAGGCCGATATCGACCGTACAATAAGGCTGAGCATCGCAGAATCAACCAAGGACTCGCGTTTGCCATGGGCCGGTCATCTCGGACTGAGCCTCTTGAAGCCTGTGAGCCAAAGACTGGTCGGAGGACGGACCACGATTGTCTTTACCAACACCAGAAACCAAGCAGAGCAATGGTATCAAGCCCTAGGAATTGTGAGGTCCGATCTGTCGATCGCGCTTCACCATGGATCACTGGCAGCGGACGTCCGACACAGCGTCGAAAAACAACTCAAGCTAGGTGATATCGACTGTGTTGTCGCAACAAGTGCGTTGGACCTTGGAGTCGACTTTCAAGCAGTTGAAAAAATTATTCAAGTTGGCTCTCCGCGGTCAGTCAGTCGAATGATTCAGCGCGCGGGACGTGCTAGCCATCGACCAGGCTCTGGAACTGAGGTACTACTGGTACCAACAAATCGTCTGCATCTTAATGAATTCTCTGCGCTTGCGGATGCGCTGGATGCGGAATCGCTCGAACCAATCCGCCCGCCTGAGCATTGTCTGGATGTACTGATACAACACCTTGTCACGATGGCACTTCAGAAACCATGGCACCCTGATTTAATGTTTAAAGAAGTAACATCGTCTTGGGCATACCGAGACCTCGCTCGAGAAACATTTAATCGTTTGTTGAACGTACTACTAAAGGGGTCGAATTCACTAAAGAAATATCCAGAGTATAGACGCCTTGAACAACGCGAGGATGGTTGTTTCGTGTTGGTCTCCAAGCAAATGGCCCGAAGACACCGTATGGGTATCGGTACTATAGTCTCTCATGCACATGTCCGAGTCAGAATGCGACGAGGTGCAAGCCTTGGCGAAGTTGAGGAATCATTCGCTGGTCGTCTAAAACCAGGGGACATTTTCCGATTCTCTGGTAAGCGCCTTGAAATGGTGCGGTTATCTGAAGGGGAATTGATCGTAAAGGTTGCTCGATCCGGGAGGGGTGGCGAAGTTCCAAGGTGGACGGGTGGACGGTTACCCCTATCCGAAACGCTTGCCACCCGTATTATGCAGGACTTTCAAAGACAGCGACCTTTGTCCGAGCGTATTCAAAACAAAGAGTGGCTCGCCAACGCTCTGCTTAAAACCGCTGACATTCAAGGCCGTATAAGCCATTGCCCACGCCAAGATGTGACACTTGGGGAGCGTTTTAAGACGCGCGACGGTTATCACTTGTGTCTTTACCCGTTCGCGGGGTGGTTAGTCCATCAGGCGTTAGGACCATTAATCGCTACGCGGATCACTGAACGACTCCCAGCAACCCTCACTGTGACCGTCAACGACTATGGCATAGAAATATTAAGCCCAGAGGCCGAGCCCCTCGATCGCTGTATTGGGTTTTGGGAAGCGATTATCAGCCCGAAGAGGGTTAGCATTGATCTCGAACAGGCATTGAATTTGTCCGAGTTAGTAAAGCGTCAGTTTCGTGCCACTGCTCGAATTTCGGGACTAATTTTCGAGGGCTATCCCGGTCGTCAAAAGTCATTACGTATGTTGCAGACGTCAGCTGGGCTCCTCTACGACGTTCTAAGTCAGTACGATCCAACGCATGTCCTGCTAGATCAGGCGAAACACGACGTATTACGCGACGAGTTTGATATTGAACGACTTGAAACGACACTCAAAACACTTTCACAGCGCAGACTCACCGTAGAGGCAATTGGCCAACCATCACCACTTGCATTGCCGCTCGTAATCGATCGATTGAGTGCCAGATTATCAACTGAAACAGTTACCGAGCGCATGGCGCGTCTGACAGGGGGCTTCAATGCAACCGATTGAGTTCGGTGGGAACCTTTTCATGGCACGAGCTGATCGCACCTTATTTCATCCGAACACTCATACACTGCTCCTCAGTGATCTTCATCTAGGAAAAGGAGCTCATTTCCGACAATCTGGAATTCCTGTTCCAGATGTTGGGGAGTTTCATGATCTTGACCGATTGATCGATGCAATCAACCATACAGAGAGCAACACGGTGTGGATCCTCGGTGACCTATTTCATCATCCACGCTCGATTACGCATGACCAGATGGATTGTTGGATCGATACATTTCGAAGACAGCGGACCACGCTCAAAGTGATTCTAGGTAATCACGATCGAGACGCGCATTTATTTGCTGAGAAGCTTGGTTTCTCGATCTATCCCGAGCCCACCAATTGGCAAGGTATCGAGCTCGCGCACCATCCTGATAAGCGATCTGCTTACCGAATTGCTGGCCACGTGCACCCCCAGATGGAGCTGAAAGCCGCAACTGATCACCTCGTTTGTTCATGTTTTGCTGTTCAAAACAGACGGTTACTTCTTTTGCCCGCATTTACCAAGTTCTCTGGGGGACCTCGCTTTAAGCCATGTGACGCTCTATGTTTTCCGATCATCGGCGATCAGGTATTGCCTCCAGCCGATTAGACCCCAATAATAATGTTAAGGGAGGCCGAGTATGCGCTGGCTATTGTGTCTGTTACTGGGAGTGTCATCCGTTTCTTCGGGATACGATAAGACTCCTTCGCCCAATTTTTCACCAACAGATGTCGTAGAAATTATTCTGGGTGGTATGGCAAATAATGACTCACCCACACCCGATGCCGGGCTTCAGCAAGCATTTCAATTTGCAAGCCCCTCTAACAAAAGAGCAACCGGCCCATTTTGGCATTTCAAGGCTATTGTTAAGCAGCCAGAGTATGCGCCACTCATTAACCACGCGAGTCGAACACTCGGCGAGCCAAGATTCAGAGGTAATAATAATACAGTAGCTGTGCCGCTAGTAGTGGTAGGAACCAATGGAGAGGTGGCGGGTTATCTGTGGTCACTTTCAAGACAAATAGGCGGTGATCATATCGACAGTTGGATGACCGACTCGGTAGTCCGTATCCCGCTGGGATCCAAATTGAATGCGCTCTGATGTATAGCGTTATAAAACAACCTGAAAACACCTCTCTCCATTCTCGCGAATATCAGAGTCTAGCTAAATGGTTTCGGCGCCGTCAGTATGAGCTTGGGCTTGATCTAATGCATGATGGCGATCCCATGGACCCTCATCATCCCTTTAATCAAGCGTTTGATACCCTTTGCAAAGAAGCAGAACTGCACTGGCGCAGCGAACGAAATTATTGGCCGTCACCCTTGCAACTCTCTCACGCCTTCTTTCAAATGAAGGACCCCATCAAGCAAGATAAATTCACAGCATGAGCGACCCGATTCTTATAACAGGGGGTGCGACGCGTCTCGGCTTTGCGCTAGCAACGCACTATCTCGAAAATAACCGACCCGTTGTCATCACCTTCCGGACCGAACGTCCCGAGCTCGAGGAATTGAAGCAGGCCGGCGCAGTCTGTATCTATGCGGATTTTTCTACTGACGCAGGAATAATCGCGGCAGCCGACACACTGGAAGATCGGTGTAAGACGCTTCAGTCGATCGTGCACAATGCCTCCAGCTGGATTACAGACCCAGGTGGGCCAAGCGATTTGATGAATCTTGCGCTTATGATGCGCATTCATGTTGGAGCATCGATGGCCCTCACTGAAGCGCTCAAGAGTGCCCTATTGAAAACGAGTAACCCTTCGGTGGTCAATATTTCAGACCACGTTGCTAACCGTGGGAGTGATCGACACATGGCCTACGCTGCCTCGAAGAGTGCCATGTTAAATCTGACCAAAAGCCAAGCAAAAAAGTATGCCCCGGATATTCGCGTAAACGCACTGTGTCCGGCACTTCTTGAGTTCCGTCACGATGACGATGCGGGCTACCGTTTACGAACCATTGAGAAAAGCGTGCTACGGCAGGTACCGGGATACGGGGTTGCAATCGAGGCGATTTGTTACCTCCAGTCCAACTTGTACACCACGGGTACAATCCTTCCACTAGATGGTGGTCGTCCACTAAAAATGCCGTAGGGGGTAAACGCCAGTCTCGATGAAATTGATCTGCTACAGACAGAGATTGGTGCAAATGCCCACTCTAATGAGGTTAAACTGCCGCAAAACCCTATAGGTTTTTCTGAGGAGTGTTGATGCACGAGCGTATTTTGCGTCTAAATATCGCCGGCTCCCCGGTCGACTGGTTAAACTGGGAGGAGGCTGTAACCTTGCAGGCACGAGGGATGGTGGCCTGGACGCTCGGCTCTCCGTTTATGATCGTCCGAGGCGGACGGTCTCGCCTCACGGGTGAGCAGTCACAGTTAACGCTGCATTCGATTATAGCTTGCGAAGGGCGAGTATATGATCTTGCAAGGCGTACCCCGAATCTGACCAATACTTCCCTATTTCGCCGGGACCAACACCTTTGTCTCTACTGTGGCAAAAGCCACGGGGAAAGGGACCTGACAAGGGATCATGTCGTACCAATCTCGAGGGGAGGTGACGATTCATGGAGGAACGTCGTCTCCGCCTGTCGACGTTGTAATCAATTCAAAGGAAACAAATTACTACATGAGACCAATATGGAATTATTCGCACTCCCATACACGCCAAATCATGCAGAATATCTGGCCCTGATAAACTCACATCGAATTCGCACAGATCAAATGGAATTTCTAAGACCAAACTTTAGTCGGCAGAGTCGGTTGAGGGAACCGACCTTTTCGAACAAGTCTTACCCCCCAAACTGAAATTGGTGACCGCTTGAATCCTTGGATCGTTGAAATTACCCGTGGTCAGTACGTCGAAAGCTCATCTATTGGACATGGCATCGTCGTTAACGCCGACGGCGCTGAGATTTTAGCGTTTGGAAAAACAAAAAGAGAGACCTTTCCGCGATCCGCTGCCAAGTGGATACAAGCACTTGAGCTAGTGCTGAGCGGGGCAGCCGACGCACTGGAACTCACGGACGATCACTTAGCGATCGCCTGTGCATCCCACAATGGTGAGCCTGAGCACGTCGCTTTGGTAAATGCATGGCTTGGACAGCTGGGACTCGTCACAGAGGACCTTGAATGCGGCGTATCGCAGCCCTTTACCGAGCCAGTAAGATTAAAACTCTGCCATGACCATGTCCCAGCGACCCAGTTACACCATTGCTGCTCAGGAAAACACGTGGCTATGCTGACCGTATGCAAGAAAAGGGGCTGGTCAACCGATGGATACACAGATTACGCACATCCTCTGCAAGCCAGAATTCGCCAACACATGACGACAATTTTTGGTTTAGACGCTGACTCACTCGACTACGCGATTGATGGGTGTTCTGTCCCAACCTACTTACTCCCACTCGATATAATGGCATTAGGATTTGCAAAGCTAGGCGCTGGACATTTTTCCACCGAGTTAAATCGCGCAGCTTCTCGACTTCGACACGCACAGGCGAGAGCTCCTTTCATGGTAGCAGGCTCTGAAAGGCTAGACTCCCAGCTACTCGAAGCTGGACAGGGACGGTTGCAGGTAAAAATGGGAGCAGAGGGGGTCTACCTCGGTACTATTCCGGATCGAAATATCGGGTTCGCACTTAAATGCGAGGACGGATCACTCCGGGGGCAGGAGGCGCTGGTAATCGAATTGCTCACCACTATCGGTGAAAAAGAACTTATCAATCGATTACCCAATGAGGTAAGAAAGCCACTAATTAGAAGCGCTAGTGGATTACCTATCGGACAAGTAGTCGTGCGCAAACCTACTTAATCATGAGATGCCGTAGCATATTTTCCACCCTTGTCTGAGCCTCTCTCGCGATAGGCATTGTCGTTTTATCTGAGGAAATGAGGTCTCCAACGGAGACATATGCGCGGATTGGTGGGGCGGTCACTAACCGTTTCATGTGGAGCCCGAGCTCGTCGTCACCAGCGTAGGGTGCGAATTCTTTTCCTGGCCCACGGTAACAAATTGCTACTGGACAAACGGTTACCCCGGCTCTGCGGGCTGCCTCAATCAACCTGCCTTTGAAACGGGTAGGCATAGGTCCGTGGGTAGAAGTCCCTTCTGGGAAGACAACCACGAATTCTTCAGATCTCAGGACCCTCTCGATCTCCGTTATAGCCCTCTCAGCCGAAAGTCGATCACCCCGTTTAATAAATAATGTTTGGGCTCCGCGCGCCAGCCTTCCTATGACAGGCCAGCCACGGATTTCATCCTTCGAGAGGAATCGGACAGGAATTAATGATCCGAGCACTAGGATATCCAACCATGACAGATGGTTGGCGACAATCAAACTCGGTTTGGTGGGTAAATCAGTGACAAGCTCACTTTCAACCCCAAGGATAGCGAGCATACGAGCGGACCACGACATAATACCGTCTCGTCTTGTTTCTAAGTCGCCAACCTTTTTTGTACGGTGCAACATCCAGAGCCCCGACAGGAGGTGCAAACCTATTCGTATAAACCTCATGGCACGTGGATTCCGCCTTAATTCTTAAGAACCTAATCTTCTAATCAAGTATCGCACTAGTCGCGTTGCTGTCCATTACGACGACGGTC
>PBZM01000091.1 GCA_002731015.1 Gammaproteobacteria bacterium
AACTATGCGAAACAGATGTATGTGGACTCTTCCTACGTGCGAGCAGTAGTGGGCTCATCAGCACAGGTAATCGGGTTAAGCTAAAGGACTAAAGATAGGTCAATCGCTGATTTTTTTCGGGTCGCTTTGGTTGGCTTAACAACACTGAAGCGATTCGTGTGATGGATTCAATCCACTCGTCCACATCAAACGACCGCGATCTTAGGGGTGATTCCATCTCAACAAGTGCGCCTTGAACAAGTGATTCAAGCCACATGGCGCGTTCCATAGCCTCTCCTCGTGTAGTCGATAATCCGGACAATACTTGTGCAAGGCGTTTTCGCATCCGTACCTGAGATTCGCGGAGTGTTGAGAGAGCCCCCGAATCACCCGCCAACGTCTCTGTCAATTCTCGGATTAATATTGACTTTCGGGCACCGCCAAGCCGTGCGTCAATCCAGTCAGACAGAGCTTGTGTAGGATCAGTGGAACGCCCCAGCAATTCGAACAACGCAGCATAATGCCGTTCCGCTATAGCGATCAGTAAGTCACGCTTACTATCGAAATGCTTATAGATCGTGCCCTTACCGATTCCAGTTCGAGCAGCAATAGTATCTATAGAAACTTTTCGAACACCCTTGTCTGCCATCAGGCTTTCACTCACAGAGAGGATATCTTGTTCACGATCAATAAATGCCTGCCGTTTGCGGAGTTCACGCTCACTATTAGCTGATTCAGTCATACTCACAGAATGGCTGCCCCGAATAAGCGAAAAAAATTTTCAGTAGTTTGGTCGGCAATTACCTCGGGCTTTGTGCCCCTCAGTTGAGCAACGGCCGCGGCTACATGACTAACGAATGCAGGCTCATTCGGCTTCCCACGATAAGGAACTGGCGCAAGCCAGGGTGAATCGGTCTCGATCAACAGACGATCGTCTGGGATCTTTCTACAGACTTGGTGCACGTTAGTCGCTTTCGGGAAACTCACGATACCGGACATCGAGATGTAATAGCCAAGATCAATGGCTCGCTTGGCCATCTCCCATGACTCTGTAAAACAGTGCAGTACACCCGGAACCTCAGTTGAACCATGTGTCTTGATCAATTCAATTGTTTCGTCGCGTGCGTCTCGAGTGTGCACGACGATCGGTAAGCCCGCCTGCTTGCCCGCCTGCAAATGGGTTGTAAAACTCTCACGTTGCACGTCGGTCACCGGCTCATAAAAACCGTCCAAGCCCGTTTCACCGAACGCGATAACAGAATCCGATCGGGCGAGCTCTAATAGTTTGTCAACGGTCACTCCCGGCTCCTCATGCGCATGGCATGGATGGATCCCAACTGTTGCCCATACAGCTTCAAAGGTCTTAGCAAGTCGCCTTGGAGAGTCATTCTCGAGCGTTATCGAAATACACAGCATTCTGTCCACGCCGTGATCACGAGCCACGTCCAATACGGACTGGATTCCGCCTTCACGTTCCGAAACATCAATACAGTCGAGATGGCAATGTGAATCGATCATGATTTTCTCCCCGACCGGATTGTAACAGCGATAGGCAAATAATTTGAGAATTACAACTCCGGAAGCGAAACCGGTATCCCCAAACTCGTTTCAAGAGTGTCATTCCTAAGCTGGAGTCCAATGAAATTATCTTCGCCAACCTAAAATTTTAAGTAGCTTCTGAGCATCTGATTTATAGCGGGCATGAACCACAGACCTTTGAACCATCCAAATAGAGGAAACAAAAAGGCCACAAACCAAAGAGATGCAACAGCAACGAGGTTATGTAATGAACAGTAGTCTAACTTTAGTTCCAATGGGCGTATAACTGCTGGTCCAAATGTTTATTATCCTCAGACCGTCGCCCATATGAATGCCCAAGCGGCAAACAGAGAGCCTAGAGCAAGGTCTGAATTCACAGCAATTCCAGCTTGCGCCTGTGTCCGTACTTCAGAGACCCGCTCTTTGTACTGATACAATAATCGCACCGACGGATAAGGTGCGCTTAATGCAGCGGTGATAGGGTTTTGCGAGGTTTGTTTAAACTGCACACGAATTAACTGATCACAAATGCGCTCCATTACAGTCGAGGCCGTCAGCATATCTACTTTTCCAAACGGCTTTAATAAGACCTGACTATCTTCACCAAAACGTATACGTACCAGTGCATCCAGAACATCACGGCCTAGTGCCAAGCGCTCGGGTGCGGTTTGCGCTGCTGTGGGTTGGGCTAATAGGGCATCAGAAAGTAAGAGGTCTTCGCCATTTATGCCGAGACTCTGAGCTGTTTTTTCAAAAATCTGTGGCGTTGGGACAGGCACTCTGACCATCCTCAAGCGACTCACAAGCGTCGGTAACAGTTTCCCTGGAACCGATGTCTGGAAAATAAAAACCGTGCCAGAAGGAGGTTCTTCTACAACCTTCAGAAGTGCATTGCTCGCGGCTTGGTTCAGGCAATCGGCGGGCCGTACCACTATTACCCGGCATCCGGCCATCGATGCTGTGGTATAAGCTACCTCGATAGCTTCCCGAACCGCGTCGATTTTGATCATCCCGGCTGCGCCCTCTGGCCCCAAGGAAAGAATATCAGGATGTGGGTCAGGAAAACGACACGACACACATTCGCCGCAAGGCTCTCCCTTTTTTGGAGTATCGCACAGTAAGGATTGTGCCAAATGATCAGTCAATGAATCCGAAAAAACGGCCGACGCATGCGCCAGGCACCAAGCATGCGGTGGCGATGCCGATTGAAGGCCTTTCAGAATCAAATGCCATGGCGCTTTCAACCAGGGCGACATTTGAGTCCCCAACGACCCATCAGTCGGCTTATCATCTCTTGAGTCAGGCGCTCAATATTTACCGTCGCATCTAGCGTGATCACGCGGCCGGGGTCGCGGGTTGCTATCTCCTGATAAGTCCTCCGCACCCGCTCGAAGAACTCGATATCCTCCGACTCAATTCGATCCAGATTTCCTCGCCGGTCTGCACGGTCAAGTCCTATTTCAACAGGAACATCAAAGAATAATGTCAGGTCAGGGACTCGTTCGCCTTGGACCAGTTTTTCCAATGTCTGGATCCAACCACGTGGGATCCCGCGACCACCACCCTGGTAAGCATAGGTAGCATCGGTGAATCGGTCACAGACGACCCAAATATCACGCTTAAGTGCTGGTAATATTTTTGTTTCAAGATGCTGCGCTCTGGCTGCAAACATCAATAAAAGCTCCGTTTTTGCCTGAGGGGCCTCATCAGAACTACCAAGCAATAACGCCCGAATATTCTCCGCATACGGTGTACCGCCCGGTTCTCTTGTCTCGATATACCGGATCCCGTTGACGTCCAATAGCTCGCAAAGCGCGTCTTTCTGCGTACTTTTACCGGCACCTTCCACGCCTTCCAACGTAATGAACTGAGCCTTCTGATTTCTCATCGCTTCAACTGATATTTTCGAACGTTTGCATTATGCGCCTCTAGTGTCCGCGAAAACACGTGTCCTCCGCTACCATCCGCTACAAAGTAAAGCTCACCTGTCATTTCGGGATGAGCGACAGCGGCCAACGCATCTGGCCCTACGATTGCGATAGGGGTTGGTGGTAAGCCATCAATCCGATAGGTGTTATATGCCGTTTTTTTTCTAAGATGCTCACGGGTCAAATTACCATCAAAATTATCACCAAGCCCATAGATAACAGTTGGATCAGTCTGCAGACGCATTTGCCGTTTCAGACGCTCGAGAAATACACCAGCGATACGAGGTCTCTCTGAGGCTAGTGCTGTCTCTTTTTCCACGATAGAAGCAAGAATAAGTAACTCATATGGTGAAAGCAAAATAGATCTAACAATGGGATCGGAACCCTCCCAAGCGTCATTTAAGACCAATAATAAACTTTTATGTGCCTGCTTGAGGAGAGAGTCCCTCGATATCTTTTGTTGCCACAGGTAGGTTTCAGCAAGAAATACGCCCTCATGAGAGGACCATCCGCTGCTGAGGTGCGGCCAAACTCCTTCAACTAGGGACACTTGGCCGCCAAGTGCCTCGTGATCTGACAAACGGTCAAACAAATCGCTTGCCGTGATACCTTCGGGAATCGTCAATCGTTCAACAACTGCGTCTCCTTTGTGAATCTTAGCTAACGCTGCCAAAGCCGTTGTTCCTGGAGAAAAGACATACCTGCCATGCTGCAAATAGGAAAATTGTGGGTACAAAAAAAATACAAAGGCTCGCGAACGATTGTTTAACTGAGGATTAAGCTTTCCGAGAACCTCACTAGCCGCAGAGCCGACTGAAACTTCCAGTGATTGAACAGCTGCTGGTTGGCTCTTTATCGACTCCAACCAGATTCGCCCTACAATCGTCAGGGCACTAATACCAATCAGTCCGATTAGTCCAAGCCGGGCCATTAGGAACATTACAATCGCTTAAAAATCAGTGTTCCGTTGGTACCACCAAACCCAAAACTATTGGATGCGACAATATCAACGGAGGCATCCCGCGCCGTCTTAGGTACATAATCCAAATGGCATCCTTCACCAACCTCATCAAGATTGATGGTTGGTGGTAGCACCTGATCACGGATTGAAAGAACACTGAAACAGGCCTCAAGCGCTCCGGCAGCGCCCAAAGCATGGCCTGTCATTGATTTGGTCGAGCTCACTGCGACTTGCAGCGCATGGGCTCCCATCAATGCTTCAATGGCTTGTGACTCTGCGACGTCTCCCAGTGGGGTCGATGTTCCATGCGCATTGATATAGCTTACCTCGTCCACGGCCAAGCCTGCATCTTCAAGGGCGTTGATCATCGCAGCGCGAGCGCCACGACCGTCCTCAGCGGGCGCCGTCATGTGATGCGCATCATCACTCATGCCGAAACCAACTAGTTCAGCTAGAATGTTGGCTCCACGCGCTTTCGCGGAAGCATAGTTTTCAAGCACCAGGGCCGCCGCTCCGTCGGCTAGAACGAAACCGTCCCGGTCCTTGTCCCACGGTCGACTTGCCGCTTCAGGAGCGTCATTTCGAGTGGATAAGGCACGTGCCGCCGAAAACCCTGCAATCCCAAGCTGAGTAGATGCTTTTTCAGCACCGCCGGCAATTACAACATCAGCATCCCCGTAGGCAATCATACGCGCACCAAAGCCAATGCAATGCGTCGAAGTAGTGCAAGCGGTGGTAATTGCAATGTTAGGGCCTTGGAAACCATATTTGATCGCCAAATTACCGGCAATCATGTTTATGATCGATCCGGGTACAAAAAACGGGGAGACCTTGCGCGGACCGCGTTCACTTAATAGCAACGTCGTATTCTCAATTAGTGTTAATCCGCCAATACCGGATCCAATCGAGACGCCTACACGAGTCGGATCAAATTCAGAATGCATCAATCCTGACTGCTCTACCGCTTGAATGGCGCTAACCATGCCGTACTGGATGAAAGGATCCATTTTACGGGCCTCTTTGCCCGACATATACCGCTCGAGGTCAAACTCAGGAACTAATCCCGCGAATTTCGTTGGGTAGTCTGTAGTGTCAAATTCTGTAATGGCAGAGATACCACTCTGCCCATCCAGAATCGCCTTCCATGACTCCTCGACGGTGGCGCCACAGGGACTCAGCATACCCAGACCTGTGACCACAACGCGACGCTTTGACATAGCTTTTCTCTCAATTATCGCCACAAAAAAGCCGCGCAAAACGCGGCTTTTCGCTAGTTATACGTCGTTGGCAATCCTATCTAAAGATTTGCTTCGATGTACGCAATTGCTTGCTGAACAGTGGTAATCTTCTCTGCCTCTTCATCAGGAATTTCTGTTTCAAATTCCTCTTCCAAAGCCATCACCAATTCAACTGTGTCCAGTGAATCTGCACCCAAGTCATTGACAAATGAAGATTCAGTGGTGACTTCTTCTTCCTTGACGCCAAGCTGTTCACATACGATTTTCTTGACGCGTTCTTCGATATTACTCATCGTTCAGATTACTCCTAATGATGTTGTTGCCGCTTTACGACGTGGCGTCATTATCACTGAAGTTCGAAATAATACAAGCTTCAGAACATCAGACTTAGGCCATATACATGCCGCCGTTGACGTGTAACGTAGCGCCGGTGACGTAACTCGCCTCTTCGCTTGCGAGAAAAGCAACAGTTCCAGCAACCTCTTCTGCCGAGCCTAAACGACCCAATGGAATCTGTGACAACAATGCTTCTTTCTGCGTTTCGGGAAGTAAATTTGTCATATCTGTTTCAATAAACCCAGGTGCAACAGCGTTCACTGTAACTGCTCGACTTCCGAATTCTCTAGCCAATGCCCGGGTCATGCCTTCAAGTCCTGCTTTTGCAGCTGCGTAATTAGCCTGCCCAGCATTACCCATCGAGCCCACAACCGAGCTGATGTTAATAATTCGACCCATACGTGCCTTTGTCATTGGCTTGATGAACGCTGACACAACTGTATAGACTGACGTTAGGTTCGTATCAATAACCGCCCGCCAGTCTTCAGGTTTCATCCGGAGCATAAGAGCGTCTTTCGTAATCCCAGCGTTGTTCACTAAAACCAAGGGGCTCTTATCTGCTTCTGTCAGAGACTTGGCTAGATCCTCCACCATCACCGCATCAGTAACGTCCAATACGCAACCTTCACCTCCTTCACC
Organism: Gammaproteobacteria bacterium; assembly: GCA_002731015.1. Taxonomy (GTDB): domain Bacteria; phylum Pseudomonadota; class Gammaproteobacteria; order Pseudomonadales; family Litorivicinaceae; genus HIMB30. Next base: position 6,621 of record PBZM01000091.1, read on the forward strand.
GAGACGAGCCGAGATCGTCTGAGAACCATCTACAGATGTAGCAGTACCAACAACATAAAAACCATGAGCGACCAAGCGATCTGCGATCGCCTGACCAATTCCGCGGCTAGCGCCTGTGACAAGTGCGATTGTCATCCGTTGATCTCCTGAAGTGCTTTAAAAAACATTTCACGGGTTCCCAACGGGTAGTGAAGAGCGTCTGTCTGTATACGTTTTGCTAGGCCGCAGAGTACAGAACCGGGACCAAACTCAGCCGCTTTTTGAATTCCCAATCCCTCAAAGCTATGGACGATCTGTGTCCAGCGGACGGGTGAAAACGTTTGCTTAATCAACTGTGCACGAATCACAGCAACATCGGTTTCCGGCCGGATACTAACGTTTTGAATAACCGGTGCGGTCGGTATGTGGACCTCGATCGCATCAAGTACTGGCTTTAGTCGGTCTGCAGCTGGTTTCATTAGAGCGCAATGGAATGGAGCACTCACGGGCAACGATAGCGCACGCTTCGCACCGGCCTCCCTAAGCATCGGTAGTGATACTTCGATCGCCTCGGCATGACCGGCAATCACCAACTGGCCAGGTGCGTTATAATTAACCGCCTCAATAATAAGTCCAGAGTCATTGGAAACCTTAGTGCAAACTGCTTCGATTTTGTCATCATCTAAACCGATTACAGCCGCCATAGCTCCCGTTGCTTGCGGCACAGCTTCCTGCATAAATTTGCCTCGTGCACGAACAAGCTTCACGGCATCGGCTAGTTTTAGGCTCCCCGCCGCAGTAAGTGCGGTGTACTCACCAACACTATGCCCCGCCATGTACGACACAGGCTGACCGTTGGCCCGACTCCAAGCACGGTATAAAGCGACTCCCGAAGTGAGCATGAGGGGTTGAGTGAATTCAGTCAGGGATAACTGTTCAGCTGGCCCTTTTTGGGCAAGCATCCAAAGGTCATAGCCGAGCACATCGGAAGCTTCGGAGAACGTTTCTTTAATCTCTGGGACCTTAGCTCCAAAATCAGATAACATCCCTACAGTCTGCGATCCCTGCCCGGGGAACAAGGCTGCAAAAGTCATTGCTTTATTCGTCGTCTTCTGCAACTTCTTCTTGGCGTGGTATAACCACCTGACGCCCACGGTAAAAACCATCAGCACTCAGATGGTGGCGACGATGTACTTCACCGGTCAACGCATCAGTGGTCAATGTCGGGCCCGATAGTGACTGGTGCGCACGACGCATACCGCGACGAGAACGTGATTTTTTATTTTGTTGAACGGCCATGATGATCTCCCTTCAGGATCCCTGTTCATTCTTAAATGCGGCGAGCACCGCAAATGGGCTCTTTTTTTCGGAAACATCCACACGTTCCGAATCCGATATCCATTCCCTATTACACGTTTCATGCATTGGCATGATCGGTAACAATAAAACCAATTCATCTTCAATTGCCTGCCTGAGGTGGAGCTGACCCTCCTCGACCAAGATTGGATCTAGATCGTTATCGAGACTCTGAATCTCCAATTCAGAGAAGACAAGACCCCACCGGATGGGGCTCTCAAGCACCACTGTCATGGGTTTCAAACAACGCTGACATGTTATTTGCGCTTCAGCTTGA
>PBZM01000092.1 GCA_002731015.1 Gammaproteobacteria bacterium
AGCGCCCCACAACAGCAATCGATCATTCTCCCCTAGTAAAAGATCCTCCCCCGGGAAAGGCACCACGTCACCATTGATCCGAACCAATAGCAAGCAGACCAGCGGCATATTCAAATGGTCGGCGCCAGGATCCAACAACAAATCACCCACCTTGGCGGCTCTCGCCGTGTTCAGGAATAGCAACACTCCCGGGGCATCCTTTGCGTCTAGGCTGATATCAAAGTGAGCCAACTCAGGGCTTTGATTACCCAATCGCATGTTCAGTTTTTCGATAATCCTCTGCACCAACGCTTCCGGCATCACCTCGAGCTGACCTATAAACTGATGTAGTAGTGGAGTCGTAATCCGAGCATACATCTCCTGCGCAAGTATCCGCCCCTCACGCAAAACGTAGTGGAAGTTGCCTTGGCGGAATACAGGTTCGCTCGTTGGTTTATTCCTTCGCGCAACCGTTATCAAACGTTCATTCTCAGTTCGGGCAGTCAAAAGGATAGACAGATTATCCCCGTCATCGTTGGTTCCCGCGACGATTCCTACTGCTTCAGCGATCCTTGCTTGCCGGAGCGTATTCGCCTCTGTACCCAGCCCCTGTACCCAAGTGATGGAGTCGCCGATCGGTGACACCTCAGGACTCACCAGACAGAACGCTATTTCGGCCCTCAAAAATGCCTCAGTGACGGTCTCAGCTAAGCGGTCTCCAGCGCAAACGATCCAGTGCCCAGAGTCAGGTACATTAAGAATTTCAATCTGATTTAAGTCTGGATCCACTAGTTCATGATACAGAGCAAATGCGCGTGGTTTTCGAATGAGTTGTGTCAGACTGCGGGCTGCGACTCGGTAGGGATCTATCACTACCTCTGTATTAAAACTTCTTAGGTTACGAGTGTTGGCATCACTCTCCGAACGAGCATGGACAGGCACCCTCGGTGCCAAAATACGGGTATTGGTTGCAATAGTTAGATTAGTTTGATTGTGATCGGTCAAAGCAAGGACGCCCCGGCACAACGCACTCTGCACCCCAGCATCAACGAGTGTTTGAGGCTCACTGGCATCGCCCACCAAAACATCGAGATCATAAGTCATATCGGATAATTTCGCTGTGTCGGCCCGTGTCTGATCCGAATCGATCATCACGCTACGGATACCCGATTGATCCATGAATCGGATCACTTGATTACCAGCACCACCATATCCACAAACAATCCAAAACGGCTCCTTCCTAGCCCGAATGCGACCGACGGCTCTCTGATAAACCCGAAGCCGACGAAAACTAGGGTCCGAGATCACAGATAACACAGAACCTATGGCATAGAGCCAAGCGATTACTGTGGAATACATCACGAAAAGCATCCACAATTTTTGTTGAGCCGTGAACGGATGTGGAATTTCACCAAAGCCAATGGTCGTCGCGGTGTAGCTTACGACGAAAAATGCATCAAGGAATGAGAGGTAGTAGACACTACCATCAGGTGCCTGTCCTGGAATTAAAACCAACCCCAAAATACTCACAGAGTAGGTGATGATCAGAGCTATAAGCGGCGCCCTGAGCCTTGGCAGAAGGAGCCACATCGCTGCACCACGAATACGTGACCGAGTACGATGGGTCGATTCCATTAGCGTTTCAACTGGATTGTTTCAGCGATTAATAGAATAACGCTTGTGACGTTGGCCAGCATTGCTCCGCCGGCGAGGGATACTATACTCGCCATTACGCTGCCTGATACATGACCAGTCACTTGGGATCCGTAGGCCCAAATCACCGCTGCCACAATCAATTGGAGATCAGCAACCAAGCTTGTCGCCAACAAGACTGCGCCTAGATGTGATCGATCGCCAATCTTCAGAATCGTCGCAATAAGGGACACAATCAGCGCGAAGAAAAACTCATAAAGGTTGTGGTGAGAAGGGTTATCGATCTCACCAACGAAGAATCCGAAATTCAACGTGAGCGCCAGGACGATAAAAAAAGCAAACCAAACGCGCTGGGTATTCATGACCAACTCCACACGATAGGGGCTAACGCCCCCTTTCTGTTTATAGTCACCGATTATGTGACGGGATGCGAGACCGAGTTGAGTTTCAGTTCAGTTTCCAGAGGCAGCAACTCAGCAATCGCGTCACGCTCACCAACTAGTTCATCGTTGGTTGCATCCATCTTTTCACGCGAGAAATCGCTGACACTGATGCCCTGAACGATCTTGTAGTCGCCGCCATGACAGATGACGGGGTATGAATAGATCACACCAGGTGAAATTCCATAAGAACCATCTGCAGGAACCGCCATCGACACAATTTTACCATTCGTTCCTAGAATCCAATCACACATGTGATCAACCGCAGCCTGCGCCGCAGAGGCAGCAGATGAGGCTCCACGCGCGTCGATGATTGCTGCACCACGCTTCGCGACCGTCGGAATATAATCATGCTCGTACCATGCTCGATCAATCTGATCCAGAACCGGTAAACCTCTTACTGTCGCGCGATGCAAGTCTGGATACTGGGTCGGTGAGTGATTGCCCCAAATGAATACATTGTCAACATCCGTTGGCTGAGCGCCCAGATGATTTGCGAGGATCCCAACCGCACGGTTGTGGTCGAGACGGGTCATCGCTGTGAACTGACGCGGGTCGAGACTAGGGGCGTTACGGCTTGCAATCAAAGCGTTAGTATTCGCTGGATTACCAACGACCAAGACACGAACATCCTTCGATGCGAACTCGTCTAATGCCCTACCCTGTACCGAGAAGATCTTCGCATTCTCTTTTAACAGGTCGGCCCGCTCCATACCCGGCCCGCGTGGCCGAGCACCAATCATAAAAACGATATCAGCATCCTTAAAGCCCTCTTCTGGGTTGTCGTTCGTTGAGATACCAGTCACTAGCGGAAAAGCACAGTCGATCAATTCCATAACAACACCATTAAGCGCTGTCATTGCCGGTGGGATCTCCACCAACTGAAGGATCACCGGTTGATCCTTGCCTAGCAGCTCTCCGGCTGCAATTTTGAATAAAATTGTGTAACTGATCGCGCCGGCGGCACCAGTAACAGCAATACGTACAGGTTCTCTCATTCCTTGCTCCTTGATGAGGAATCGGGTTTCAAACGCAACGCCATCCATTGCCCAACGGCCTTAAGTTGTTCAGGCGCTACGCTGTGCGGTATGTCAAATGCCTGAAACGTAACCGGATAGCCTAGCGCCGACAGTGCGTCATACGCTTGCTCTCCAAGTACATAGGGGACCACAGGATCCAAGGTTCCATGATGAATCTCGATAGGTAAGCCTTCAGGAGCACGCCCCGGCATTAAGTCAGAATCTTGTGCCCCAACCCAATAAGTCGACAGCGCTAAAACTCCAGCGAGACATTGTCTAGAACGCACACCGGCATAGAGCGCGACTGCTCCACCTTGACTAAAGCCAACAAGAATGATGCGGCTTGCAGGGATGCCCTCATCCATTTCCGTTTGAACAATGGCATCCACTCGGTCCGCTGAGCGAGAAATCCCGGAAACGTCGATTGTCCGATCGATATCCATGTGCTCAATGTCGTACCAGGCGGGCATCGATATCCCACCATTCACGGTCACAGGAATCTGAGGAGCGTGCGGGAAAATGAAACGTGTGGTCTGGCTGTCGAGTTCCAACAACGGTAATACAGGCTCAAAGTCATGACCACTTGCACCGAGCCCGTGGAGCCAGACAACGGCACTATCGGCGGTTTGTGATGGTTCTACGACAATTGCGTCAAGCATGAAACTTCCAACGGGTTAAGGAACAAGAAGCCTAATCGCGCTACTCTATACGCGCAATAACACTATGGCTAAATCAATGTTATCGATTTTACGTCTTTTTCTTCTCGCAGTCGCAACATTTTTAGGGGGATTGCTCATAACCCTCGTATCACCCCTAAAGTTAATCCCATCAACGCGGACACTAAGCTATCGACTCGCTGCTCGCATTGCTAGGACCTGGGGTGATTTCATGCGTTGGCTGTTAACCACGGTACCTATGGAGTATGTCGTAACTGGTGACGAAATTAATCCCGAGGGGACCTATCTCATTATCGCAAATCACCAGAGTTGGATTGACATCATGATGGTGATGGTAGTCCTCGGCAAGGGCACCACGCTCCCGCGTTTTTTTATGAAATGGGAACTGCTTTATGTACCCGTTATCAATATTTGCGCGTGGGCTCTAAATTTTCCGATAATGCGCCGCTACACGCAGGAGGACATTAAGAATCGACCCGACCTAAAGAATCGTGATTTTGAACATGCCCACGAGGTGTTGTCGCGGAACCCCGACCAGGCGTGTGTGATAGTGAATTATGCCGAAGGTACGCGATTCACTCCCGAAAAACACAAGAAAAACCGTTCACCGTATCAGCATTTGCTTAAGCCTAAGGTTGGCGGTCCGCAGCTCGCACTTCATTGCCTTCGGGACCGCCTGGATGGGATATTTGATATCACGCTCGCATATCCCGGGGCACGACTGAGTGTCTGGCATTTACTCGCGGGCCATGTTCCTAAAGCCATGATCCATGTCGAACGAATTGAGATACCGGAGGGGCTCGAAGGAAAGCTAGAGACCTTGGCTGAACTCAAAGCGTTCCGAGCATGGATGAATTCGATATGGGCAAAAAAAGATGCCCGTATCGACCGGATGCTTAACGGTACACCGGAAGGCGATCACACATCGCCTTAACTCGATCACGGACTCTCCCCTTGAGGCCCCCATCGTCAAGGTTATCAAGCACATCACAGATCAGGTGAGCCAGCTCACGGCAGTCGCTCTCGACGAATCCACGAGTCGTAACAGCGGGTGTACCAATTCGAATCCCTGACGTCACGAATGGCGACTGCGGGTCGTTCGGTACGGCATTCTTATTCACTGTGATGTGTGACTCACCGAGTGCGGCATCGGCCGCTTTCCCTGTAATTCCCTGAGCAACTAAGTCCACCAGCATCAAGTGATTATCGGTTCCACCCGAGACGATTTTGAATCCTCGTTCGACGAAGACCGATGCCATCACCTGCGCATTTTTCACGACCAGCTCTTGGTAGGCTCTAAATTCTGGTTCCATCGCTTCTTTAAAGGCCACCGCCTTTGCAGCGATCGCGTGCATTAGGGGTCCGCCCTGCATCCCAGGAAATACCGCAGAGTTCAGTTTCTTGTGAAGGATTTCGTCGTCCTGACCTGACAGAATCAAGCCCGACCGGGGGCCGCGTAATGTCTTGTGTGTTGTGGTTGTGACCACATGTGCGTGCGGGATGGGTGACGGATAAACACCGGCCGCGACAAGGCCCGCGATGTGGGCCATATCAACTAAAAAATATGCGCCGACATTATCGGCGATTTGCCGCATCTTGGCCCAATCGACCACACGAGAGTATGCTGAGAAACCACCAAGAATTAACTTAGGCTTATGCTGGTCAGCAAGATCCGACATCTGGTCGTAGTCCATGTAGCCATCGGCATCGATACCGTACTGAACTGCGTTATAGACCTTGCCCGAAAAGTTGACGGAGGCACCGTGCGTCAAGTGGCCACCATCTGCCAATGACATACCAAGAACCGTGTCGCCCGCATCCATTAACGCGAGATATGCCGCCGCATTGGCTTGCGAACCGGCATGAGGCTGCACATTCACGTATTCCGCCCCAAAAAGCCGCTTTGCACGATCAATAGCCAACTGCTCGACCACGTCCACATGTTCACAACCCCCGTAGTACCGCTTGCCAGGGTAGCCCTCTGCATATTTATTAGTGAGAACCGAGCCTTGCGCCTCCAGAACCCTGGGACTTGCATAGTTCTCTGAGGCAATCAGCTCAACGTGATCCTCTTGTCGTGTAGATTCATACTTTAACGCCTCACACAAAGCTTCATCGTAGACTGATATTGATGAATTCATGTCGAACATTTACGCTCACTCCTGTTACCTAATCATTCTGGGAGATCTAATGTTAAGTCACCGCTACCGATTGCGAGCCTTTCCTGCCCGCTATAGGACTGCGCACTCTGAGGTGACCCACGATTTCACTTGCGATTTTACGGATTCGGATTAACCCTGACCGATCTACACTACCAAAAAGTGAACATAAAATGAAAACGTTTGATGCCAAGGCTTCGCTGAAGGGCTGGTCGATAGAGATCACGCCCAAAGAATCTAATACTATCAGTTGTTTCTCAGCATTCCTCGAAAAGGGCACTAAAGTTAATGTTACTAGCCTGCCAAAGACGTCCGTCCGAGACACCCTCACAGCGGTTGAGAAATTGAAACGGGATGGCATGAATCCAATACCACACATCACCGCCCGCACCACAGCCGACGAAGGTGACCTAGCCAGAGTCGTGGAAAAATATGCAGACCTTGAGATCTCAGAGGTCTTAATCATCGCCGGCACCAAGGATCAGCCTGCCGGCCGCTTCTCAAGTTCTGCAGACCTCATCAGCTCCGGTGTATTTGAGCACTTTGGTATCATTAATATAGGAGTAGCAGGTCATCCCGAGGGTTCTCCTGACATTACGGAACAACAACTCCAAGACGCTCTCGATCAAAAAAATCACCTCGCCGTATCACGAAATCTGAATATTTTTCTTGAGACTCAATTCTGCTTCGACGCACAGCGGATAATCAATTGGGAAAAGGTAATCCGCGACCGAGGGAATATGTTGCCAATCCGGGTAGGTGTTGCTGGTCCGACGAAATTTCTTTCACTAATCAATTTTGCAATCAAGGCTGGCGTCGGGCCCTCATTAAAATTTCTGATCAACGAACGGGACAAGCTGACTAAACTCGTGAATTCATATGATCCCACCGAGCTAATTTGTTCTCTAGCACCACAATTTTCCCCTGAAGCTAACACGTGCTTTGAATCGGTCCACTTCTACGCTTTTGGGGGTTTCCGAAAAACCGCGGAATTTGCGCAAGAATTATTCAAATAGAGTTAAACCCGTTAACCGTTAAACAGACGCCTTAACTAGCCGGCTGGATCCGATTCAGTGCACGAAATTAATTGACTCGACAAAAAGTTTTCCTGCAAAGTCGATAAAAAAAGATGAGCGACCATGACAATCTCCCTCTCAATCGGTCCACAGAACCGGAAAAGTCCTTTTTTCAAGTCGACGTTACAGGATGGGCTTACGTCGGCTAGCATCTATAACCACATGTATTTCCCGACCAGTTACGGTGATAAATCCGCGGAGTATGATCGATTATTGAAAGGGGTGGCTATGTGGGATGTCAGCATAGAACGGCAAGTTGCCTTCAAAGGCAGGGATGCAGTCAAGTTTGCTCGGTATCTCACGGGCAGAAATCTGGACGACTTACAGGTCGGTCAAGGAAAATACATTCCACTCTGTGACTACCAAGGGAGACTCATAAACGATCCTATCCTTCTCCAAATTTCAGAAAACGAAATTTGGTTATCAATAGCAGATAGTGATATCAAATTATGGGTATCCGGAATCGCTGACTCCCTTAAATATCGTGTCGATGTTTTCGAACCTGACGCATCACCACTCGCGGTCCAAGGACCGCTCGCGACACCCCTAATCGCTGACATGTTTGGAGAATGGATCTATGATCTCAAATTTTTTGGTTTCCAGGAAACTAAGTTAAAGGGTATTCCAGTGATTTTGGCCAGATCCGGTTGGTCGAAACAAGGAGGCTTTGAAATCTATCTCCTCGATAACAATCTTGGAGAAAGCTTATGGGCCGAAGTTAAAAATGCGGGGGCACAATATAACATCGGTCCAGGTGCGCCAAACTATGTCGAACGACTGGAAAGTGGACTGCTCTCCTTCAGAACCGACTGTGACGAGCACAGCAACCCGTTTGAGTTTGGTCTTGGTCGTTTTATTGACCTCGATCAAAATCAGGAGTTTATTGGCAAGGCGCCACTTCAAAAGATCAAGCAAACCGGCGTAAAGCGCGAATTTGTTGGTCTCCGGGTCGATGGACCAAGGTTTAATTCACCCCCCGAGGACAGGTCTTCGATCTACTCCGAAGATGATTACGTCGGTTACGCATCCGCAGCGGCATACAGCCCTAGACTGAATTCCAATATCGCGGTAGGTGTTATAGACACGAGACACGCAATTGACGGGAACGAAGTAGTTGTTGACTTCTCTGACCATAAAAGAGAGGCACGAGTGACTCCGCTACCGATGTTTAGGTAAAGACAAAAATGACCAAAGTAGATTCGATCAACAGTAAATTCATGAAGCCGAGGGCTGCTAATCATGTCCCCCTGAGCCCTCTATCCTTTATCAAGAGAACGGCGGCAGTCTATGGAAACAAACCAGCCACGACCTATAACGGAAAAACAAGGACTTGGTCCGAGGTCTATACACGCTGCTGCCTTTTTGCATCTGCGATAAAAAAATCTGACGTCAAGCGTGGTGAGGTTATAACCGTTCTCGCCTTCAATACTCCAGAAATGGTTGAGTTACAATTCGCCGTCGCGATGGCAGGGTGCGTACTGAATACGATAAACACCAGACTGGACACAGACACAATCGCTAGGATCATAGCGCACGCGGAGCCTGCGGTTGTTGTCGTAGACGCTGAACTCACAGCGCAACTGGAACTAGCGCTAACCGAAATCAACACCAGCGAAAAAAAGCTAATTGTAATACCGTGCCCCAACCATGAAGTCTCCCGACATCACTTCCCAAAAGAAGTTCTTTACGATGACTTTCTTGAAAGCGGAGACCCAGATGATTCATGGTCACTGCCAGAGAGTGAATGGGAAGCATACGGCCTAAACTACACCTCAGGCACGGGGGGCACGCCCAAAGGTGTTGTCATTCATCATCGTGGCGCATATCTGATGGCTATGGGAACGGTGCCTGCTTGGGGTGTACCGCAGCATCCGGTTTACCTATATACCGTGCCAATGTTTCATTGCAACGGCTGGGGCCATGCCTGGCTGAACGCGCTAGTGGCCGGCTCAATTATCTGCATTAAAAAAATTAGTGCCAAAATAATTTTCGATGCAATAAGCGAATATAAGGTCACACACTTTGGCGGTGCCCCGGTCGTACTGGGCCTTTTGATCAACGCACCAGAAATTGATCAGAAGACTTTTGAGCATTCTGTTCAGGTCATGACAGCAGGTGCACCGCCACCACCCGCGGTACTTGAAAAGGTTGAACAGTTAGGAATGGAGGTCATGCAGGTCTATGGCTTAACTGAGACGTTTGGTCACATCATGCACTGTGCCTGGGACACAGACTGGGATAATCTAGATTTTGGTGCACAGGCGACTATAAAAGCTCGCCAGGGTGTCCAATTCACTCACACCGAAGAAACTGAGGTACTTGGTCTAGCAGACAACCAGCCGGTCCCACATGACGGGAAAACTCAGGGAGAAATTGTGGTTAGATCCAACACGTTGATGAAGGGTTATCACAAAGATGAGGCAGCGACAGAGGCTGTCTTCGAAGACGGTAAATTTTTCCGGACCGGAGACATCGCGGTAAGACATCCTGACGGATATATTGAAATCAAAGACAGGCTTAAAGATGTAATAATCTCGGGTGGGGAAAATATTTCTTCTGTGGAAGTGGAAAATATTTTGTATCGCCTACCCGGGGTTGAATGTGCAGCGGTTATAGCCAAGTCCAGTGAAAAATGGGGCGAGGTGCCTGTCGCTGTGATTGAGCTTAAGACAGATACAGAATACTCAGAAACCGACATAATAGATCACTGCCGTCATTCCCTCGCTGGATTTAAGACCCCAAAGGAAGTCATATTCAGAGAAATCCCTAAGACTGCCACTGGTAAAGTTCAAAAATTTGTATTGCGTCAGGAACTCAATCCATGACAAATCTTGACGGAACACCAGCGATTACCAAACCGTCCTACACTTTTTGGATATTATTTTACGGAAGTATTTGTTCGAGTTGGCTACTGCTTTTCGTCATGTCGTCCACCGACAGCGTGACGAGTCTGGCGTTCATCAAGGATTTCTGCATATCAGCATCTGAGGCGTCTATATTCCAGCTCACGGGAATGTGGAGTCTGATGATCGGAGCAATGATGCTTCCCTCCTTTTACAACTTCGTGGTCGTGCACCAAGACATCAGACGGAATGATTTCAAGCATACGGCTCTACTAACATCAGGTTACGTTGCTATCTGGGTAACGGTGGTCCCTCTGGCGAGCCTCGCTCAGAAATACTTCCTGGAACAGAATCTGATAGGGCTCGACGGTAGAAGTCATTCAATGCTTTTGAACGGTCTTCTTCTACTGACAGCCGGCATATACCAATTCACAAAAATTAAAAATGCGTGTCTTACCGTCTGCTCATCCCCGATGCATTTCTTCCTTGGTCATTGGAAAGAAGGTTACACAGGCTCCTTCCGTATGGGCGCGCAGCTGGGGACAATCTGCGTTATATGTTGTTGGGCTCTGATGCTTCTAGCATTTGTAGGCGGCGCAATGAATATGCTCTGGATGGCTGGTTTAACATCCATCATGGTTATCGAGAAACAAGGCCACCTGAGCGAAAAATTCTCTGGGCTGCTGGGGATGACGCTGATAGGTGCCGCCTCCATTACTCTCGTTCTCTCAATCTTTTTGGAGGTAATAACATGAGCTCAGAATTCCCATCTTGGCACATAAAGGGAGAACTGATTCTCAACTGTAACTGCACGGTCTTTTGTCCGTGCGTGATTAGCTTGGGGGTACACTATCCGACAGAGGGCCACTGCCAAGCATGGCTGGGTGTCGATATCCATGAAGGACGCTTCGATAATGAGATCTTGAACGGTCTCAAAGTGGTGATGCTTCTTGATATACCGGGTCGAATGTCTAGAGGGGATTGGAAAGCTGGAACATTTATTGATCAAAGAGCATCCGGTCCCGCATACGAGGGCCTCAGCCAGATCTTCAGCGGCAAAGCAAAAGGAACTACTCACCTTTTCTCGCTTCTAATCAGTGAGAATCTCGGTACCTCTCGGGAGCCGATCGAGTTCAAAAGAGAAAAGCAAGTTCGAAGCCTCACGGTAGGAAAAAAAATCATTGGAAGTGTTGAGCCAATAACGGGAGCCAACGAAAACCAAGAAGTTTCCGTGACCAACACGAATTACTGGATGGGTCCAGACATAACGATATCGAGAGCGCTGAAAGGCAGAGTCAGGGCGTTTGGACGGGTATGGGACTTCGACGATCGAAGCGCAGAAATATGTCAGATCAACTGGAGCGGTCCGTAAAAATTCCGCTCAGCGTGATAGCTTTTTTATTATTATCGGTCTCGACATCTTGGCTTGCCTGAGGGGTTATTAACAGCGATAATATTTATTCCTCGCAATTTGCTTTGCGACCATCTCAGCGGGAGAGAGCACTAAAGTGCCGCCGAAGGAGCAACCGACTCGGAAACTCTCAGGCAAAAGGACCGCTCTGGTGAATGAGGAATCTGGAAAGAAGCAATCGCTCACCGAAGGAGAAAGGGTTCATACCTGAATCTCTCAGGTCAATGACAGATGGGTCATGCGAAATAGTCTGAAGGGAGTATGCATGACGAATCTACACGCTTTGGTTTTGGAATCATTCCACGCCGAACGAGGCGCAAAATTTGGCCCATTCGCTGGCTACAGGATGCCTGTACAGTATTCCCTTGGAGTCAAAGGCGAACATATACACACCCGAAATGCTGTTGGTCTCTTTGATGTCTCACATATGGGCCAACTTCTGATCGAGGGGAAAGGAGCGACAAACGCTCTTGAACAACTGGTACCCGCAGCGCTTCAAGAAATGATTCCTGGTCAGATTCGATACTCGCAACTGACTCTCAATAATGGCGGCATCCTCGATGACTTGATGCTGACACGATGGGACGAAGAATCCTGGGGTCTAGTGGTTAACGGCGCCTGCAAGCATGGAGATATTGATCACCTAAAAACGTACCTTCCAGCAGACGTGACCATGCGATATTTCGATAACCACTCCTTAATCGCCGTCCAGGGACCCAAAGCCCGTCGCATTCTTTCTGAGCTGATTCCAGAGGCAGAGCAACTTACATTCATGCGTTCAACTCAAACATCGTGGAATGACCATGACATCATACTATCGTGTTGCGGCTACACGGGCGAAGATGGTTATGAAATCTCGATTGCCAAGCAATTTGTGCGCGAATTGGCCGAAGAGCTCACTCAATTGAGGGAGACCACTTGGGTTGGTTTAGGCGCCCGAAATTCACTGCGGCTTGAGACGGGTCTGTGCTTATACGGGCACGATCTGACCACCGACACGACACCAATCGAGGCTGATCTCTCGTGGTCAATCCAAAAACGGCGTAGAACAGATGGTGGGTTCCTAGGCGCTGAGATAATTCTAAAACAGATGACAGATGGATCACCTCGAAAGAGAGTCGGGATTAAGCCAGAAGACGGAAAAACTCCGTTAAGAGATCACACGATACTGAAAAATGTCGCTGGCAGTGTGGTTGGAGAAATCACTTCCGGAGGTTTTGGACCGACGCTTCAGGGACCAGTGGCTATGGGTTATGTGTTACAAAATTTGTGTGAACTCGGTACAGAATTAGTAGCAGAAGTTAGAGGCAAAGACCTACGTTGTGCCGTTTGCGACCCAATCTTCGTTAAACAACGCTATGTAAGGAATTTAAGCCATTAAGAGGATCAGTGTATGACTGTCAAATATACTCGCGAACACGAGTGGATCCGTATCGAAGGCGACACAGCGACCGTCGGAATTACCTTCTACGCGCAAGAGCAACTCGGCGATGTCGTCTTTGTGGAATTACCTGAAGCCGACACCTCGGCAGATCAGGGCGCCGAAGTCGCTGTGGTAGAATCTGTTAAAGCTGCAAGTGACATCTACGCCCCGGTCACCGGAACTATCGTTGAATCCAACTCAGAACTGTCAGACCGTCCGGAACTGGTCAATGAGGATCCAGAGAACGATGGCTGGTTCTTCAAAATGAATTTAAGCGATACATCAGAACTCGAAGATCTGCTCGATGAGGCTGACTATCAGACTTTTATCCAAGAAGAATTGTAAGAGGTAAATTGCGTGAAGCAGGAAATGACATTTGGCGATCGTCATATCGGCCTATCTGAGGATGAACGAGCCGTGATGCTCGAAACCCTGGGCCTGAACTCGATGAAAGATTTGACCACCAAAGTGGTGCCAGAGAATATTCGAAAAACGACACGGATGATAATTCCTGAGGCGGTGTCGGAGGTAGAAGCCCTCGCGAATCTAAAAGCAATCGCAATGAAGAACAAAGTAGTCCGTTCACTGATCGGACAGGGCTACTACCACACCATTACACCGGCCGTCATTCAGCGCAATGTTCTCGAAAATCCCGCCTGGTATACGGCGTATACTCCATACCAACCAGAAATTTCTCAGGGTCGGCTCGAGGCTATTTTTAACTACCAGACGATGATTGTTGAGCTTACCGGAATGGCAGTCGCTAATGCCTCCCTGCTTGATGAGGGCACGGCCGCTGCTGAAGCGATGACCCTTTGCGCACGCAACTCAAAGTCGAAGTCAAAGCGATTTTATGTTTCCAACAACGTTTTCAGCCAAACTCTCGCTGTTCTAAGGACACGAGCAAAACCTCTTGGATATGAAATTATCGAGTTTGATCCACAAGATCCTCCCATGTTTACGGATGCCTTTGGCTTGATCACTCAATACACGGGCAAAGACGGATCGATTACAGATATCAAACCTTTGATTAAATCTGCAAAAATACAAGGGATCCTTACGATCGTTGCAGCCGATATCCTAAGCCTCACCATACTTGAGGCACCAGGACACTTAGGAGCGGATATTTGTCTGGGTTCAACACAACGCTTCGGTGTACCTATGGGTAATGGGGGACCACATGCCGCCTTCTTCGCGGTCTCAGACAAACTAAAAAGACACATCCCCGGTCGTCTCGTTGGTCAGTCGATTGACTCCGAGGGCCGTCAAGCGTTCCGCTTGACACTGCAGACGCGCGAGCAACATATCCGTCGCGAAAAGGCCACCAGCAATATCTGTACAGCGCAGGTATTACTCGCCAACATCGCAGGATTTTATGCCTGCTATCACGGACCCAATGCGCTAACGGCGCAGGCTACGCGAGTACATCAGCTTGCTTCACGACTCCATTCTGGGATCAAGGCCGCTGGTCAGATGGTTAATCAGACGTTCTTTGATACCGTCTCAATTCGTGTAGATAACGCAGCTGATACTCTAGCCGTAGCACTCGCATCTGGTTTCAACATTTATAAAGTGGACGAGACGACGGTCTCGGTCTCCTTTGACGAGGCCTCAACCGAGACAGAATTAGAAAAGCTTGCAGAGATATTTGGTATCTCGCCCGGAGCCCCGAACTCCGATATTCCAGCATATGCAGTGAGACACACAGGATTCATGAGCCAAGAGGCATTCAATAGGTATCACTCTGAAACCGAAATGATGCGTTATTTGCGTAGATTGGCAGACCGTGACCTAGCTCTCGACCGCGCCATGATTCCGTTGGGCTCCTGCACTATGAAACTCAACGCGGCCTCAGAGATGGCCCCAGTGACCTGGCCTGAATTCGCCAACATACATCCATTCGCACCGGCTTCTCAACGGCTTGGTTACCGGGAAATGATAGAAAACTTAAATGACTGGCTTTCCGAAATAACAGACTACGCCGGGATCTCGCTTCAGCCCAATTCCGGGGCGCAGGGGGAATACGCCGGACTTCTAGCCATTCAGGGTTACCATGAATCACGTGGTGAAGGTCATCGCAAGATTTGCCTTGTTCCCTCCTCCGCCCACGGTACTAACCCAGCGTCAGCCCAGATGGTAGGTCTCGATGTGGTGGTGGTTGGTTGTGATCAAGACGGCAACATTGATTTAAACGACCTTAAAACGAAAGTCGAGACTCACGGAACCAATGTGTCTTGCCTGATGATAACCTACCCATCAACACACGGAGTTTTCGAGACCGAAGTCCAAGAAGTCTGCTCAGTCATCCATGCCGTGGGTGGTCAGATTTACTTGGATGGAGCAAATCTAAATGCACAAGTTGGACTTACCAGTCCGGGGATCATTGGTTCTGACGTTTCTCACCTTAACCTTCACAAGACCTTCTGCATCCCACATGGGGGAGGCGGGCCTGGAGTTGGACCGATCGGGGTTGCTGAGCACTTGCGACCGTTTATACCCGGGCATCCCGAGTTCGGGGGCGATCATCCGGTAGGGCCTGTGTCGGCGGCACCATACGGTTCCGCATTGATTCTCCCAATCTCTTGGATGTACATCCGTATGATGGGCCCAGACGGCCTGACAGCTGCGACAGAAAACGCAATCCTATCGGCCAACTACATGGCGAAACGGCTCTCGCCACACTATCCAATTCTCTACACTGATCCTAAAGGATTTGTCGCACACGAGTGTATCGTTGACACCCGTGTCGTCAAAGAAAATGCTGGGGTCACGGTCGATGATATCGCAAAACGCTTAATCGATTATGGATTTCATGCGCCAACGATGAGTTGGCCAGTCTCTGGTACATTGATGATAGAGCCAACAGAAAGCGAATCCTTAAGCGAACTTGATCGATTTTGTGACGCTATGATTTCAATCCGGAATGAAATTACTTTGATCGAAGACGGAGATGGATCCGCTGAAGACTCTATATTGCGTCATGCTCCGTACACTGTAGAAGCGGTAACGGTGGATCACTGGAATCATCGATTCTCACGACAGGAAGCTGCGTTTCCCCTCATCTCACTGAAAAAGGATCGCTACTGGCCACCAGTGGGTCGGATTGATAATGTATATGGTGACCGAAACCTAATTTGCAGTTGCCCACCAATATCTAGGTACTCAGATACGCCAACGGAAGCCGCATGACAGGAAACAACTCGCGCTCAAGGAGCGGGGATAAAATAATCAATGCAGTCGGTGTCAAGGCTATTAAAAATGGTCAGAAACGTCGATCTAACGAACAGGCACCGCGCGGTGATAAACCGAGTTGGCTGCGATTTGTTAGCCCCGGAGGACAAGGCTACCAAGACGTAAAAAAAATTGTCCGGACTCATGGCCTCTCCACCGTATGCGAGGAAGCAATGTGCCCCAATATCGGTGAGTGCTGGAGTGCCGGAACCGCGACAATCATGCTCATGGGATCGGTATGTACCCGAGCCTGTAAGTTCTGTGCTGTTGATACCGGTAACCCAAAAGGTTGGATTGATTTGCATGAGCCACAGAATACAGCTGAATCCGTCGCCTTAATGGGTCTTAAATATGTGGTCCTGACCAGCGTAAATCGAGACGATCTTGATGACGGCGGGGCGAACCACTTCGCCGCCACCATACGCGCGATCAAACAAAAAAGTCCCGACACCGCAGTTGAGGCTTTAACACCGGATTTTCAGGGAGTTATGTCAAATATTGAGACAATAATTGACTCGGGACTCGAAGTGTTTGCGCAGAACGTTGAAACAGTCAGACGACTTACGCACCCGGTTAGGGACCCCCGTGCAAGTTATCAACAAACTCTAGATGTTTTACATCACGGGAAAAAATATAGGCCCGGAGTACTGATCAAAACCAGTCTGATGCTAGGTCTAGGCGAGACTGAGGACGAAATCAAACAAGCTATGG
>PBZM01000093.1 GCA_002731015.1 Gammaproteobacteria bacterium
CTTCAGCGACTACAATAGCGTCATCAACAATTATCCCTAGCGCCATGATCATTCCGAAGAGACTGATCATATTAATCGTTCCACCGAACAGCCACAGTATGCCGAGTGTCGCGAGAAACGAGACCGGGATACCGAGAGTGACCCAAAAAGCAACGCGCTGATTTAAGAATAGATATAGGATAATAATGACGAAGAATAGGCCGGTCAGCCCATTTTTCAGAAGCAGATTGATTCGATCGTTTAAATACTGCCAACGTTCATCAAGAACGACCAGCTCGGTGCCTGCGGGCAATCGTGGCGTAGTTTCTGCGATCCATTGGTTGGTAATCTCCGCCATTGCGAGCGTTGAGTCATTCTCAGTTCGTTGTGGAATAATCTCCACAGCGAGTTGGCGTTGATGAGTCAGATAGGGTGCTTTCGGATTTACACGATCGCGTACGGTCGCGATGCTACCAAGGCGTACCCCAACCGGTGACCCGTCTAATGAAATGACGGTATTGGCGATATCGGTTTGGTTTCGTGCTTGTTCTAGGCTCCGCAATTGGCGCTCACCGTCGTTGCGACCGGTGGTCCCCGCAGGCAAATCGCGAGCTTGAGTTAAAATTTTGTCTGCGAGCGAATCCAGAGTGAGCCCTAGAGACGCTATGGTTTCAGTACTGGTTTCAATTTGTATTTCACGAGCCGGTAAGCCTCGAAATTCCACTCTTCGAATGCCTTTTGCCAAAAGTTCTTCTTCAGCTTTCAGTGCAAGTTTTTGTAATTCAAAAGGCGTTAGTGGTCCTGTGATAAGAAGATTTGAGATATTTTCGTACCTTGTAAGGGGGGACACTATAGGGTCTTCGGCTCCTTCAGGAAGGATTAGGTTTTGTTTAATGCGCTGATTAATGTCGTCAAGTGCCTGTGAAAGATTAGCTCCCTCCACCAACTCAATTCGAAAGTTTGCAGATCCAAATTGGCTGGTCGCGTCAATCGAGTCGATAGGTGCTAATTCCTTGATTGATTTTTCAATTGGAACAGTGAGACCGACTTGCACGTCTTCAGCTGTCGCGCCAGGCCAGGGTACCGAGATAATGATGATATCTAGATCAAAACTCGGAAAAAACTGTGTCCGTAATCGATCAATACCGATCAGACCGGTGATTATCATGACCACCATCAAAAGATTGGCGGCAACTCTGTGTTTGGTAAACAGATGCACAAAGGAAATCACTGGATAATCTCAACCTTCAGGCCAGTGACGGCAGCCGGTAGTCGGGACACAAGGATTTGGTCACCATTTTGGATGTCATGTGACCGCACCAGTATTTCAGTTTTCTCGGGTCCTGGTCGTTGTCCTAGGCGCTCAACTTTAACTGCTTCAAGAGTGCTATCCGAAGTGATGCGATATATAAGATTACCACCATAAAGGGCATCTGTCGGGAGAACAACGACGGATGGCTCAGCCACTAATTGGATAGAGACCGATAAGACACTTCCTGTCGGTGGCAGTTGGGTGTTTGAACTAAAGAACGAATCGATGGATCCTGTGTTATCACGCAATGCTCCACTGACCCGAGTAAGTTTTAGGGAATCCCCACGGTCGGTCGAGGCGATAACTGGGGTTTGTGTACTGAGAGCACTTGCCAAAATAAGGCCAATGGACGTGGGAACCTGAACTCGAATTTCGCGTCCAGAATAAGGTGCAAATGTCAGTAAGTTTTGATTAGCCTGGACTCGGTCGCCAGATACAACGTCTACGCTGATGATTTGTCCGTATGCGGATGCCTTGACCTTTGTTGACTCGAAATCGCGAGTGGCCGCGCGCACCTCAGCTCTGAAACGTTGAATTGCGGTTGTCAGTTGAGTCCGCTTGGATTCCACGGTTGCCAGGGCCAACTCTCTACGATTGATTTTTAGCTTTTGGCTGACAACTGCCTGCCTAGCGGTGTCCAAGTCCTCTTCGCTCGTGAGGTTCCGTTTTTTTAGACCTAAAATTCGAGCCAGTTTGTGTAAAAGAATGTCTAGAGTTTCGAGGTCCAGAGCCAACGCCTCTGCATCTTTTGTCTCGGTGGCATTCAGGGCGATGAGGCTGGCTTTAGCATCTGCGAGGTTGGCCTGGGCGCGTGAGAGCTTTATTTCAGCATCTGTGGCATCAAGCTCTACCAGCAAATCACCAGCGAAAGCGCGATCTCCCTCTCGGACATAGAGAGCTGCGACATCAGTTGGAATTCTTGCTCTTAGTGTCTGGGTGCCTGGATTTTGCACTGAGCCAAAACCATTGAAGACCGGAGAAACGGTTTGAAGGCGGGCATGCTGTGTTGATATCCGCCAAGCGGGAGGGCTACTTTCGATAGGCTCAGCTGTTGGTTTTGACTGAGTAAGTTGGATAAAACCACCCACCCCAGCACTGAAGATAAGGAGCCCAACTACAAATGATTTGAATGGAAACTGTCTCATAGGGAACCTTCACTTAGGTAAGTAAGGTTACACGCGGCTCCCTGAAGAGGCCAGAAGTTTACTGGCCGACAGCGATGTCCTGATTACCGGAGTCTTGATTGTCGTTCTGAATCTTAACGTAGATTTCTTCCCGATGGATATCGACGGATTTGGGAGCGTTAATCCCGAGTCGAACGTGATTACCGAACAATCCTAAAATAGTGACTGATACGTCATCACCGATAATGACCTTTTCACCAATTTTTCGAGTTAATACCAACATGGGTCAAATTTCCCCTTCCTTTCCGTAGCTTCTTTTTTGTCCAACTTATGTCCTGAACATTGCTATTAATTCTTTGGACCGTCAACTGTTTTTATACTAAACATGTGAAAATCTATGAAATTTCTTGAAAGGATGTTGCCAGAAGTGCTTTTTTGTCTAAGTTTTATACTTTTTTAAAAAAGAAGATAACCCACTTTTATTTTGGTGGGGTGGAGGTGACTCGTTTATAAATTAGTTATTTTCGTACCGGACGAAGCAAAAGAATCTCTCAAAGAGGCATTGTTCGCTGCGGGTGCAGGAGCACTGGGCGCGTACAGTTGTTGTTCATGGGAGTGTCTCGGTGTGGGTCAATTTCTACCCGGCTATTCATCGAATCCGCATATTGGTTCCGTTGGTATGATCGAAAAAGTCGAAGAGTGGCGGGTTGAGATGTTGGTACCTGATAATGTTCTAGAGCCGGTCAAGAACGTTTTGTACACTGTACATCCATACGAGGAGCCTGCGTTTGATTTAGTTCGCTTAGAGGATATCCAGCCACGAACCTAAACCCTAGCAGACGTAGGAGTTTCCTCGCGGTCAATGCAGTGTAAAGAGAAAATACCCTTCTCTAGATCTTTTTTCAGTTGGATTAATGTGTCGCGAACTGTGTGAAACGCAAGCTCATCCCAGGGGATTTCGTCTATTGAAAAGAGCCTAGTCTCCAGACTTTCCGGCCCTGAGTCATATTGGCTGCCGTTTAGGTACGCCAAGTACAACATGTAAACCTGACTAATCCTTGGTATCGACGTGACAACGTAGAGTTGATCCAGATCGGGAGTCGCTCGCGCTTCTTCCCAAGTCTCACGCAAGGCAGCTTGGGCTACTGTTTCTCCGTTTTCCATAAAACCTGCTGGCAGAGTCCACAACCCATACCGAGGTTCAATCGCTCGTTTACAAAGGAGAACTTTGTTTTGATCGAGGACAACGCATCCCGCAATGATTTTCGGGTTTTGATAATGAATCATTCCGCATTGCTCACACAGATCACGGGGTCGATTATCACCTTCTGGTACTCGACGAATTGTTGCCTCTCCGCAGTTTGAGCAAAAGTTCATATGGGTCTCCGTTAGTTTTTCTTATACTAGCCGAATGTATGTAACGAAACAGATCATTAGGAAAAAACTCTATCCTAGCGAACCTGAGCACTTACCTCACTGTCGCGAGCGGGCAGCGGTCGCGTTTGTGATATCAGGTCTTGAGAATCCTAGTCTCACACTCTGTGTAAAAGCACCACATCTGCGAACTCATGCTGGAGAAGTTTCGCTTCCTGGCGGGAAACTTGAATTGTGCGATCAGTCGGCAAACCGCGCGGCACTTCGTGAGCTGTCTGAAGAAACTGGTCTTATACTTTCTGGCAATCAAGCTCTCGGTTTTTTGAACCCAATTCAGAGCCTGCACGAGTTATCAGTAATGCCTTGTGTGTTTTGGTCTGACGAGGCGCTTGGAGGTTATCCAGGTGGGGAAGAAATAATAAAGGTATTCTCGATTCCGTTGTTTGAGTTTACTAAACAACAACCTACTTTTGAACCCAGCCGACATCGCGCCTCTAGGTGCTCGATGCCAAGATGGCGTTATGCCGATCAAGAGATCTGGGGCCTGACCGCTTTAATAATTGAAGACTTTTTTTTGATGGTATTCAATCATCGCTTCGCGCTACATCCACTTTCCACGCCCTGACCGAACGGACCCGATTGTCTTGGATGGCTAAAACCTCAAGTCGATAGTGTTCGTATTTAATACTGAGACTATTCTCAGGAATAAATTCTAATAATTCGACAATCATCCCGCTGACCGTGCGCGGTCCGTCGGTTGGTAGGTCCCATTCAAGAATACGATTTAGATCGCGCACGGTTGCCGAGCCATCGATGATGAATGTTCCATCACCTTGGGGATGAACATCTGGTGAAGTTTCTTGGATATGGTCTGTTGTAAATTCTCCAACAATCTCTTCCAGGATATCATCGATAGTGACTAGGCCCTCGATTTCACCATATTCATCGACAACTATAGCGAGTCGTTCTCTTTCCTTCTGAAAATTAAACAGTTGAGTATGCAAGGCGGCGCTTTTGGGAATGAAGTAGGGCTCCTCACATAGCTCGACTAAGCGACTTTTAAATTCTTGTTCGTTACCTAATATCTCTCGATCGTCTATCAATTTAAGCGCAGTTCGCGCATGTAAAATGCCGGATAAGTTTTCAATATCCTCATTGAATACAGGGAGACGGGTATGTTGTGTTGATCGTAATTGACTGATCAGTTCTTCTATTTCGTCACTAAGATCGAGTCCAATAAAATCGCCGCGTGGAACCATAATTTCATCGATCTGAATTCTTTCGAGGTCAAGGATCGACAAAAGCATCCCGTGGCGTCGAGTTGGAATACGGTGCTCACTTTGCATCATAAGCGTACGCAGTTCTTCTTTTGTGAGTCGATCCCGGTTCGAGAGCTCCGGGTTAATTCCAAGTCCTCTTAATAATCCGTTGGAAAGCAGGTTAGTCATCCAAACAAGAGGATAGGCAATGCGGAGTAGTGGCATTAAAACAAAGCTCGCTGGACCAGCGATTCTTTCTGGGTACAATGCCGCGAAGGTTTTAGGCGTGACTTCTGCAAAGATGAGAATAACGAGCGTTAACGAACCGGTCGCGATAGCCAGTCCAGCATCGCCAAAAATTCTAACAGCGAGGACTGTTGCAATTGCCGATGCAAGGATGTTTACAAAATTGTTACCGATTAGGATCAAACCAATTAGACGATCGGGACGCGCGAGTAATGATAGAATTCGGCGGGCTTCTTTTGAGCCCTCTTCGGCCCGATGCTGCAACCTTACGCGATTGATAGCCATCAATCCTGTCTCGGAGCTTGAAAAAAAACCGGATAGAATAATCAGTAGCAGTAAGATCCCGACTAAGACTTCATTCGAAATTTCACTCAAAGCTGTTGACCGTCATAGGATGAATTCCAGAATCGCTTTACTTCCGAGGTAGCCGATGCACAGTAAGGCTGCCGCACCAATCGCTGTTTTTCGCATCGTACCTGTCACGCCACCTTTTTTAAGATGTTGCCAGAGAGCAAGTGCCATACCCAGCCACGCGACTAGGGAAAGTGCGGTTTTGTGCGCAAGCTTCTGTCCCCAGAAGTCCTCAACGTATATGAAGCCCGTGATGAGTGCGGTAGTGAGGATGATCCAAGCAGTCTGCACTGTTCTCAAAAAGAGGTGCTCCATTGCGTCCAGTGGCGGTAGTACAACAATCAGATGTGTGATTGGCCGCTCTTTTAATTTTGCGTGCTGCCATGACAAGAGGATTGCAAGCGTTCCAGCGTAAGCGACAGCTCCAAATGCAATAACTGACGTGGCAACGTGCAGACCGGTCTCAAACGTTATGGGCTTCATTTGGCTTGGTGCGTGCACTGTCGTTAGGGTCACAAGCGTTAATAATCCAGTGAGAGGCGCAACACCGATCAGAAGCGTATTTACGGGGTGTTTGAAACTTGAAACTAGGACAATCGCAAGCAAAAGAGCGCCAAGTAAAGTTCCCATCAGGCCGGTAGTCGGGCGACCACCATTTTCATCTAGTCCCACTAACACTAGAACAACAGCCATTATGCATCCAAAAAAACCAAGGATTAACGAACTCACGTTCTGTGCTTCACCTTTTTTAAAGGCCGCGAGTTGAACTATCCCTGATGCGACAAGTGCTGTTGTTGCGAGTATTCCCGAAACTAATAAAGACATTTTCCTACTCTGGGTTAATTTTTCGCTATGATAGTCCGTTCGAACTTTATGCTAAAGAGACCTCATGTTTAATTCATTAAGCGAACGTCTTTCGAAGACACTGCAATCAATGGGTAAAAAAGCGCGTCTAACCGAAGACAATATAGCTAGCACCCTAAAAGAAGTCCGCAAGGCTTTGGTCGAAGCCGATGTGGCGCTTCCTGTAGTGAAGCAATTTACATCTCAGGTCAGAACCCGTGCGCTTGGTCGAGAGGTACGAGCCAGTCTGACGCCGGGTCAGCAATTTTTGAAAGTTGTACAGAGTGAACTTGAAGCAGTCCTAGGAGGACCATCTGAATCTTTAAATTTAGCCCAACGACCACCTGCAGTGATTTTACTCGCTGGCCTTCAAGGAGTCGGTAAAACCACGACAGCAGCAAAAATTTCGAATTTCCTTAAAACTAGAGAAAATAAAAAAGTTTTGATGGTAAGCGTGGATGTGTACCGCCCCGCCGCTATAGAGCAGTTAGCCGCACTCGGTTCTCAGATCGAAATAGATGTTTATCCTTCGACTTCCGATCAGAATCCGATGACTTTGGCAAAAAATGCATTGCGAAAAGCAGAGTCAGCGGCCTATGACGTCTTAATTGTGGATACAGCAGGGAGGTTAGGGATCGACGAAGCGATGATGAATGAAATTTCGGGGCTTCATCGGGTACTTAGTCCAATCGAAACTTTATTTGTTGTCGATTCCATGACTGGGCAAGATGCGGCGAATACCGCAAAAGCGTTTTCTGACGTTTTACCACTTACAGGTGTTGTCCTCACCAAGGCCGACGGTGACGCCCGAGGAGGAGCAGCGTTATCTGTTAAGAGCATCACTGGGCAACCAATTAAATTCATGGGTGTTGGTGAGACCATAGATGGGTTTGAGGCTTTTCATCCCGATCGGCTAGCATCACGGATTTTGGGGATGGGCGATATTCTCAGTTTAATCGAAGAAGCTGAGCAGAAGCTTGATAAAGAGAAAGCTGAAAAGGTTGCTAAAAAGGTTCTCAAGGGAAAGGGTTTTGACTTAGCGGATTTTCGAGATCAACTGCAGCAAATGCGAAACATGGGCGGTATGAAGTCGTTAGTGGAAAAAATACCGGGGATGGGGCACGTGGGAGCGCAAATTCAAAATCAAGTAGACGAAAAGCAGTTTACGAGAATGGAAGCGGTCATTAATTCGATGACCCCTATAGAACGACGTGATCCCGATGTGATCAATGGTTCTCGTAAGAAGCGCATTGCTGCTGGTTCTGGGACCGATGTTCAAGAAGTTAATAAAGTCCTCAAACAGCATAAGCTAATGTCGAAAATGATGAAAAAAGCAGGAAAAAAA
The DNA here is from genome assembly GCA_002731015.1 of Gammaproteobacteria bacterium. Taxonomy (GTDB): domain Bacteria; phylum Pseudomonadota; class Gammaproteobacteria; order Pseudomonadales; family Litorivicinaceae; genus HIMB30. The sequence goes on from PBZM01000093.1 coordinate 7,834, forward strand.
GGGGGGATGCAAAAAATGTTGCGCGGAATCCCGGGAATCGCGCCTGATGGTGGGATGCCGCGGTTGTAACTTGATTATAAAGCTATTATTATCACGCGCCGTCGATTTTGGACTCTGTGCGGAGCAAAATAGGATTTAAAGAATATGGTAACGATTCGTCTCTCTCGCGGGGGCGCAAAAAAACGTCCCTTCTATCACTTTACGGTGACAGACCACAGGAATGCTCGAGATGGTCGCTTCATTGAGCGTGTTGGTTTTTTCAACCCAATGGCACAAGGAAAGGCTGAGCGTCTACGTGTCGATCTTGAGCGGGTCGATCATTGGATTAGTCTGGGTGCAAAGACCTCTGATCGCGTGAAGCGTCTCCTCAAGGATGCACGCTTGGCAGCCTGATGGCTGACAGAATGGTTGTAGGCAGAGTTCGATCACCCTACGGTATACGCGGTTGGGTTTGGATGGATAGTTTCACTAATAATCCCGCCTCCGTATTCGAATGGGTGCCTTGGATTTTGACGCGAGAGGCTGATAGAACAGGTGAGAGGACAGCGATAGAGAGGATCGACACGGCCCCAGAAATATGGAAGGTTCGTGACAAACGGTACATCGTGAAACTAGCTGGTTATTACGATCGGACTGACGTTGAGTCAATTGTTAATTGTCTGATTGAAGTTGATAAGAGCAACCTTCCTCACCTTGACTGTGACGAATTTTATTGGCGCGACTTGCAAGGTTGTTGTGTAGCGACGATCAACAACCGCGTGTTGGGCGTGGTGAAAGAGATAATGCCAACAGGCGCCAACGATGTTTTGGTTGTCGTTGGTAACACCGACAGCATTGATCAACAGGAACGGTTGATTCCCTTTGTCAGGCAAACCGTTTCTGAAATAGACATGACAAAACGGGTGATTCGCGTTGATTGGGATCCTGAGTTCTAATGAAGTGGGGCATAGTTACCCTGTTTCCGACCATGGTGGCCGACGCTTTGGCTCATGGTGTTATCGGGAAAGCGGTGCAAAAAGGGCTGGTTGAACTGGCGACATTCAATCCAAGAGCATACGCTACCGATATTCACCAAACAGTGGACGACAGGCCCTACGGTGGGGGTCCCGGAATGCTGATGAGAGTTGAGCCTCTGCGAGCCTCAATCGCTGACGCAAGAACACAACTACGAAGAGCACCTGTGGTCTATTTGAGCCCCCAGGGTGAGATGTTGACACAGACATTGGTTCACGAGTTGTCCGAGCTGCCGGAACTAATTATGGTATGTGGTCGATATGAGGGTATAGATGAGAGGGTGGTAGAACTCGACGTTGATCGCGAGATTTCGGTCGGGGATTTTGTCCTCTCTGGCGGAGAGCCGGCGGCTATAGCAATGTGTGACGCTATTGGTCGATTAGTTCCGAATGTACTCGGGCATGTGGATAGTGCAGCGGAAGACTCATTCAGCAACGGATTGCTAGATTGTCCGCATTATACGAGGCCCGAACAGATTGTGAATTTGAGGGTTCCTGATGTTCTGCTCAGTGGACATCATGGGGAGATTGCCAAGTGGCGTCGTAAACAATCTTTGGGACGCACGTGGTTACGTCGGCCTGAGATGTTGGAAAAGCAAGAGCTATGTGGTGAAGACCAGCAGTTGCTGGATGAATTTGTTAGGGAGTCAAAGTCGTGAGTATGAATCCGATCATCGAAGCGCTCAACAATGAGCAAATGAAGACAGACTTACCCACGTTCGCGCCTGGCGACACGGTCGTGGTTCAGGTCAAGGTTAAAGAGGGCTCGCGGGAGCGACTTCAGGCCTACGAGGGCGTTGTGATTGCAAAATCTAATCGGGGTCTGCACTCAAGTTTTATAGTGCGTAAGATCTCGCATGGTGTTGGAGTCGAGCGCACGTTTCAGCTGCATTCGCCATTAGTTGAGTCGGTCACTGTAAAACGCCGCGGGGATGTTCGAAAGGCTAAGCTCTATCATTTGCGCGAGTTATCTGGCAAAGCTGCACGCATCAAGGAAAAGTTGGATTCGAAATAAGTTCGGTCGTCGCATGATCGTCACTGCCTTGACACTACAACTGTCGCCGGCGGAAGTGGCAATCCGTCGCCTGATAAAAAGATTAACCAAATGTCAGCTGTTTC
>PBZM01000094.1 GCA_002731015.1 Gammaproteobacteria bacterium
ACCGACATCACCACGTTTACCTCATCAAGCTCAACGGCCAACGCTCTATCCAGACCCCTTAGGTTTGGGATCAGTGCGGTGTAGACCACCCCTGATTCTCGGTCGATTGCGGACAACACGGTTTCAGCGTCAGCTAGTAACGGAACAGCTTTTGGAGACACAAAAGAGGTGACCTCAATTTTTGATAGGCCGGTCTTAGACAGACGATTCAGTAGCCTTACTTTATCCTCAGTCTCAACGAACTGACCAGCGCTCTGTAAACCATCGCGCATTCCAACTTCTTGGATGTGAATCCGATCACTAGGGCGAATTAACATCACTTTCCTCCAGAAACCTTTCGTATCATCTCTTCAGTTAGACCCAACTGCTCGAGGAGTTCTTGGTTATGCTCACCAAGCCTCGGACCAAGCCACCGCGTCCGGCCCGGTGTGGCGGTCAGTCTAGGCACCGCCGCAGGAATATAGAGATCGAGCCCTGACTCAAGCGCATGATGTTCAATCGAACCGCGTTCCTTGAACTGCTCTTCCTCAAAGACCTCAGCCACTGAATTAATCCCAGACGCTGGCACTGACGCTTCTTCTAAAATATCTAGTGCTTCTGTCAAATCGACCGACACAGACCAAGCACCGAGAATGTTGTCGAGCTCGCCAGAGGCTGCTGCACGACCATCGTTGTGCTTAAAGCGAACATCGTCAGCAACATCGGGACGTCCAATGGCTCTCATCAGCCGTTGAAAAATACTGTCACCATTGGCCGCAAGGACCAAATAACGACCATCTTTCGTCATGTAGGTATTGGACGGCGCAATACCTGGTAAAGATGACCCAGTGCGTTCACGTACCGTGCCGTCAGCGCCGTATTCTGGGATTAAACTTTCAGTCACTGCTAAAACAGATTCAATCAACGACACATCAACCACCTGACCTTGACCCGAGTGCTCCGCGTGCCGTAGAGCCATCAATGTTCCAACAACCCCGTACAACGACGCTAACGTGTCACCGATACTAACGCCGGTCCGCACGGGTGCCCGATCAGGATATCCAATCAAATATCTTAGCCCACCGATTGCCTCCGCTATCGCGGCAAACCCAGGTTTACTAGCCTTAGGGCCAGATTGTCCGTAGCCCGAGACTCGAAGCATTACAAGCTTTCGGTTAATGGTCGATAACACATCCCATCCCAGATCCCATTTTTCAAGTGTCCCCGGCCTGAAGTTCTCAACCAGGACATCGGCCTCCTTAACAAGGTCACGTAGCACCGCTTGAGCATCTGGATCTTTGAGATTCAATGTCAGTGACTTCTTGTTCCGGCTTTGGGAGTACCACCAAAGTGAGGTATCACCATCCAATTTTCGCCACTTCCTTAACGGATCGCCGATTTGGGGCGGCTCAATTTTAATCACATCTGCGCCAAACTGCGCCAGTAAGGCACCTGCGTAGGGTCCCGCAATTAAGGAACCCATCTCGATAACTTTTACTCCCGTCAAAGGACCGGCAGCTTTATCTGTCACACCATCCTCCCTCATAAGTCTCGACGCTTTGAAGTAGAATAGCGCTTAGAGATCGCGTAATAGTCTTCAAATCCGACTCGATCTCTCAGTTCAAGAAAATCCATTAATCGAGTCTGTCGATTAGACTTCATATCCCGAAGCGTATCTCTCATCGCCAGCATTGAGGCCGATAGCAGCGTCAAAGGATAGGCAGCTAGCGAATAACCAATCTCACCAAGAACATCCGGCCTCAACTCTGGGGTGAGACCACCTTCAACAATATTCGCCATTTTGGGACCCGGAACGGATCGACATATTTCGATCATTTCTTCCTCGGTCCTGGGAGACTCTATGAACAATATGTCAGCGCCAAGTTGTGCAAATTTGGTAGCCCGATTTATTGCTTCTCCGAGACCCAACTGATGCCGCGCATCCGTCCTGCCCAAAATTAGAACTTTTGGGCCACCAGCGGCCATAACCTCATCACGAGCATCAGTCGCGGCACGGACTCGATCAAAGGCCTCGTCTCTGCCCACTACCTCTTTTCCCGGGGTATGACCGCATCGCTTGGGCGAAACCTGATCCTCAATCATGATAGCGGACGCACCGGCTTGGGCAAGACCATAGATGGTTCTACGAACATTCATGGCATTACCGTATCCGGTATCCCCGTCAGCTATGAGAGGTATCTTGAGAACAGAGGTAATGCAACGAACCTGGTCGACTACCTCCCCATAGCTCATTAGCCCAAGATCCGGGGCTCCCAATCGACTGGCTGACGCGGCAAAGCCAGACATAAATGTCAATGGATAACCCTCCTGCTCAATAAGCTTCGCAGACAGGGCATCGAAGCAACATGGCATGAGGTGGCACGTATTCTCTTCTAACAGCCCCTGCAGCCGATTTCTGTAATCCATACTGTCACCACTTAAACGGAATGTAGAGCGCGAGATCGGGCCAGATAAATAGAATCAAAACGCAAAACAGCATCATCACTAAGAATGGCCACACTCCACTCGCTACCTCACCGAGTGCGACTTTGGCAACTGACTGGATCACATATAAATTAAGCCCAACCGGTGGTGTGATGAGAGCGCACTCGACCATGATGACCATGTAGATCCCGAACCATATCGGATCAAACCCGAGACCCATCGCTGCCGGTAATAGTACAGGGGTCATTATCAGAATCATGGACAAAGTCTCAAAAACAAGACCCATCACGAGCAGCACCAAAGAAACAATCAGGATGAAGATGATGGGTCCATCGATGTTCATCGCGATAAACGCGGAGATGTCCTGCGGCACCCTATACAACGCCAACGCCTTGCCAAATGTTTTTGCGGCCGCGATGATGATTAATATCGCAGTTGTCGTGACCGCACTCTCCTTCACGGCCTCCCAAAAGGCAGGCCAAGTCAGGCGACGTAACCAAAATGTAGTGATTAAGATCGCAGTAATGAATCCGACAGCAGAGGCCTCAGTTGGCGTGAATGCCCCCGAGTAAAGACCTCCTACGATAAGCACCGCCAGCGCTACAGAGGGCAAAGCCATGATCGTAGACTTTTTGCGCTCAGCCCAACTCGATTTTGGCATCTGAGTGTACTGCCCAGAAAATCGTGCGTAGATCATTGAGAACCCCACGAACAGACCAACAAGCAACAAACCTGGTCCGATGCCCGCGAGAAACAGAGCAATCACAGATTCTTCAGCAACGAACCCAAACACGATCATCGGGATAGATGGTGGTATCAGAATACCGAGTGTCCCGCCAGCCGCCAAGAGCCCATAAACAAACCGCCGGTCATAACCACGACTCACCATCTCAGGAATAGCGACCGTGCCAATCGTCGCAGCGGTAGCAACCGACGAGCCGGAGATTGCAGCAAATAAACCACAGCTCAAAATCGTCGCAACTGCGAGGCCGCCCGGCCAATGTCCTACCCAAGCTTGCACGGCACTAAAAAGATCGCGCCCAACTCCTCCCCTTAACAAAACATTCGACATCAACAGAAATAGAGGGACCGCCAACAATATGAAGCCGTCAAGCGTCGAGAGGACCGCCTGGGGTGCCATTAACGGTGAAAATCCTCCGATAATGAGCATTCCTAACCCTATGCTGCCCAAGGCAAACGCGACAGGAACGCCCACCAGCAGGAGACTAAATAAACACAGGATAATGATAAGAATGGTCATTCGTAACTGGACCCCAGGCTCACGGTAGACCCTTTCCGGAGAGTCGCCAATTCGGCACAAGCCTGAACAGCTAGTAATAAAAATCCCAACGGAACGGGGAGCTCCGCTACCCAGGTCGGTAGATCCAAGAGAGATCCGGTCGTCCTACCCCGAACCCAACTCTCATAGAAAATGTCCCAGCCCCAAATCACAATGACTGAGGAGAACGCAATGATGACAACCAGGGCAATACCCACGCAAACTTTTTGAAACGATGGGGGTAACAAACCCGTCAAAGCATTGACCGTAATATGGTGACGTAGTGTCAGCACCCAGGCCATAGCGAGCAGACAGCCCCAAATAAGACAAAGCTGGCTGATCTCAGCTGCCCATATAGTGGGTTCCGTAAAGAAGTATCGGGCCACAACCTCATATGTGAGAAACGGGCCAGTTAGGGCGAGAAGAGCTGCTCCCAATAAACCCGCACAGGTTGAGATTTGCGAAATTACACGCATGAGAAATGTATCCTTATCAACGACGGCCTCGAAACCGAGGCCGTTGTTTATGACGCGGATTAGTTTCCTGCAGCAGCGTCTATTATTTTCTTACCTAAGTCACCGGTAGCCTTAAGATAGGAGTCGTACACTGGCTGAGATACAGCCTTCCAAGCATCCAGCTCTTTTTCGGAAAGCTCCACGACTTGCATTCCATTGGCCTTGGCGGCGGCATAAGCATCGGCCTCGATCTGAGACACGGCATCACGCACATTTTCCTGAGCAACCTTTGCCGCGTCACGGATATGTCCCCGGGTATCCTTTGAAAGACTGTTCCACCACTTGGTATTTACCACCACGACAAACTCGATATCTGCATGGTTCGTGACCGTAATCGTGTCCATCACCTCCCAGAGCTTTCTCGACTTGACACCAGAAACTCCGGTCATGCCAATGTCGACGGTTCCCCTTTGATACGCTAGGTATTGTTCAGACCCAGAAATCAACGTAGGAGCACCGCCTGCTGCTTTCACAAAGTCCCCCAGCGTCTTACCAAACACACGAGCCTTCTTGCCTTTCATATCGGCCGGTGTTCTTATCGGACCACCCTTAGACAACAAGATCGCTCCACCGTATGCCTGCCAGTAAAGAATCTCGCCACCTGTCTTCGCGACCTCTTTCTCGATGGTGGTCCGAACGACGCTTCCCTCCGCGACTGCAGCACGGACCTTGGCCTCGGAATTGAGGAGGAAAGGCATGTAAAACACATCAACGACGGGTGCATCACCAACATACCGCGTTAGAGAAGCGACACCCGCCTCTATAGCGCCAGAACCAACAGCAGCCGGTACTTCTTTATCTTTATATAACTGCGCACTATCATAAATCTCGACATCAACTGCGCCTTTTGTACGAGCCTCCACTTCCTTCTCAAAGACCAGTAAGTTCTGACCCAAGTGACTTTTCAGCGGCAACTGCAGAGAGATTCTCATTTTGTCGGCTGCCTGCACTGAGCCAGCAACCAATGCGAGGCCGAGCGTCGCCCCTATAAACTTTTTCAACATCATTTAGTCCTCTTTATTTTTATCACTAAAATACTTCCCTATGAGCAACAATCTATGTGTCCGCGCTCTACAACGAAATATCTGTTTAGTTATACCTGTAGCGACATTTATAAGGAAGACCTATCACGACAGAATCTCTAAGCAACATACCCCTCAGAAAAACTCAAGATCTAATTCTTCAAGGAATACTGGGTGCCAGGACCAAGATTACTGAACGTGACCTAGCCAAGCGTTTAGGAGTGACTCAAGTGCCTGCGAGGCGATTCGTGAACCGATCAATGTGGGCCTAGTGTAACAAATTAGTGCCCGGCAAATTGTTTTTAGGCAACTTGAGCTATCGAAAATATTGAGATCTGCGAGATCCGCGAAATGCTGGAGGCCCAGGCTACCTGACTTGCATCAATACGTATCCCCAATGAAAAATTTAATGGGTTAGAGGAATTAAGTTTAAAGATCCTTACAACCCCAACAGGGTCTCCCCCTGACTACTTAAATCTCAATATCGCTGTTCACTCACTAGCTCACAAGATCACTAACGCTCCTCGTCAAGCTACGCTTATTGACTGTCATGCGGGAATCGTGGCTATTTAAGAGCCATGGGCTCGTAGATGCAGCGAATATTCGTTCGTAAATCGAGGGACACGAACATCTACTGAAAGCGATATGTCTGCGTACCACCGGGCTCGCCAGAATCCTCATGGGGCATGGCACTCTACAGCGATTTCAGACGTCTCGGACTGATCTAAAACTTGTCGAAGGTTGCCCCGACCACCTCGTTTGAAAAATCGATCTCGATCACACCCTTCTGAAAAAAGCTTGTTCCCAAGATGCCATCAATCTGAGCTGATTCCATCAGAGGCATCAGACTCTCAGTCGCAATCCCAAACACTTCTGTGATTAGGTGCTGCCCCGCTATTACGGAACATGCGACCGTCTCAACATCAAACTGTCCAAGTATCGGATGAAAGTCCCTACGCATACCAAGCGACTGACCCGACAGAGCGACTTGGGCATCGCGTAGATATGATAACCCGGCACCCGTATCGAGCAGGCACTTCAGCTTTTCCTCGCCAACCTGACACTCAATGACAGGAGACCCCATTACAAAGGCTTCGTCATTGCCCGTGATTTCTGCATCAATTTTAGCAAGGGTCTTATTACCAACATCAAACCCAAGAATCGAATCACTAAAGGCGTCCACTCCAATCAATCCGATCGCCTCAAAGGTCAGGGCCTGCTGAATCGATGCCCATGTGTAACTTCCAAAACTAGAAACCAGTTGTACCGCGTTACCTAAAATTTTTACCGTTATATCAGGGCCCAACGACACTGGTGAGCCCGTATCGATGATCAAACGACCCTCATTAAAGTCAGCACACAGAATACCGTCACAGACGATGACTTCGATGGATTGGCTCACGTTAATTCCTCAGCCGTTCAATGTCCTAAGTGTACTTCCAAATGAACGGCTTAGTAATAGCTCCTGCGATCGGCCGATATATTTACCGAGGATTTTTTCTCGGTCGGTTCAGATGATGGCTCAGCGACTTTATCTGATTCCGCGTCTCGCGCAATAGTAGTCGATACAGCGGAATCCGTGGGCGTCGTTTTTGAGGATCCTGAGCTTACAGATTTCGAGATCACGGGTTCTGAGTCAGACTCATCATCGGTCTCTTCAAAGTTCGAGCGTCCGCCACTCCAGTTTATATTTTTACGTTGCGATGGAGGAGGCTCGTTGCCGCGCGATCTAATCAAATCGATGACCCTATCCATCCCCCCATGTTGACTTCGGTTCAATGCATCATGAATCGCTCGGACATCGCGCCCAGACAATGGAAGCGCCCGAATCCAAGTAAACTGACGCGATGTCTGAATCTCAACAATAGCAGTAGATACACCTGCTGAACGCATGGCCGGAAAATTCAGTTCCACCTGAGCAGCATCCCTGAACGCATCTCTGACAGTTAACTTGTTCAAACCAAGGCGAGGACGCACCTGAAGTACGTCATTACGGCGAACCTCGCCCAAATCGACGCCATTCAATTCGAGCGAGTAAACACTCAGAAAGCCTTGTAAGTTCTTGAGTGGATTTGATTGGTCGGCTGGGCTGTCTATTAGGGCCAGAACCACATCTCCCTGCCTATTCTGAAGCGCATCGAGGACGGCCAAAGGTGAGCCGAGTTTCTGCGCACTCTCAGCATGCACCCCAATAGCCATAAACGATAAAAGCGACGCGATCAAATATTTAGCCACCGACAAAACCACGATTTTTAACTCCGACAACGTGGTATATCGGCACAAAGGAGACTGTTCTAAAGGGTTCGTCCTTGATCTATTTCGGCCACCCTGTGCGCCTTATTTTCGAAAAGGCCGCATAATGGAGCAAGACCCGTCATCGCGTTCGTCGTAATAAATGATCACCGGCTAATTATTGAGGGTACCCTCGGCCGACCAAAATTAACCAACTAACGCCTTTGAACCAAGTGCGACGTCCTTAATTAACCGGATTTTATCCAGTTCTTCCTGAGACTCAGAGCCAGTTGCTCGTTCGATCAATTGATCGACCTCTTTTGCCATTCCCTCGCTAATAAGGGCCCGACACTGTGCAAAAAGACTAATTTCAATACAGCTGACGTCACGTTCGAATTCTAATTTTGTTAACGCTGACATTTTATTTCTCCGTCAAAAACCTAACAGGCTGTTATGCTGTGCAAGATAAATGCCAGAATGCACAAAGTGTCCGCATCACAGAATGGTTGAATTCGGCAAACTTTATGTAGCTCGAATGTCCAAAAAAAATTAAGACGGGCCAGTCGATCTAATTGGAGATACTTAGCGAGATGAAGGTAACCATCTATCACAATCCCAAATGCAGCAAGTCAAGGGATGCGCTTCGCTTCCTTAGAGATGCTGGGATAGAACCAACCATTGTCCTTTACCTCGATACGGGGTGGACAGCCAAGTTACTGCGCGATTTAAAAGCAGCGACTGGCCTTGGTTGGCACGAAATACTAAGACCCGATGCGCGGGCAATACTTCAAGACCTCATCGAAAAAAGCGAAGAGGACGCGATCATTCAACATGTTATCAATTATCCCGCGGCACTCGAACGACCGTTTGTGGTATCAGATAAAGGCACGCGCCTGTGCCGACCGATACAGGCCATCTTCGAAATTGTGGGAGCAAAGCCGAAATCACCCTGGCAAACTGAAAAAGGCGTGCCTGTACTTTGAGATCTGAGCTGTAAAATGACCGCCAATCACTAAAAAAGGCTGAGCCTCAACTCAGCCTTTTCTGGTTCCGACTCATATACCAGAGGGATAAACCCAAGACGGCCACGTGTCGAACTATTCCTTCGTTTGCCTGTCAAAACAGGCGCCCTCTCGGGGACTCTTACGAAGCGCCCTGCTCGCTGCTCGTCGATTTCTCGGTAAGAGAAATAGCTGCGGAACCAATGTTTGAGTATCCTCTTTTTTTCTGGGTGTTCAACAGTTCAATAGTCGAGTCCAAGTGTTGCAAGTGCATAAATGACTACGACCCATCCTCTCCGAGAGTAATACTCACAAATTTTTCTAATATCAATTGCGGTTTCAACTATTAAATTGTCGGTTGCACAAACGGATACCCGTCTGCAACGCCCCAACTGTAACCCCCGGAGGCCAGTATTTTCCGCAAAAGCGATCATGAATCAGATAGCGACGCCACTACCACCGGCCATTGCAAGTGCAAGGTCGACTGGTGAATCAGAGCCTTTGTTTCTGCACGTCCAGAAAACCGAGTTATAAGCGGTTAAGTCTGGCTAAGAACTGGTCAAATACCCGGGCGAATTGCTGCGTATTCCTCTGTGAAAAAGGTTGGGGGCCCCCTCGAACCAGCCCAGCTTCACGCATCTCTTCCCGCTCGTTACGTCGCCTCAGATAACTCTCGACTGATTCTTTGTCGTACCAAGAACCTCGCGGATTTAGTCCGTAACCACCTCGCGCAACTACCTCAGATGCCAACGGGACGTCCTGCGTAATAACCAAATCACCAGAATTCATACTTTCTAAAATGACGTTATCAGCGACATCGAAACCCTTTGACACTTGAACTATGGACACAAGCGGATGCGGTGGCTTTTGCAAAAAACCATTCGCCACCAAAACCACAGGAATATTAAGTCTATCCGAGGCGCGATATATCAAAGTCTTTACTGGCCTCGGGCAGGCGTCGGCATCAACCCAGATGATGAACCGCTCTGTAATCTTCACATTAATTTCAGGGGCCATAGATTCACAAATCGTCTCTATTTTTTCAGTCGGCTGTCACCGCTTCTATTTGAAGATTCAGCAGTCTCTATTGCCTCAAAGAGTCGATTAACGGACACATCGTCCACGTCCAAATGGGTGATCATCCTCAGCCGATCCCGACCAACCGCCATGACCTGAACATCTTTTTTGGCCAAATAATCGCGGAGCTCTTGGGCAGAAAAACCAGCGTCGGTCGCGATTTCAGCAAGAACAATATTGGTCTCTACGGGGAGGACACGAGAGAACAATTTACAACCACTCAGGAATCTCTCGATCCGCTTCGCACGGGCGTGATCCTCGGACAACCGCTCAACGTGATGATCCAGCGCGTACAAGCACATGCCAGTCAATACTCCAGTCTGTCGCATCGCTCCGCCAAACATACGCTTGAACTGCCAGGCCTCGCGGATAAAATCTCGTGAACCAGCCAAGACAGCACCGACGGGGCACCCGAGCCCTTTCGTAAATGCCAACCAGGCACTGTCATGCATCGAAGCGTAATCGCTCACGGATATCCCAGTAGCCACAGAAGCATTAAGGACGCGAGCACCATCCATATGAACCGACAACCCAAGGTCAGCCGCAGTTCGAGAGACCGCCTGAATTTGATCTAACGGCCAGACCGCGCCCCCTCCCAGGTTGGAACTTTGTTCCGTCACCACCAGACGCGTACGTGGAGAAAATGACGAAGGGCGCCGGTAGAGGCGAGAAACATCGTCGGCCGCAAACAGGCCACGATCGGCATCAATCACGGACACCATCACGCCTGATAGTTTTGCGAGGCCACCACACTCCGCAAATATAATGTGACTCTCGCGAGAGCAAATAATCTCGTCTCCGGGCCTCGTATGAACCGCGATTGCTATTTGGTTGCACATGCTCCCTGAAGGAAGGAACACAGCATCCTCCATCCCAAACAGGTCGGCTACCCGCTCACATAACTGGTTCGTAGTCGGACAAGCACCATGGCGTTCGTCACCCGTTTGAACACCCACCACGCTCTCTGACATTGCTCGCGATGGCAGTGTTTGCGTGTCAGAGTAAAAATCCGCACTATGGTTAATCAAAGCAACCCTCTTATGAGGCTCCGAGAGCTTTTATCACTGCCTGTGCGCATGCGAGATCTTGCAATCCTACGCCCGTTCCATCAAACACAGTGATCTGGTCGTCGTTCGAGCGACCACTTGCGGTCCCTTCGATAACCGAACCGATTGTCACTATAGGGGCGTCATCAGGTAGATGTTGGAACTCTCCGATGGTCCTTGATTGTGCGATCTCGTCGGTGAATCTTTCAGCTCGCAAGCTGAGAGCGGGATCTAATTCTTGCTTTCCTTTGGTATCGGTGCCCATTGCAGCGATATGGGTTCCACCATTAACCCACTGACTTGGAAAGAGTGGCTCGAAGCAAGAGGTGATCGTGATAATCACCTGCGATTCTCTTACCACCTCCTCAAGCTTACCCTCGCGACATCGCACCCCATAATACTCGGCCATGGCGAGATGCTTTTGAAGTTCACGGCCAGACCTATTCCAGATCATAACCTCATCAAACGACCGCACGCGGAGTGCCGCCTCCAGCTGGAAAACTGACTGGTGGCCTGTACCTAACAAGCCCAGCGTTCCCGGATCGGTGATCGACAATCGATCTATCGAGACGGCCGCTGCCGCCGCGGTCCGCAGGGCTGTAATAGTGTTGCCAGCCAACAACGAGCTGCACTGCCCTGATTCAGCGTCAAACAAAAAAATTGAGGACTGATGGTTGGCGATACCGTTAGACGCGTTGTTAGGCCAATACCCACCAGCCTTGAGACCCAAAGCACCCGAGGCCGGATCAAACCCAGATTTAAAGCCATACAGCGCGTCCTGGTGTCCCAGCGATTCTCGAACCACTGGGAAGTTCCAAGCCGCAGATTCCATGCTGGCAAATACATCTTGCACTGCAAAGAATGCAATTTCTGGGTCCAAGACCTCAGCGATTTGCTGCTCGGTAATTATGTGCATACGACCTCCAGGATTTACTCATTTGCGTGAGTTGGAAGCTAATAAGCCTTCCCACGCGCTGACACTGGCCACACCACCTCGACCACGCCGTTGCGAACTCCGACATACCAATCGTGAACATTGCAGGTAGGATCACAATGCCCGGGAACGAGACGTAACTTATCGTTGACCCTTAACACGCCTTCTTTATCCTCAATCACCCCATGCTCATCAGAGCACTTCACGTATTTCACGTCGTCACGGCCGTAAATGACAGGCAAGCCACTATCTACTGATTGTGCCTTCAGCCCAGCATCACAGATCGCTTTATCGGCTTTGGCGTGGCTCATCACCGAAGTCAGAATAAACAAAGCGTTCTCCCACTCGCCTTGATCAATGCGCTGGCCTTTCTCGTCAAGAATGCGACCATAATCAGCATCCATAAACGCATAGGACCCACACTGAAGCTCGTTATA